>NZ_VUNH01000005.1 GCF_009695745.1 Pyramidobacter porci
GGGAGATGTTGATGGTGATGCCGCGTTCTTTCTCTTCCGGCGCTTTGTCGATCTGGTCGAATTTGGTCTCTTCCGCGTAACCGGCTTTCGACAGGACGTGCGAGATCGCTGCCGTCAGCGTGGTCTTCCCGTGGTCGATGTGCCCGATCGTGCCGATGTTCAGATGGGGCTTGCTGCGTTCGAATTTCTCTTTTGCCATTGTTTTTTCCTCCCTAGGTTTTCCTAGAAACTTACTTCTTGCCAGCGGACTCAGCGCCGCTGGGGTTCAAGATCGTCTCGGCAACATTCTTGGGAACCGGCTCGTAGTGGTCGAATTGCATGGTGTAGTTGGCGCGTCCCGAAGTTTTGCTTCTCAAATCGGTGGCATAACCGAACATCTCGCCAAGGGGCACATACGCTTTGATGGCACGGGCATTCGCTCTCATTTCCATACCGTCAACACGGCCGCGACGGGACGAAAGATCGCCCATGACGTCGCCCACGTAATCCTCGGGGGTCACGACTTCGACCGACATAATGGGTTCCATCAGCGTAGGACTGGCCTTTCTCATGGCTTCTTTGAAAGCCATTGAAGCAGCAATCTTGAAGGCCATTTCCGAAGAGTCGACTTCGTGATAGCTTCCGTACACCAACTCAACCTTCACGCCGATGACGGGAAATCCGCCCAGAACGCCACTGCCCATGGCCTCTTCGAAACCCTTCTGACAGGCAGGGATGAACTCGCGCGGAATGACACCGCCAACGATATCGTCCTCAAACACAAAACCTTCCTGCCCGTCAGGCAGGGGCTCCATGTTGATAACGCAATCGCCGTACTGCCCGTGACCGCCGCTCTGACGGACGAATTTGCCCTGAACCTTTTCAACACGGTTCTGAATGGCTTCGCGGTAAGCAACCTGAGGACGGCCAACGTTCACGTGAACGCCAAACTCACGGCGCAGGCGATCGACGATAATGTCAAGGTGAAGTTCGCCCATGCCGGAAATCGTCGTCTGCCCCGTTTCTTCGTTGTCCTTGACGACGAAGGTTGGGTCTTCGTCGGAAAGAGCAACCAACCCCTTGGCCAGTTTGGCCTTGTCCTCGGTCGTCGCGGGTTCAACCGCCAGGGTGATGACAGGGGCGGGAAACGTCAGACTCTCAAGAACCACGGGATTGTTCTCATCACAGAGCGTATCGCCGGTGCGGGTGTTCTTGAGGCTTGGCAGGGCCACGATCATACCGGCACTGGCGTCATCAATGTCAATGCGCTTGTTGGAATGCATCAGAAGGATGCGGCCAATACGCTCGCGCTTGCGGCTTGCGGGATTGTAAAGAGTATCACCGGTATGAAGCGTGCCGGAGTAAATACGACAAAACGTCAGACGCCCGACAAAGGGATCAACGGCAATCTTAAAAGCCAAGGCCGAGAGCGGCTCGTCCATTTTAGGATGGCGTTCAATCACCTTGGCCTCATCATCAGGCGAAGTTCCCTCGACTGCGGGGATGTCAACAGGACTGGGCAGATAATCGATAACCGCATCAAGCACGGGCTGAATTCCCTTGTTTTTAAAAGCGCTGCCGCAAAAACAGGGCACAAACTTCAACGCAATTGTCTGACGGCGGATAGCTGCCTTCAGCTGTTCGACCGTCGGCTCCTGCCCTTCAAGATACATGTTCATGATCTCATCGTCGACGTCGCCCAGCTGCTCGATGAGGTTCTCACGATACATTTTCGCGTCGTCGAGCATGTCGGCGGGGATGTCGCGAAGCTCGGGATGCGCCCCCGACTCGTCGACATAAACGAGCTCCTTCATCTGAAGAAGATCAACGACACCCTGGAACGAATCCTCCGCGCCAATAGGCAGAACCACGGGAACAGCGCGGGCACCGAGACGATCATGAATCTGGCTCACAACGCCAAAAAAGTTCGCACCGACGCGGTCCATCTTGTTGATAAACGCGATACGAGGAACCTTGTACTTGTCGGCCTGACGCCAGACTGTTTCCGATTGAGGCTCGACGCCGCCGACCGCACAGAAGACGGAAACAGCGCCGTCAAGAACGCGCAAAGAACGCTCCACTTCAACTGTAAAATCCACGTGGCCGGGAGTGTCAATAATATTGATAAAACAATCCTTCCACTGGCAGGTAATAGCTGCGGAAGTGATCGTAATCCCGCGCTCGCGCTCCTGGGCCATCCAGTCCATGGTCGCGGTGCCGTCGTGAGTTTCGCCGATTTTGTAGTTCACGCCCGTGTAGAACAGGATACGTTCCGTGGTCGTGGTCTTTCCGGCGTCAATGTGAGCGGCAATGCCAATGTTGCGGATTTTTGTCAGATCTTTAGTCAGCATGAAACGTCACCAGAAGCCGACTACCAACGGTAATGAGCAAAGGCTCTGTTGGCCTCGGCCATCTTGTGAGTGTCTTCGCGCTTCTTGACGGAGCTGCCTTCGTTGTTGTAGGCGTCCATCAGCTCGCGTGCAAGACGCTCAGCCATAGGCATGCCTTTTTTGCTGCGAGCGTAAGAAATGATCCAACGAATGGCCAACGCCTGCGCCCGCGCGGGAGCGACTTCGACGGGAACCTGATAGGTCGCGCCGCCGACACGGCGGGAACGAACCTCGACCGCGGGCTTGACGTTTTCCATAGCCTTCTCAAACAGAGCCATGGGCTCGACTTTCAGCTTCTCGGAGGCCTTTTCGAGAGCGCCGTACATAATGCCTTCGGCAATGCTCTTCTTGCCGTCAAGCATCAGAGTATTGATGAACTTCGTGACGACAACGCTGTTATAGGTCGCATCAGCGATGGTTTCACGTTTTTTGATATGCCCTTTACGCGGCATGGAATTTCCTCCTTAATACTTACTTGGGGCGGCGAGCGCCGTACTTGGAGCGGCTGCGCTTGCGATCGGCAACGCCACCGCAGTCAAGAGCTCCGCGGACAATGTGATAACGGACGCCGGGAAGGTCCTTGACGCGACCGCCACGCACGAGAACCACCGAGTGCTCCTGCAGGTTGTGTCCGACGCCCGGAATGTAAGACGTAACCTCAATGCCGTTGGTCAGGCGGACACGAGCCACCTTACGAAGGGCCGAGTTGGGCTTCTTGGGAGTCACGGTGTAGACACGGGTGCAGACGCCGCGACGAACGGGCGAGTTCTGCAGCGCGGGAGACGCCGACTTGTAAGTCGCAGCGACGCGTCCCTTGCGCACAAGCTGATTGATTGTTGGCACGATATTTCCTCCTTCTTCCTTCCGAAAAAATTCTATTGAACTTCGCCGAAGAACGACTTCTCCGGCTGTCTTCCGTATGATGTACACCGGTCCGGGTTTGTCTGGATAAGTTCCGCGCGGGGAAGAAAACCAGCCTCTCTCGAGAGCATTCGTTTGCTCAAGCCCTAGGGCTCGATCCACGGCAGATTAAACCAAAATGGTCCCAGACGTTCACCTTTCCCGAGGGAAAGAGCGCGCATCCTTGGAATCATCGCGGTTCCCGATAAAAGGACACAGTTCACCCTCGCACGAAAGACACCAAGTGATAATAGCAATGGGGCGCGCTAATGTCAAGCTTTTAGCACGCCCCGCATCGAGCATTTTAAACCGATTCTTTCAGTATTTTAAACTTATAGATTTGTTTTCCTTAAATTCTTACTCGTCCGCCGGAACCTCAGCGCCCTCAGGCAGCTGTTTTTCCGCAGCGTCATCGGCGTTCTCCGCCTCGGAGGCAGGCACGAATCTGCTGGAAACCTTAAGACTCTGAAAGCGTTCGATCCCCGTTCCGGCAGGAATCAGATGACCAATGATGACGTTTTCCTTGAGCCCCATCAAATGGTCGACCTGACTGCGCACAGCGGCGCCGGCAAGGATCTGGGCGGTCTGCTGGAAAGACGCGGCGCTCAGGAAACTCTCTGTTGCCAAAGCGGCCTTGGTGATGCCGTGGATGAACTTTTTGCACAGAGGCGGAACGCGCAGCTTGCGCACATAGGACACGCGTGAAATCAGCGTCACTTCCTCGCTCTGCGGCGAGGCGGGGCGCAGACTCAACTTCGGCACGCGGCTGGCAATGATGCGGGCGGCGTGTTCTTCCGCGAGCGTAACGCCGGCAGGAATGCTGCCCCTACCTTCGCCAAGTTCGACGGCATCCAGAGTGACTTTGCCGACAACGGCATTGATGAGCGCCTGGGCCAGATACTCGTCAAGATGAACGGGTTTGTCGCTGTCGTGCAATGCCAGTGTCTTGATCTTGCCCTGCAGAATGGCCCGAATCACCGACGCGTCGACAATCCTGGGCATGTTGGGCACGGGGTTGCCTTCGGCGTCGAAAGCGGCAGTCAGAAGTTTGCCCCAGTGAGTGCTGATCAGGCGCTCCTGGAGGTAATCGATGACGTCGATGTGCTGGACGTTCTTCCAGATGCGGATGCTTCTGACGGGGTTGCTGCTGAGTTTTTGCACCAGCTCGCCGCTGACCAGATCGTTCGTTCTGGCGATCACCTTGCCGCTTATCGAGACGTCCTTGGCCAAATAGGCCGCGTCAGTAAGCTTGCGCAAAGTTTCTACGTCACGATAGAAATGGGGCTCTGAAGGCGTGGCCGTGATGCGAGTCAAGTCCTGCAGCGTCAACTCGCAAGAGTTGGGGATCACCGTGCCGTCGGCGCAGGTGATGGGCTCCACGGGCTGGAATCCTTTCAGACGCGCGCGGAAAGAAGCTTCGCCGACAATAACGTCCAGCGGACAGTCGTCGTCAAGCAAATGAAGCTTGGTCATCGGCGTGCCGGCTTTGAGAAGTTCCTCGACCAGCGGACGGTCGATGACAGTCTTCTGACGGCTTGTGATCTCCGACGTAGGATGGACGCCTTCCTGCCCAAGAAAAATCTTGCCGGAGAGCGTTCTGACGGCCTCTTCAAGATTGCGCTCGTTCTCCGCCGTCAGCTCGTCGATCTCTTTCTGCACGTCGGCAGCCCAGACCAAATCGCCCGCCACCAGCGAAGTGTCGCCTTCGTCGATGACGCGCAGACGATTGATCGGCGCGACTTTGCGCAAAATAACCTCGATGTGCTTGTTGTTGATGGAGACGCCCTGCGAACGGTAAACTTCCTGGATGCTGTCCACCAAGTATTTCTGCACGGCTTCCTGCCCCTCGACTTCGAGCAGCTGCTGGGGGTCGATGTAGCCGTCGGTGATCAGGGTATCCGATTTGACTTCATCCCCCTCCTCCACCAGAATGCTCTGAGAAGCGGGGATGCTATAGGTAACCTTTTGCACAACGTCACTGTCGTTGGGAGTGCCTTCGATAATGACTTTGCGCTTGCCCTCGAGCTCGCGCACTTCGGCCACCTTGCCGTTGAGCCCCGCCAGATAGGAGACCTTTTTGGGCCGGCGCGCTTCGAAAAGCTGTTCGATGCGAGGAAGCCCCTGGGTGATGTCCTCTCCGGAAATGCGCACGCCGCCGGTATGAAACGTGCGCATGGTCAGCTGAGTGCCCGGCTCGCCGATGGACTGCGCCGCGACGACGCCGACCGCTTCGCCGATGTTGACCATCTTGCGGCTGGACAGATCGACGCCATAGCATTTTTGGCAGATGCCGTAAGGCGACTCGCAGCTCAACGGGCTGCGGACCCAGATGTGTTCGCGGATGTTCTCGATTTCAAGGGCCTTGTCCGGCGGAATCAGTTCGTTCTTGCTGATAATACGTTCGCCGCTGACGGGATCGTCAATGTCTTCAAGGCTGGTGCGCCCGGCAATGCGTTCGCTCAGCGGGATGACGACCTTGCCGTCGCTCTTCATCGGCTCGATCTTGATGCCCTTGCCGGTGTGGCAGTCTTCTTCGAGGACGATGATGTCCTGAGCGACGTCGACCAGACGGCGGGTCAGATATCCCGATTTGGCCGTGCGCAGAGCCGTATCGGCCAGCCCCTTGCGGGCTCCGTGGGTGGAAATGAAATATTCCAGCATGTTCATGCCTTCACGGAAGTTCGTGGTAATCGGATAGTCGATAATGCGTCCCGTCGGGTCGGCCATCAGGCCGCGGATGCCGGCCATCTGCGCCAGCTGCCCTCTGCTGCCTCGGGCGCCGGACTCGACCATCATGCGGATGGGATTGGTAACGGCCATGTGATCCATGATGGAGTCGCCGATCTTGCCGGCAGCGCCGGACCACAGTTCTTCCTTCTGACGCAGATACTCGTCTTCGGTGAGAATGCCCATCTCGTATTGTTCGCGGATGCGTCCGTCGATATCCAGCGACTCGTTGACGAGCTGCTGCTTTTCGGGCGGAATGACGATGGCCTGCATCTGGAAGCTCAGGCCGCTGAGACAGGCCCAGTGATAGCCGAGGTTCTTGATCGAATCGAGCGTGTCCACCATCTCGATGTGGCTGAGGTAATCGTAGGCCTTGTCGAGCATGGCGCTGAGGTCTTTCTTGCCCATCTGGAAGTTGACGAAGCGCAGGCGCGGATTGAGGTGCAGATTGAAAAGGGCGCGCCCTGGCGACGTGATCAGCCACTTACGGGTCTTGGGATCGAGGAAATCGCTGTCCTCCATGCCTTTTTTGGTGAGCGGCTTCCATTCGGGATCCCAACGCAGATAGATGCGCGTGTTGACGTGCACCGCACCGTGATCGAGGGCGGTCATCACATCGTCGAGACTGTCGTAATAGGTGTTCTCGCCTTTGAGGCCGGACACCATGTTGGTAATGTAGTACACGCCGAGCAGAATGTCCTGGGTGGGCGAAACGATCGGCTTGCCGCTGGCGGGGGAAAGAAGGTTGTTGGCAGCCAGCATGAGCATGCGGGCCTCGGTCTGCGCCTCGATGGACAACGGCACGTGGACGGCCATCTGGTCGCCGTCGAAGTCGGCGTTGAAAGCCGTGCACGCCATGGGGTGCAGGCGGATGGCCTTGCCTTCCATGAGAATCGGCTCGAAAGCCTGAATGCCCAGACGGTGCAGCGTCGGGGCGCGGTTGAGCATGACAGGATGGTCCTTGATGATCTCTTCGAGGATGCCCCAGATCTCTTCGTTGCCGCGCTCGATCATGCGCTTGCCATTTTTGACGTTCGTGGCGATGCCTTTCTCGACCATCTTCTGGATGACGAACGGCTTGAACAACTCCAGCGCCATTTGCTTGGGGAGACCGCACTGATACAGGCGCAGGAATGGGCCGATGGCGATAACGGAACGGCCGGAATAGTCGACGCGCTTGCCCAGCAAGTTCTGGCGGAAACGGCCCTTCTTGCCGCGCAGCAGGTCGGTGAGGCTCTTGAGGGGGCGGTTGCCAGCGCCGAGCACGGCTTTGCCCATGCGGCCGTTGTCGATCAGGGCGTCGACGGACTCTTGAAGCATGCGCTTTTCGTTGCGGACGATGATCTCGGGGGCCTTGAGCTCCTTCAGCTTGCTGAGGCGGTTGTTGCGGTTGATGACGCGGCGATACAGATCGTTGAGGTCAGAGGTGGCGAAGCGGCCGCCGTCGAGCTGAACCATGGGACGCAGATCGGGGGGGATAACGGGCAGCACTTCGAGCACCATGGACTGAGGCGCGCAGTCGCCTTTGCGGAAATCCTCCACCACCTGAAGACGCTTGACGATCTTGCGGCGCTTCTGTCCCGTCGTTTCGGAAAGTTCCTCGCGCAGCTCTTGGACGAGATGGTTCAGATCCATGGCACAGAGTTTTTCGCGCACGCCTTCGGCACCGATGCCGGCCTTGAATTTGGGATCGTAAGCTGAGCACAGGTGCTGTTCGCGCTCGATGATGATGTCGGAATCGGAGAACGGCGATTCGCCCTCGTCGATGACCAGATAGCAGGGATCCTCGACGACGACGCTCTCAAGCTGCGAGGTGAAGCGGTGCGGATATTTTTCCTGGAACAGCGTGTGTTCCGACTGGGAGAGAATCTGTCCCTTACTGTAGGGCAGACGAGTCACCGAGGTGACGATGTAGCTGTCCTGAGTGCCCGTTTTGCGGCGCTCGGCCGCCACTTCGCTGCCGCCGCGCAGGGCAGCCAGATCGGACTCGGAAATGCTGTCGCCGGGCTTCCACTTCATTTCGCCTGCGGACTCGGCGGCGAGGCCTTCGGCCGTCAGAACGGGAACTTCGTCGGCCGTGACGCCGTCGAGAGAGACGATCGTGTAGGCCGGCTCCGCCGAGAAGGATTCTCCCCCCCATTCAGACTGGTAGCGGGCCAGCTGGTTGGCGCTGATCACGTCGCCGACGGAAAGCGGCACGTCGTCGGTGGAAAGGATGCGGTACGCTTCTTCGGCCTTGAATTTGGGGTCGTAATGAGTGTGGACGCGCATCTCCGATTCGGAGATCACGTCGTCCTTGGCGGCCAGGTCGGGGCGCTTGCCCTCGATGACGACCTTGTACGCCGCCTCGCGCTTGCGCAGCGGCGCGAAATAGACAACACGCTCCAGCATTTTGGTGGGAGTGCCCAACAGCAGGCTGAGGCGGCTGGGAATGCCGCGCAGATACCAGATGTGCACGACGGGGGCCGCCAGCTCGATATGCCCCATGCGCTCGCGGCGCACGCGGTTGTCGGTGACTTCGACGCCGCAACGGTCGCAGACAACGCCCTTGAACTTGGGGCCGCTCTTCTTGTATTTGCCGCAGGCACACTCGTAGCTTTTGGTCGGTCCGAAGATACGCTCGCAGAAAAGGCCGTCGCGTTCGGGACGCAGCGTACGGTAATTGATCGTTTCGGGCTTTTTGACTTCGCCGTGGGACAGATCCCGGATCTGCTCGGGAGTGGCCAGGCGCAGACGGATTCCGACGATTTCTTTATTCATAAGGAGAATCACTCCATTTCTATCCAATAAATGACGAAAAGACGAATACGAAACCGAAAAAACGTTCGGAAGCGGAAGGAAAAGCAGCGGCGTCTCTGCCGCTCTTTTTTGCCGTTTATTCGTTCAGATTGGGCATTTCCTGCGCTTCGGGATCCGCCGCGTTTCCGCCGCCGGCGTTCTCTTCATCCGCATCCGGCAGCACCCCGAACTCATCCTCGCCGTCGGGCTCTTCGGCATTCCGCTCTGCCGGCTGAGCGGGCAGATCCCCTTCGGCGGCAAACATCATGTCGTTGGCGGTGATGTTGTCGATGTCACTGGGACGGCGCGGGCCATCGTCATCGTCATCGATCGGAAGCGGCCCGGAGGTGCCGTCGCTGTAATCGATGGAAACGGTCAGGCCAAGCCCTTCCAGTTCTTTGACGAGCACCTTGAAGCTCTCGGGCACGCCGGGCTTGGTGAGGTTCTGTCCCTTGATGATCTTCTCGTAGGTCTTGAGGCGGCCGCGGATATCGTCGGACTTGACGGTGAGCATTTCCTGAAGCACGTGCGCGGCGCCGTAGCCTTGCAGGGCCCAGACTTCCATCTCGCCGAAGCGCTGGCCGCCGAACTGGGCCTTGCCGCCCAGAGGCTGCTGCGTGATCAGGCTGTAGGGGCCGACGGAACGGGCGTGCAGCTTGTCGTCGACGAGGTGGTTGAGCTTGAGCATGTACATGACGCCGACGGTGCTGGGCTCGGCCATCAGGTCGCCGGTGCGGCCGTCGCACAGGCGGATCGTGCCGCCCGACGACAATTTGCCGCGCAGGCCGGGATCGCGGTCGGAAATTTCCTGCAGCATCTTGTAGATCTCCTCTTCCGTGGCGCCCTCGAACACGGGAGTGCCGACGTGCCAGCCGTTCTTGAGCGCCACGAAGCCGAGGATGACCTCGAGCACCTGGCCGAGGTTCATGCGGCTGGGAACACCCAGAGGATTGAGGCAGACGTCAACGGGCGTGCCGTCGGGAAGGTAGGGCATGTCCTCCACGGGCAGGATGCGGGAAACGACGCCCTTATTGCCGTGACGTCCCGACATCTTGTCGCCGACGGTGATCTTGCGCCACTGGGCCACGTAAACTTTGATAACTTCGTTCACGCCGGGGCTGAGCGACTCGGGGTTGTCGACGTGGTTCAGGCGTTTGACGGAAACGACTTTGCCGCGCGTGCCGTGGGGCAGGTGCAGCGACGTGTCGCGCACTTCGCCGGCTTTCTCGCCGAAAATGGCGCGCAGCAGTTTTTCCTCGGGGCTGTGGTCAGCTTCGCCCTTGGGCGTGACCTTGCCGACGAGGATGTCGCCGGGGTTGACCTCGGCGCCGATGCGCACCACGCCGTCCTCGTCGAGGTTGCGCAGCGCGTCTTCACCGACATTGGGAATGTCGCGGGTGATCTCCTCGGGGCCAAGCTTGGTGTCACGGGAATCGATCTCGTACTCTTCGATATGGATGGAAGAAAAATAGTCTTCCTTGACAAGTTTTTCGCTGAGCAGGATGGCGTCCTCGTAGTTGTAGCCTTCCCACGGCACGAACGCAATGAGGACGTTGCGCCCCAGCGCCAGCTCGCCGCCGTCGACGGATTGGCCGTCGGCCAGCAATTCGTCGGCCTTTACCTTGTCACCCACGTCGACTGTGGGACGCTGATGGATGATGGTGCCTTGGTTGGAGCGCAGGAACTTGTCGAGTTCGAATTCGTGACGGGCGCCGCTGTCGTCGGTCACTTCGATGCGGTCGGAATCGACATAGGTGACGGAGCCGTCGCAGGAAGAGTAGACGCAGCAGCCGGAATCGCGGGCCACGCGCTCTTCGATGCCGGTACCGACAAAGGGAGCCTTGGGCAGCAGCAGCGGCACGGCCTGACGCTGCATGTTCGAGCCCATCAGAGCGCGGTTGGCGTCGTCGTGCTCGAGGAACGGGATCAGCGCGGCGGAAGCCGACACGACCTGTTTCGAGGATACGTCGAGGAAATCCACCTGTTCGGGAGCGATCTTGACGATATCGCCCTTGTAGCGGGCGTACACAGCGTCTTCCGTGAGGCGCCCCGTTTCCGGATCGAAGGGCGTGTTGGCGCGGCCGACGTAATAGTTGTCCTCCTCGTCGGCGGACAGATAGACGACGTCTTCCGCCTTCGTGGAGACCGCGCCGTTTTTGACGGGGCGGCGCGGCGTGATCAGAAAGCCGTACTCGTTGAGGCGCGCGTAGGTGCCCAGCGAAGTCACCAGACCGATGTTCGGACCTTCGGGCGTTTCGATGGGACAGATGCGGCCATAGTGAGTGTAGTGAACGTCGCGGGCTTCGAATCCGGCGCGCTCGCGACTCAGACCGCCGGGACCGAGGGCCGAGAGGCGGCGGCGGTGCGTCAGCTCCGAGAGAGGATTGTTCTGATCCATGAACTGCGACAGCTGCCCCGAACCGAAGAACTCGCGCAGAGCGGCCGCCAGCGGACGCACGTTGATCAGGTCGCGAACCATGGCCTTGCTGAGGTCGGCCACCGTGGTCATGCGTTCTTTGGCGATGCGTTCGAGGCGCAGCATGCCGATACGCAGCTGGCTCTGCAGCAGTTCACCGATGGAGCGGACGCGGCGGTTGCCGAGATGGTCGATGTCGTCGGTATATTCCTCGCCGATTTCGGGGAACGTCACGTCGTCGCGCTGCTCTTCCGTGTCGCGCAGGGCGACCAGCCCCTTGACGATGCGGATCAAATCGTCGAGCGTGAGCAGGTACTCGTCTTTTCTCAAATTCAGGCCCAGGCGGCGGTTCAGCTTGTAGCGGCCGACACGCCCCAGCGTGTAACGGCGCACGTCAAGGAACAATTCGTCGAAGTATTCGCGCGCGCCCTCGATGCGCACGGGCTCGTTCGGCCTCATGCGCCGCAAAATTTCCAGCAGGGCTTCGTCGGTGCTGTTGGTGTTCTCCTTCTCGAGGGCGGAGACAAAGATCGGGGCTACGTTCCACACCTTGAGCGACGTGCGTCCCTGCTCCCAGAGCAGCTCGAGTCCGTCTTTGTCAAGTCGGGTCCCTTCATGGAGCAGCACCTGTCCGCGGGAATCGGTAACCGACTCGGCCAGCAGGCGGCCGGCCGCTTCTTCCGTGACGATGTCCAGATCTTCCACAACGCCGCCGAACGCCTTGAGCAGCTCCTCGTTCGTGCCCAGGCCGAAGGCTTTGAGCAGCAGAGTAGCGGGCAGCTTGCGGCGGCTGTCGATGTTGACCGACAGCGAATCGCCGGCCATGACGAACTCCACCCAGGCGCCGCGCTCGGGAATGATCTTCGCCGAATAGTTCTGCGCGCCCGAGGCGCCTGGCTCGGACTTGAAATAGACGCCGGCGCTGCGGGCCAACTGGTTGACGACGACGCGCTCGGTACCGTTGATGATGAAGGTGCCGCGCGGAGTCATGACGGGAAAATCGCCGAGGTAGATCTCCTCCTCGCGCACTTCCTGCGCACGGTCGTTGTGCAGGCGCACTTTGGCCCTGATAGGACGGTGCCACGTGCAGTCGCGGCGTTTTGCCTCCTCCTGGGACATGGAAGGTTCGTCGATCTCGTAGCCCAGAAACTCAAGACGAAAACTGCCGTCGAAATTGCTGATCGGGGAAATCTCGTCGAGAAGCTCCTGAAGGCCTACGGACTCGCGATCCCCAGGCGCCGCGCCTTCCTGGAAAAAACTGCGGTAGGACTCGCGCTGGACTTCCACCATGTCGGGAAGCGGAATCACATCGTGTCCGCTGCCGAAAATCAGACGCTGACGCCCCTTGCTCACCGGAACAAACTCAGCCATGCGGTGCTCAACCTCCACACATTCAGAATAAAAGTCTCACTAGAAAGAAAATTTCGACATGAATTTCTTCACTTTCGGCGTTCAGTGAACTTAAGTGGTTAATCTGTCGTTCGCAGACTTCGCCGCCGTTTACAAAAAGGGCGACACGGCGCAAAAAAGGCTGCGCAGAATACAAAAAAAGGCTGCACCAAGCAATGCTTGATGCAGCCCTCGCGTATCGGTGACATTGCCATCTTCAAAAAAAAGATGGTGCCCGAGGGGAGACTCGAACTCCCACAGGCTCGTGCCCACTAGAACCTGAATCTAGCGCGTCTACCAATTCCGCCACCCGGGCGTTTCCTGAACACGTGGTTATTATACAGATCTTTTCGATTTTGACAAGCCCCCAAAATTTTTTTGCCGGGTTTTTTTCAAAAAAATTTCTGACTCCCGCACGGGAGGTCGGAAATTTTTTTCGCTTCAGAGCAGCCCCGCGGCGCGGGAAATGCGGTCGCGCAGGGCCCGGCCGATGCCGCCGAGCGGCGGCCACTGGGCGACGATGGGCAGACCGTCCTTTTCCAGCTCGCGCAACGCCGTGAAAAGTCCGTGGGCGTACGCTTCGAAGCTGTCGAAATGGATCCGGCGCGCCGGCGTTCTTTCGGGAAGCGCCACGCCCATGTACGTGAACTTTTCCGGCCAGTCGAACGCCGCGCCCGGCTCCCAGACGCGCACTTCCACGACGGGCGCGTAATGGCGGTAGCGGGTCCCCGGCGAGCGCTTCAATTCGTTGACGCCGACGGGCAGCGCCACTTCGCCGAGAAATTCCCGCAGCTCTTCCATGGCGACGCCGCCGGGGCGCAGCAGCACCGGCACAGCGCCGCTCACGTCGAGCACGGTCGATTCGACGCCGACGCGGCACTCGCCGGCGTCGAGGATCATCGCCGCGGCGGAGCCGATGTCTTCGGCCACGGTCCGCGCGTTCGTGGGGCTGGGGCGGCCGCTGCGGTTGGCGCTCGGACCGGCCACGGGTACGCCGCAGGCGGCGAAGAACGCCAGCGCCGCGGGATAGTCGGGCATGCGGCAGCCGACGGTCGCCAGCCCGCCGCGCGCCTCCTTCGACACGCAGTCGCGAGCCGGCAGCACCAGCGTCAGCGGCCCCGGCCAGAAGCGCTCCATCAGGCCCCGGGCGCGATCGTCGACGTACGCCGCCGTCTCCGCCGCTTCGGGGCCGGGAAAATGCAGGATGAGCGGATTGTCCGAGGGACGCCCCTTGGCGGCGTAAATTTTCTTCACCGCTTCGCCGTCCAGCGCGTTGCCGCCGAGGCCGTAGACCGTCTCGGTGGGAAAGGCCACCAGCTCGCCGGCGCGGATCAGCGCCGCGGCGCGGGCGATCACTGTCGGATCGGGGTTCCAGAAATCGACGGGAACGATGTTGTCATACTTTTTCAAGATAAGCGCCGCCTTCGTACCGCGTCATAAACTCGCGCCGGTATTCGCCGAAGCGTCCCTCGACGATGGCCTGCCGCGCGCCGGCCACGAGCTGGACGAGGAAATGGACGTTGTGCCACGAAAGCAACCGCACCGCCAGGATCTCGCCGGCCCGATAGAGATGGCGCACGTAGGCGCGCGTGAAGTTGCGGCAGGCGTAGCAATCGCACTCGGCGTCGATGGGCGAAAAGTCCTCGGCGTAGCGCCGGTTCTTGACGTTCATCCTGCCGTCGCGGGTGAACACGGTGCCGGTGCGGCCGTTGCGCGTCGGCAGCACGCAGTCGAACATGTCGACGCCGCGGGCGATGCCCTCGATCAGATTGGCGGGATGGCCGACGCCCATCAGATAGCGCGGCTTGCGCTCCGGCAGATGCGGCATCAGAGCGTCGAGGCAGCGGTACATCTCCGCGTGCGACTCGCCCACCGACAGGCCGCCGACGGCGTAGCCGGGGAAATCCATCCGCGCCAGCTCGTCGGCGCAGGCGGCGCGCAGGTCGTCGAACAGCGCCCCCTGCACGATGCCGAACTGCGCCTGGTCGGCGCGGGTATGAGCGGCTTTGCAGCGCGCCGCCCAGCGCAGCGTGCGCTCCACCGCATCCTGCGCCTGTTCGCGCGAGCAGGGCAGCTTGACGCACTGGTCGAAGCACATGGCGATGTCGCTTCCCAGCTTTTCCTGAACCTGCGTGGCCAGCTCGGGCGTCATCAGGTAGCGCGTGCCGTCCAGATGGGACTGGAACTCGACGCCGTCGTCCATGACCTTGCTGATGCCCGCCAGCGAAAACACCTGGAAGCCGCCGCTGTCGGTGAGGACGGGGCGGTCCCAGTTCATGAAGCCGTGCAGCCCGCCGGCCTTGGCGATCAGGTCGGGACCGGGGCGCAAAAACAGATGGTAGGTGTTCGACAGGATGATCTCGGCCCCGATCTGCTTCAGTTCGTCGGGGCTCATGGCCTTCACCGTGGCCTGCGTGCCCACGGGCATGAAAACCGGCGTGGGGATCACGCCGTGCGGCGTGACGAACTCGCCGGCACGCGCCCCCGTCTCCGGGTCCTGGGCGATCAATCGGTATTCAAACACGTGTTTTTTCCTCCAGACCGAAAAATTCCGCGTTGTTGCGCCAGACCTGGGCGGTCAGTTCGTCCAGCGCCATGTTTTTCACTTCGGCCACCTTGCGGTAGACCAGCGGCACGCGCGACGGCTCGTTAACCGTGCCGCGGAACGGCTTCGGCGACATCCAGGGCGAATCGGTCTCGCACAGGATCGCTTCCGCCGGCAGCTCGCGCACGACGGCGCGGATATCCTCCGCTTTGGCGAACGTGACCATGCCGGTGACGCCGATCTTCCAGCCGCGGTCAAGCGCCCTGCGCGCGTCGTCGAGCGAGCCGGTGAAGCAGTGCAGCTCCGCCTTTTCCGGCGCGCGTTCCGCCGTCACCAGCGGCCAGAAATCGTCGTAGGCGTCGCGCACGTGGAAGACCACGGGCTTGTTCAGCGCTCGGGCCGCTTCCAGCTGCTGCGCCAGCTTGTCGATCTGCGCGGCGCGCGGCGACAGGTCGTAATAGTAGTCGAGCCCGATCTCGCCCCAGGCTTTCACTTCGGGAAGCGCGGCCGTGTCCAGCAGCTCCCGCGGCAGTTCGCCCGCCGGCAGATCCTTGACTTCGTGCGGATGGATCCCGACTACGGAGAACAAACCGTACGGCTTGTACCGGCGGCAGATTTCCAGCGCCTCGGCGCTGTCGGCCAGCGTGCTGCCGATCACCGCCATGCGAACGACGCCCGCGCCCCTCGCCCGCTCCAGCACCGCGGGAATGCCGCCGCGCAGCTCCGGCGAGTTGAGATGGCAGTGGCTGTCGACGTAGTTCATGATAAAACCTCCAGCCGGGCAAGCGCTCGTTCTTCCCAGCGATGCATGAAAGCCGTTTGTTCCGGCGTATGGAACCAATGTTCTCCTGTTTCCATCACCGTCACGCGGGCACCCGAAGCCGTCGCGAACTTTTCCACGGCGCCGCGGTCCGTCAATTCGTCACGGCCTGCCAGGAGAATTTCGCACGGTTGACGCCAGACGCTTGCCGGATGCTGACGCGCGTATTCGTAATACAGCCATGAAAGCTCCTCCCCCGTCGCCGTGCGGATGATTTTTTCACGGCGCAGACGCTCCTCGCTCACTCCGGCACGCTGCATCATCCTGCGGATCAAGCCGGCCATATCAAGCAACGGCGAAACGAAAAGGGCGCCCGCCAGTTTCTCGTCGGCACAAGCCAGCATGCCAAGCCACGCGCCGATGCTAACCGCGCGCAAAGCAAACGATTTCCACCGGCAGCGCGCCCAATGCGTCACAGTCTCAAGTTCCGGTACAGCCTTCCAGGGGACAAGGCCGTCCCGTTCTCCACGCCGCTCGCCGTGCCCCGTCAGATCGAGCGCCGCCGTCTGCCAGCCCCGGCTCGCCGCCAATTCCGAAAAATCGCGGCACTCTTCTTTGCAGCCGTCCCGGCCGTGGATCATCACAAACGCCTTTTCAGCCGTCTCTCCGCGGATCAAAACGGGAATGCCGCCGATCTCGAGCCGTTCTTCTCTCATCCTCGCGTCCATCGTTCCGTCCATTTCTTTTCGCAAAATATTCCACGCAGGACATTCATCGTTAAATAAGGCCGACGTCGGCCATCGCCGCTGCACGTCAAAAATCGGATGCTTATCGTTCATTGTACCCCAAACGCCGTCAAACCGAAAGCGGAGCGAACGAACGGCTTTCGTGCGCGCGTTCAAAAAGCTTCACCCTCCGCTTTCCCCGTGAAGAACGGAGCTCGTCGAACGTATTATGCTTCAAATGAATTGCCAGCCATGAAACCAAGGTATTTGCTATATATTCGCGACATCCCTATAATGCAACCGTACGCTCGGCAGGAAATGACGCGCACCGCGCGGTCCGGCGGCGTACGATGCGCCCGGCGCAGCGCGCCGGCATACGAAAGGAGAAAACGTCATGAAAATCGGTAAAAAATTCACCTTGGGCGCGCTCTTCGGCGCCATGTCGCTGGCAAGAGCCGCCTTCGCGGCGGAAGCAACGGCCGCCGCGCCGCAGCTGGAACAGGAATGGGACAAGGTTTTCCCCAAAAGCGAGAAAGTGGAGCACAAAAAAGTCCTCTTCAAAAACCGTTACGGCATCGCTCTGGCCGCCGACATGTACATTCCCAAGGACAGCAGCGGCAAAAAGCTTTCCGCCCTCGCCGTCTGCGGTCCCTTCGGCGCCGTCAAGGAGCAGTCCAGCGGGCTGTACGCCCAGACCATGGCCGAACGCGGATTTCTGACCGTCGCCTTCGATCCGTCCTTCACCGGCGAGAGCGGCGGCGAACCCCGTTATGTGGCTTCGCCCGACATCAACACCGAGGACTTCTCCGCGGCCGTCGATTTTCTGTCCGTTCAGGACAACGTCGATCCGGAACGGATCGGCGTCATCGGCATCTGCGGCTGGGGCGGCATGGCGCTGAACGCGGCGGCCATGGACACCCGCGTCAAGGCCACCGTGGCTTCCACCATGTACGACATGAGCCGCGTCACCGCCAACGGCTACTTCGACCAGATGGATGCGGAAGGCCGCTTCAAGCTGCGTCAGCAGCTGAACGCCCAGCGCACCGAAGATTACCGGAACGGAAGCTATGCCCTGGCCGGCGGCCTGCCCGACGTCCGCCCCGCCGAGCCGCAGTTCCTCGTCGATTATTACGATTATTACAAGACGCCGCGCGGCTATCACAAACGCTCCCTCAACAGCAACGGCGGCTGGAACGTCACGTCCGCGCTCTCCTTCCTCAACATGCCGCTCCTCGCCTACGCTTCCGAGATCCGTTCCGCCGTGCTGCTCGTCCACGGCGAAAAGGCGCATTCCCGTTACTTCAGCGAGGACGCCTTCAAAAAACTTACCGGCGGCAACAAGGAGCTCATGATCATCCCCGGTGCCAGTCACACCGACCTGTACGACCGCCCCGAAACGATCCCCTTCGACACCATCGAGGCGTTCTTCAAAAAGAATCTGTAAAAAAACGCGACGCAAAAACGCCGCCCGCTCCGAAGCATCCTCCGAGGCGGGCGGCGTTTTTTGCCGCGAGGCCAAGAAAACTCTGCCGAAACGTTCCGGCGCTACTTGAGCCGTTCGGTCAGCTCGCGCAGGAGCGGCTCGAACTTGACGCCGTACCAGTGCGAAGGATCCTGCGAGGTGAACCGAATGCAGTGCAGCGTGAAGTCGGCGGCGGCAACGGCCGCGTCGTAGGCGGATTTTCCGCCCGTCAGCGTGCCGGCGAACACGGACGCGAAGACGTCGCCGGTGCCGTGGCAGCCCTTCGGCAGCTTTTCGTGGCGGTAATAGAGTTTCTGCACGCCGTCGTCCACCACGACGCCCGTCGTCGCGTCGTCGTAACTGACGCCCGTCAGCACCACGGTTTGGGCGCCGGCTTCGCGAAGCGCGGCGAGCAGGGCGTCGACGTAGCTTTCGTCGTACCGCTCGCGGTATTCCATGCCGGAAAGCAGGGCCGCCTCAGTGATGTTGGGCAGGATCAGATCGGCGGCGAAGACGAAGCCGCGCATGGCCTCCACGTAGGCCGCGTCGAAGCCGGGATAGAGCCGTCCGTTGTCGGCCATGGCCGGATCGGCGATGCGCAGGCCGCCGGGCTGAAGCAGCGTGCCGTAAATTTCCTTGAGGTATTCGGTCTGCGAAGCGTTGCCCAGATAGCCGCTGTACACCGCGTCGAAACGGATCTGTTCGCGCTTCCAATGTTCGACGATGCGCGGCATTTCCGCCGTCAGGTCGTGGAACGTGTAGCCCGTAAAACCGCCGGTGTGCGTGGAAAGCACGGCGGACGGCAGGATCGCCGTTTCCAGCCCGCAGGCGGACAAAATGGGCAGGGCCACGGTCAGCGAGCACTGCCCGACGCAGGAGATGTCCTGCACCGTCAAAATCCTTTTGTACGACATGTTCCGTTCTCCTTTTTCCATTTTATTTCCTTCTGCCGGAAACGCAAAAAAGCACTCGAAGCTTTCCGGCGCGAAACGATCTTGAGACGCGGTTCATATTATAGAATATGGGGAAACGCCATGCAATAATAAAATTGAATGGCGAACGCTTTTGTTTCTATCCCATACTCTCCTATGTAAGTTTGCATTGAAAAGTGTCATTGAACATGCCGGGCGCCGCCAACTTTATGCAGTTTTTGACACAACATCAAAAAGGACTGGAGAATCCCGGGCCCTTTTAACGAAAACCCATCAGGCGTCATATTTCACGCAATCCATCCTTCATCATGTATAATCGGCAGTACAAGTCATAGATGTCGGAAAGGAGGATCAATGAGCACATGATATTTCTAGAAACGCCGCGATTAAGACTGCGCAATGTCACAGAAAAAGACGCGGACATAATGCACGAGTATCGAAATAATAAAATATGCAACCGATACCAGCGCGGTCAGACAAAAGAACGAACTGGAATAATCGCTTTGATTAAAAGGCGAAAAGATGACGAAATGACGCTGTCAGCCCCATTTATGATAGCGGTTGCTTTAAAAGACAGCGATGAAATGATTGGCGAGATTGCAGCGATTCCCAAAGACGATTCAATTTCACTCGGATACACTTTTTCCTGCAAACACCATCGAAGAGGCTATGCATTCGAATCATTAAATGCCTTGATAGAAACACTCCATAAAAGATACCCTGAATGCGTTTTTATCAGTTATACAGACACAGAAAATAAGCCGAGCATGGAACTGCTCAAAAAACTCGGCTATAAAGATATGGGGTATTCTTCTCAGTTATCATCGCGGATCTTCAGCAAATACGCAAAAGAAGAAAAATACCGGAAAAGCCAATAGCCGAATAACGGCTATTGGCTTTTCCGGCGTTTTCTCCTAGTTCCCATCAGGAATCAGCGTTGCGTTGAGATTGGGGTTTCGAACTCCTCCAACGCTTTGCCACAGAGGTTATTTCAATAAAAATCCCTAGTGCACGCGGCTGCCCAGCGGGATGTCCTCCACGGGGGCGAGCAGCGAGAGCTTTTCCTCGGGCGTGTGGGGCGCGCCGGAGCCGGCGGCGAGGAGCATGCCGTTGCTCATGACGCCGCACATCTTGGCGGGTTTGAGGTTGGCCACGACGACGATGCGGCGGCCTTCCAGATCCTCGGGCTTGTAAAAATCCTTGATACTCGACACGATCACGCGCTTTTCGTAGCCGAGGTCGAGGTCGAGCTTGTAGAGCGAACGCGACTTGGGGACAGGCTCCACGTGGACGATCTGCGCGACGCGCAGCTCCACCTTGGCGAAGTCGTCGATGGAAATTTCCGGCTCGTGTTCGCCGGGGTCGGCGGCAAGGCCTTTTTTGGCGTTCGCGCGCGCTTCGGCCTGCTTCTTCCACTCGTCGAGGTCGATGCGGGGATAGAGCACGCCTTCGCCGCGGCGGACGGTCGGGCGCGCTTCGCCCATGCCGCCCCAGCGGTAGTCGCCGAAGCGCTGGTCTTTCACGTCGCCGCTCAGGCCGAGCTGCGCCCAGATCTTGACGGCGGTCTTGGGCATCACGGGGGCCAGCATCAGCGCGGCGAGCTTGAGTTCTTCGGCCAGCGTGGCCAGCACGGTGTCGAGACGGTCGGCCAGCGATTCGTCCTTGCCGAGTTTCCACGGCATGGTCTCGTCGATGTACTTGTTGGCGCGCCCGATCATGCTCCACAGAGCCTTGAGGGCGTCGTCGAACTGATAGTTGTCCATGAAGGCGCGGTACTCGGCGAAGGCCTCCAAAGCCTGATCGCGCACTTCCGCGTCGAGGGGTTCGAGCGCCGCGGGCGCGGGCACTGTGCCGCCGCGGTACTTCTCGATCATGGTGACGGTGCGGCTGAGCAGGTTGCCGAGGTCGTTGGCCAGATCGGAGTTGATGCGCTGCACAAGCGCGAGTTCGGAGAAATCGCCGTCGAGGCCGAAAGTGACCTGGCGCAGCAGGAAGTAGCGGAACACGTCGGACCCGTAGAGAGCGACCATCTCGTGCGGATCGACGACGTTGCCCTTGGACTTGGACATCTTCTCGCCGTCGCGGGTCCACCAGCCGTGCGAGTACACGCAGGCGGGCGGCGTCAGGCCGAGAGCGAGCAGCATGATCGGCCAGACGATGCAGTGGAAGCGGATGATGTCCTTGCCGACGAGGTGGTTGACGACGGGCCAGAACTTTTTCATCTTCGCCTCGTCGCTGCCGTAGCCGCAGGCAGTGAGATAGTTGATGAGGGCGTCGAACCAGACGTAGATGGTGTGCTCTTCGTCGCCGGGAACGGGGATGCCCCACGGCACGCTGGTGCGCGAGATGGACTGGTCTTTCATGCCCATGCGCAGAAAGCTGACCACCTCGTTGTAGCGGACTCTCGGCTTGATGGCGTCGGGATGTTCTTCATAGAACTTGAGCAGCCGGTCGGCGTAGGCCGAGGTGCGCAGGAAATAACTTTCCTCCTCCATCTCCTTGAGCGGGCGGTGGCAGTCGGGGCAGGTGTGGTTCTCGCCCTGGCTGGCTTCGGGCACGTAGGTCTCGCAGGGCACGCAGTACCAGCCCTTGTACGTTCCCTTGTAGATGTCGCCCTGATCGAGCAGTTTTTTGAAGATCTGCTGTACGACTTTGACGTGGCGCGCTTCGGTGGTGCGGATGAAGTCGTCGTTGCTGGCGTCGATGAGCGGCAGCAGATCGCGGAAATTCTGCGCCAGCTCGTCGGTGAGCTGCTGCGGCGTCATGCCCTTTTGGGCGGCGCTTTCGCTGACTTTCTGGCCGTGTTCGTCGGTGCCGGTCAAAAAGAACACGTCGCAGCCGTCCATGCGCTTGTAGCGCGCCATGGCGTCGGCGGCGATGGTCGTGTAGGCGTGCCCGATGTGGGGCACGTCGTTGACATAATAAATCGGCGTGGTGATGTAGAAATTCTTTTCAGCCATTGTTCATGCCTCCATTGCCTGTAAAAAATGCGGCCGTCGGGGCCGCTTCATCCCGCGACAAAAAACATTCCGCCGCGATTCCGTACGCGGCGGAATGTTTTATTATTGTAACAGATTTTCAGCTATGCGGCTCAAGAAGCCACGATTTGATTTTGTTCTTCGGCATGCCGAACCGCGATGCAAGCTCTTCGGCGATCCGCTTCACGGGGGCCCCTTCGGCGCGCAACCGCAGCGCCTCTTCCCGCCAGGCGCCGTCGGACGGCGGCGTTTCGGCGGCGCCTTCGACGACGAGGACCAGCTCACCCTTCACGCCATCGGATACCGAAGCGATGATCTCGGAGAGCGCGCCGCGGCGCGCTTCCTGATAGACTTTGCTGATCTCGCGCACCAGCGCGGCGCGGCGGTCGCCGAGCACGGCGAGGAAGTCTTCGAGCTGCTTCGCGGCCTTGTGCGGCGAGAGGTAAAAGACCATCGTGTAGGGATGGCCTTTCAGTTTTTCCAGCGCCGCGACGCGCTCGCCCTTTTGGTCGGAAAGGAAGCCGACGAACGAAAAAGGATGCGGCTCCAGCCCCGACAGCAGCACGGCCGGCACGAAGGCCGTCGCGCCGGGCAGAACGTCGACGGACAGCCCCGCTTCGACGGCGGCTTTCAAAACGACGTAGCCTGGGTCGGACATGCCGGGCGTGCCGGCGTCGCTGATCACGGCGATCTTTTCGCCGTTGGCGAGGCGCGCCAGCAGTTCGTCCACGCGGGACTGTTCGTTGAACTTCTGATAGCTCATCAGCGGGCGCTTGATGCCGTAATGGTTCAGCAGCAGGCCGCTGCGGCGCGTGTCCTCGCAGGCGATCAGGTCGGCGGACTTGAGCTCTTCCAGCGCGCGCAGCGTGATGTCGCCCATGTTGCCGATGGGCGTCGGGATCAGGATCAGCGGCATCGTTCCAGCTTCCTTTCTCTGTCGTAAAACAAAAGCCACCGCGGAGACACAGAGAAAAACATCGAACTTAAAAAGAACGCATGGGACAAACGTCACATTTTTCAGGTTTTTCTTCGTGTCTCCGTGTCTTGGCGGTAGCCTTCGTTTTTCTCCGCTCCGCCGCGGTGGATTTTGTTTTACGGCAGCGGCGGCGCGGGCGCGTAAAAGCGCCTCAGCTCGGGGGTGTAGTCGCCCTTTTCGTCGTAAATGAACAGCGGCGGCGGCACGGTCACGGCCGCCCCTCCGCTGCGCCGCGCCTCGACGAGGAACACGGAGGCGTTTTTGCCCGGCGCGGGATGGACCATCAGCAGTTCGCGCGGTTCGAGGCGGCGCGCCCGCAGCAGCGCCAGCGTTTCGGCCAGGCGCAGCGCGCGCATGACCATGAAGAGGCGGCCGCCGTTTTTCAGCAGGAAGCGCGCCGCGTCGCACACGTCGGTCAGCAAGCACATCTCGCCCTGGCGGGCCAGCCGGTTCGTTTTCGCCTCGGCGCGGCGGCCGAAGCCGGGGTCTTCATAGGGCGGATTGACGACGACCGCGTCGAAGCTCTGGTGATCGTAGAGGCGGCGGTGCTCGCGCAGGTCGCCCGTCTCGAAGCGGGCGTTCGCCGTCAGTCCGTTGCGCGCGGCGTTTTCCCGCGCCAGTTCGATCAGCCGGGACTGAACGTCCAGCCCTTCGAAACGGCTTTGCGGGAAACGTTTTGCCAAGATCAGCGAAACGCCGCCGTGGGCGCAGCCCAGTTCGAGCACGCGCTCGCCGGCGCGCGGCCGGGCGAAGCCGGCCAGCAGCACCGTGTCCATGTTGACGCGCGGCCCTACGTCGGGCTGACGCATATGCAGAAATCCGTAGAGAATCGCCTCGCCGTCCGCAGGCGGGGCGATCTCTTTTTTAACGCGGTCTAGTCCCATTGGTCTACCTTGACGGAAACGATCTGCGACAGCCCGGGTTCGGACATGGTGACGCCGTACATCACTTCGGCGTGTTCCATGGTCTGGCGGCGGTGGGTCATGGCGATCACCTGCAGGTTCTTCGAGTAATCGGCCACCATCTGTGCGAAGCGCGTCAGATTGGCCTCGTCGAGCGCCGCGTCCACTTCGTCGAGCACGGCCAGCGGCACTTTGGCCACTTCCATAGAGGCGAACAGCAGCGACAGCGCCGTCAGCGACTGTTCGCCGCCGGAAAGCTGGGCGAGGAACAGCGGCTTCTTTCCGGGCGGACGGGCGACGATCTCCACGCCGGCTTCCCAAAGGTCCATTTCTTCCTGCGCTTTCAGATGGGCTTCGCCGCCGCCGAAAAGGCGCTGGAACAGTTCGTCGAAGCGGCGGTCGATCTTCACGAGCGCGCCGTTGAACATCGTTCCCGCCTGTTTGTCGGTGCCGGCGATCAGGCCGCGCAGTTCGTCCATGCCCTGCTGCACGTCCTTGAGCTGGCCGCCGAGGAAGTCGAGGCGTTCGGCCAGCGACTGCTCTTCCGACAGCGCGCCCATGTTCACGTCGCCGAGTTCCTTGAGCGAGCGCTCCACGTAGCGGCAGCTGTTCTCGAGCTTGTCGACGCTCTCGTCGCCGGGGACGAAATCCGCCGGATAGGGATATTTCTCCTCGTTGTCGGCGATCAGGCTGTCAAGGCGCTCGCGGGACTTTTCGATCTCATTGCGGGCCATCAGCTCGTCGCGGGTGAGCGCGTCGAACGCGGTCTGGGCGCGTTGGCTGCGCAGCAGCTGGCGCTCCATGCGCCGCGCCGCGTCAGCGTTGTGCTTGTCCAGCTCGGCGATCTGATCTTGCACGGCTCGTTTTTCGGCCTCGCGCCCGGCCTTTTCCTTCAAGATCGTTTCCTGCCGCCCGGCCAGTTCGGCCAGCTTTTGCACGATGCGCCGCGACTCCTCGGAGTTGGCGCTGAGCGCGCGGCGCAGGTCGCTCACGGCGCGCACGCTCTTTTCCAGTTCGCCCTTTTTGGCCGTCAGGCGTTCGCCGGTCAGCAGCCCCTGCGTGCGCAGCTCGGCAAGGCGGGCGCTTTCGGCGTCGTCGCCGGCGGACAGCGGCAGGGCGTCGATCCCGGCGCGGGCCTGGGCGGCGCTTTCGCGCATCTTTTTCGCCTCGGCGCGGCAGTGGTCGATGCGCTCCGCCGAATTGCTGTCTTCCTGAAGCAGAGCGTTCAGTTCCTCGGTCTGCTCGCGCAGGGCGCGGCGCAGCGCTTCGGTCCGCGATTTCTGTTCGGAAGCGGCGGCGCGCTGTTTTTCCAGCGCTTCTCCGGCTTTCGCCTCGGCGCGCTCGGCCGCTTCGAGGGCGTTGGCGATCTCCGACTGCGCTTTTTTGTCGGCGGCGATCCGTTTTTCCGTCTCGTCGATCATGTTGCGCAGCGTGATCGCTCCCGCGGAACGGGCGTTCTTGCCGCCGCTGACGGTGCCGGAAGGCGAAAAAACTTCGCCGTCGAGCGTGACGATCGGGTAACGCGCCGTCGCCGCCAGACGCGCGCCGGTGTCGTAATCCTTGACGACCAGCAGGTCGCCGAGCAGGTGCTCCATGGCTGGCAGCCAGCGTTTGTCCGGAGCGACCAGATCGATGGCCCAGCCCAGCACGCCGCTTCCCGCGGGCGCTTTCCCCGGCCGGGGACTGCGGCAGCGCTCCAAAGGCAAAAATGTCGCGCGCCCGCCGCTGCGTTCTTTGAGCAGATCGATGCCGACGCGGGCCTGCGCCATCGTGTCGACGAGCAGCCAGTACTGGCGGCCGCCCAGATAGGCTTCGAGGCAGGGAGCCAGCGAGCCGTCGCAGGAAAAGCCTTCGACGGCGGGGATCGTCTCGATCTTCAGACGCCCGAGCTTGACGGCGGAGAGCACCATCTGCACGGGGCGCGGATAAAGCCCCGCTTCGGCGCGCTGCAAAAGGCTGTCGAGTTCGGCCTCGCCCTTGGCGATGGAGCGGCGCACGCTCTGGGCGCGGATCGCCATCTCCTGGCTCTGGGCCGCCGCCTCGCCGCGTTTTTTCTCCAGCTGTTCGAGCGCGTCTTCGAGCGCTTCCAGCGCCTCGTCGGACTCGGTCATTTTCGAGACCATTCCGTCGCGTTTGGCGCGCAGGTCGTCGAGCACGGCGGAGCGCTCGCGGCTTTGCAGGCCCAGCGTTTCGGCGCGGGCTTCCATCTGCCGCGCTTCTTCCAGCAGGCCGGCTTCGCGTTCCAGCAGTTCCCGACGTTTGCGGCGCGTCTCTTCCAGCGCGGCGTCGCGGCTTGCCAAGCGGTCTTCCAAATCGTGGATCTGCACGTCCAGCGACGACGACTCCTGCGTCAGCCGGCCGGCCTGGACAGCCAGCTCGCTGCGCAGAATTTCTTCTTTTTTCAGCTGTTCTTCAAGACGGTCGCGCTCTTCGCTGGCGCGGCGCGCCGCGAATTCGCTCTCGCTCTTTTCCGCGTTGAGCGCCATCTCGCGGCGCAGCGCGTCGTCGAGGCGCGGCGTCAGTTCCTCCAATTCGTCGTTCAGCTCGCCGCGGCGACGCGCGTATTCGCTGCCCCGGGCGCGCAGGCGTTCGAGGGCGTTTTTCCACAACGACGCCCAGCGTTCCGCCGACTCGAGCTGCGAGGCGGCCTCTTCATGCTTCCGTCCGAGCGTTTCTAGCCGCGTTTCTTCGTTGCAGCGCCGATAATGATACAGAACGCGGCGCAGGTCTTCGAGGCGTTCCTGATAGTCTTTGGCCTTGCGCGCGCTTTGAAGATCCGGCGCGATCTCCTCGCGGCGCGCCCGCAGCTCGCCCATCAGTGTGTGCAGGCGCAGCAGCTCGTCGCCGGACTGTTTCAGCTCGTCGAGGGCGGCGTCGCGTTTTTTGCGGTACAGGTCGATGCCGAAGAGTTCTTCCAGCTGCAGGCGGCGCTGGAACGGCTTCTGCAGGACGGCCGCGCCCACTTCGCCCTGACCGATGAAGGCCGAACGGTCGCCCTCGAGACGCCACTGCTGTTTGAACTGCGTCAGATCCTGGATGCGCATGCGGGCGCCGTTGACGTAAACCGTCCCGCCCGCGGCGTCAAGATGGCGGCGCAGACTGCCGCGGGCGCCGCCGTCGTTGAGATCGAGCGTCACGTCGGTCTCGGACGCCTCGGAAAGGCCGGCCGATCCCTGAAAGATCAGGTCGCTCTGGCGGGTGATGCGCAGACGGGCCGCACCGCTCTCGCCGAGAACCCAGCGCAGCCCGTCCAGAATGTTGCTCTTGCCGCTGCCGTTCGGGCCCACGATGGCCGTGAAGCCCGGCGCGAAAGGAAGCTCGTGCGTGCCGCCAAAACTTTTGAAATTTTTAAGGGTCAGTCGTTCGATAAACAACGCTGGTATCTCCTCTGCTGCGCATCAGTTCGAGGCGCGATTCAATGCTGTTCAGCGAGCCCTGCAGGTCGAGGCGGAATTTTTCCAGCGGCATGTCCAGCCGCCCGCGCAAAAAAATTTTCCGGCCGAACGTCTCTTCCCACAGACTCAGGTAGACCTGCGCCGCGTAAGCCGCCACCGATTCGTTGACGTCCACGAGCACGGCCTCGGCGCGTCCGGAAAGGAAGACCTTGCGGATGAAGCGCTTCAGCATCAGCGCCAGCGAATCCTCCTTCAGCACCCGCGAACCGGAGCCGCACAGCGGGCAAGGACGCGTCAGCACCGATCTCAGATCGGCCCGTGCGCGCTTGCGCGTCATCTCCACCAGGCCAAGCTGAGAGATCCCGTAGACGCGCACGCGGCAGCGATCCGCCGCGAAGACCTCGTCAAGTTTCGCCAGCAGCGCCTTTTTGTCCTCTTCCGGCTCCATGTCGATAAAATCGACGACGACGATGCCGCCGATGGAGCGCAGCTTCAGCTGCCAAGCGATCTCTTCGGCCGCTTCGAGGTTAGTGGCCAGCACCGTCTCGCGCAAATTATGCCCGCCGGTGTACTTGCCCGTGTTCACGTCGATCACCGTCAGCGCTTCCGTCTGATCGACGACGAGATAAGCGCCGGACTTGAGCCAGACCTTGTTGTCCAGCAGCGCGTCGATTTCCTTTTCGACGTCGTAATATTCGAACAGCGGGATGTTGCTGCGGTGGAATCCCAGCGCCGGCGTTTTCTCCGCGGCGCTGTAACGTTCCAGATAATCGCCGACGCGGTCGTATTCCTCCTGATTGTCGACGACGATCTGCGACACTT
This sequence comes from Pyramidobacter porci, assembly GCF_009695745.1. Classification (NCBI taxonomy): domain Bacteria; kingdom Thermotogati; phylum Synergistota; class Synergistia; order Synergistales; family Dethiosulfovibrionaceae; genus Pyramidobacter; species Pyramidobacter porci. Next base: position 28,077 of record NZ_VUNH01000005.1, read on the forward strand.
CGGAGCTCAGCTCGTCGCGCAGCACGCGCCCGACCAGTCCCATGTCCTTGTAGAGCAGACAGGGAGCCGTTTGCTTGGCGGCGCTGTCCTCGATGTCGCGCCAGAGCTTTTTCAGCCGCTCGAAATCGTCGGCCAGCGCGTCGGCGTCTACGCCTTCCGAGGCCGTGCGCAAAATCACGCCGTAACCGGCCGTGTCCAAGGCGCGGATTGCCTCCTTGAGACGGCCTCGCTCCTCTTCCTTGACGATGCGTTTGGACACCCCCACGTCGCGGCCGCCGGGCACGAGCACAAGATAGCGCCCGGGCAGCGAAATGCGCGCAGTCACGCGGGCGCCCTTGTTCTTGCGCGCCGTCTTGACGACCTGCACCAGCACTTCGCCGTTCTGCTGCACCTTCACGCCGCGCGCGTCGTTCAGATAAAGAAAACCGTTCCGTCCGTCGCCGAGGCCGACGAACGCCGCGTTCATGCCGGGCAGAACGCTTTCCACGCGCGCTTTGTATATTTCCCCGCTCTTCTGGCATTCCCACATCCGTTCGACGAAGAGCTCGCTCAGGCGGCCGTTTTCCACGATCGCCACGCGGGCTTCTTCAGGGTCGATGGTGTTCGCCAGGATGAGTATATCCGGCTGGTTCATTTCCACGCCTCCGAAAATACAGGATTTTATCGAAAACCGCCTGGAGCGAAAGCCGCCGCGGCGCGAAAAAAGCGCATGAAAATTTGCGCCCGCGTCCGGCCGGATTTTCCGCGCGTCATGTTCCACGTGGAACGTTACGCCTCAAAACGAGCCGCCGAGACCGTTCATGCTATGTGCTTTTTGTTTCATGCCGTCGCCGGCGCTCCGTTTTTCGCCGCGGGAATTTTTTCAGGAAGCGGAGGTCTTCGTTTCCGGCGGTTCACAGCAACGGCGCGATCTCGCCCTTGTCGGCGCGCCAGCGCCCCAGACAGAGCCGGGCGATGCAGATCTCCGGCCAGCCGGAGATCGCTTCGCGGGCGACCAGCGCCTTGACGAGCGCGCCGGGACCGGTCTGCGACGGATCGTGCATGACCAGTTCGAGTCCGTCGCCGCATTCGTGCAGCTCCAGCAGAATCTCCCCGCCGAACTCCTCCGACAGGACGCGCTTCACCGCCGGCAGCTTGTCCATATCGCGCGGACAGAGCCAGTAAGAAGCGGCGTCAAAACACTTGTTCAGCGACATGGCGTCGGGCGCAATGCGGACAGCCCTGAGAAAACGGAACCCCGTCGGCGCCTGGGCGTTCATTTTCTCCAGCGCTTCCTCGGGCGAGACGTTCTCTTCGAACCAGATCTCCGCCGCTTCGCACAGCGAAATCACGCCCACCGGCAGCGCCGGCCCCATGACGATGTGCGGATGCGGCGACATGCCCTGCGTCAGGGCGACTTTCAGCCCGGCGCGGCGGGCGATGCGGCCGAAAAGCTGCGGCAGTTCCACGTGGCGCACGAAGCAGGCAAAATTCCGCTTCTCGAAAATCACGCGGAGGCGGCTCATGCGTTCGCCTCGCTCCACTCGCAGCCGCGCCGCTCCCAGCCGCAGGCGTTGCAGCCGAAAGAGCGGCAGTCGCGGGTGACCTTCGCTTCCCGCGCGCGGCGATATTCGCGCAGCAAAAACGATTTGGACACGCCGGTGTCGATATGGTCCCACGGGAACGCCTCGTCTTCGGCGCGCTCTCGCTGGGCGTACCACGCCGGATCGATGCCGGCGCGGGCAAACGCTTCCATCCAGCGCTCGAGACTGAACGTCTCGCTCCAGCTGTCGAAGCGCTCGCCCAGCCGCCACGCTTCGAGGATCGCGCGGCCGACGCGGCGGTCGCCGCGCGCCAGCACGCCCTCGATGAAGGACTGCTCCGACTCGTGGTATTTAAAGCTGATCGCGCGCGATTTGACCTGCTTCTTCATAAAAGCGCCCTTGCGCGCCAGCTCCTCGCGCGTGTTCTGCGCCGCCCACTGGAACGGCGTGTGCCCCTTCGGCACAAAACCGGCCACGGACACGTTGATCGCCGCGCGTTTGCTGTGGCGGCGGCCGATCGAAGCGGCGCGTTCGGCCAGATCGACGATGCCCCGCAGGTCGTCGTCGGTTTCCGTGGGCAGCCCCATCATGAAGTAGAGCTTGATCTTCTGCCAGCCGTGCTCGAACGCCGCGTTCAGCGCCGCGTCGAGATCGGCTTCGGTCACGCCCTTGTTGATTACGTCGCGCATGCGCTGCGACCCGGCCTCGGGCGCCAGCGTCAGACCGCCCTTTTTCATCACTTCCAGCCCCGCCGCCAGGCCGACGGAAAAATTGTCCACGCGCAGGCTCGGCAGACTGACTTTGATCCCGTCGTCGTGAAGGTTCGACAGCGATTGGAGCAGCGTTCCGATCTGCGGATAATCGCAGCTGGCCAGCGAGACCAAGCTGCACTCTTCCCAGCCCGTCTGACGGATCAGCGCGCGGATGCACTTGTCGACGACTTCCGGACTGCGCTCGCGGATGGGCCGGTAGATCATGCCCGCCTGACAGAAACGGCAGCCGCGCGAACAGCCGCGGAACAGCTCCACCGCCACGCGGTCGTGGATGATGCCCGAAGCGGGGACGATCATGCCCTCCGGCGCGATTGCGTCCATGTCGCGGCAGATCAGGCGCTTTCGCGGCAGCGGGAACTTCGATGCAAAATGCGCGCCCGACTCGTCGTAAGTACACGACGTCAGCGCGGGCACATATGTGCCGTCAAGCTCGGCCGCGGCGCGCAGCCGCTCGATCCGCGCCCGTCCTTTCGTCTTTTTCAGCAGATCGAACAGCGGCGGGTTGACGACCTCGCCGTCGCCGAGGCAGAAAATATCGATAAAATCGGCCACAGGTTCCGGCACCAGCGCCGCCGGTCCGCCGGCCATGACGATCGGATCAGCGTCCGCCCGGCGTGACGCCAGCAGAGGCACGCCGCCCAGATCGAGCATGGTGAGGATGTTCGTAAAGCTCATCTCGTGCTGAAGCGTAAAGCCCAGCCCGTCGAAATCTTTCAGCGCCCGCCCCGATTCGATCGACCCAAGAAGCAGCCGCGCTTCGCGCAGCGACTGCTCCATGTCGATCCACGGACAGTACGCGCGTTCCGCGTCGACGCCGTCCATGTTTTTCGTACAGGGATAGAGCAGCTGAAAGCCGAGATAGCTCATGCCCACCTCGTACACGTCGGGGAAACAAAAGCACACGCGAAAATCGGCGTTTTCCTTCGGCTTCGTGCGCCCCCATTCGGAGCAGGCGTACCGCGACGGCCATTTCGCCCCGGCGATCAATGGCCAGCGCGGATCGTCAAATTCTTCAAATCGCAAAATCAATCATCCTTAATCGAGTAAAGAAGCTCACGGCGCGGCGGCAAAAAAGAATCTCCGCGCTCTGAATCGCAAGTTCATAAGCGCGTCAGGAACGACGCACCGAATACGGCGTCCGCGAATCCGGCACCGCGTTTTCGCGGCGGCTGATCTCGTTTTGTGCGCCCAGCTTCACCGTCACGCCGATCGCCAGTACCGTCGCCAGCAGCGAACTGCCGCCGTAGCTCATCAGCGGCAGAGGCAGCCCCGTCACGGGAAGCAGCCCCATGCTCATGCCGATCGCTTCGAAACTGTGAAACCACAGTGACGCCGACAACGACGCCACAAGGATCTTGACCGTCACGCTGCGCGCCCTCAGGGCAACGCGGATCATGCGCCAGAGAATAAACGACAGCAGCGCCAGCACAAAAAGCCCGCCCACCAGACCGAATTCCTCGGCAAAAACGCTGAAGATGAAATCGGTATGCGGCTCCGGCAAAAAGCGCAGTTTGCTCTGCGCCCCCTGCATGAACCCCTTGCCGAAGAAACGCCCCGACCCCACGGCGATGCGCGACTGGATCACGTTGTATCCGGCGCCGAGAGGATCCAGCTCCGGATTGATGAACACGAGAATCCGCTTCTTCTGATACTCCTTCAGAAACATCCAGCCCAACGGCAGCAGCGCCGCCGCGCCACCCACCAACGAGAGCAGATAGCGCTTCGGCGCGCCCGCCACCAACAGCGCCACAAAGATCATGACGCCGTAGACCAGCGCGCTGCCGAGATCGGGCTGCACGAGTACCAGCAGCGCGGAAACGCCTCCGAGCGCCAGCGCCCCGGCAAAATTTTTCAGGTTGTACGGCGGAAAAAGCGTCAGATGATGCGCCATCACAAAGGCCAATCCCAATTTGACAAATTCCGCCGGTTGGATTTTGAAGAATCCCAAGTTGATCCACGACTGAGCGCCCTTGGCCCGATGTCCCATCACGAACAGCAGCAGCAACAGCAGACAGCAGCAGCCGTAGAGCCAATAGGAAGCGTCGAGAAAAAACTCGTAATCCAGCCGCAGCATCACGGCCAGCATCACGGCCGCCACGGCGCCCCAGATCAGCTGACGCCCGGCATAAAATCTGCCCAGGCCTGCCGGTCCGCCGGCAGCGCTGTAAATCGTCGCCACGCCGGTCAGATACATGAGTCCGACGGCGATCAGCAGCGGATAATCCAGCGCACCCAGCGTATCCCGCCAGGAACCATGGTCGTTCATCACGCGTTGTTTTTCTCGGCCACCCTGCCTATGGCCGTAGAGGCCCGCTTCATGCCCTTCACGGGCACGGAAACTTCGAGCGCCACCATGTTCTCGTCATCGTTCAGGTCGATATCGATTCCTGTGTTGTCAACGTCCATGTATTTGCTGATGACTTTAAGAATGTCCTCGCGGATCGCCGCCATGATCTCGGGAGAGATATCCTTGCGGTCGTGCATGAGCACAATCTGCAGACGTTTTTTGGCGTTGTCCTTGGATTTCGTCCGTTTGAAGATCCGGTTCAGAAAATCAGTCATAGATGCCATCGCGATCACCTACTTACGGCCAAAGAAATGGCGAAGGCTGGCAAGGAAGCCTTTGTCCATGTTCTCCACGTCGAGGAAGGGGACTTCCTCGCCCAGCAGACGGCGTGCAATGTTGGTAAAAGCCGTCGCCGCCGGAGAGTTGGGCGAAAGCGTCAGAGGCTCGCCGTTGTTGGACGAACGCAGCACCAGGTCGTCCTCGGGCACCACGCCGACCAACGGGACGGAAAGGATGTCGAGCACGTCGCTGACCCCGAGCATGTCGCCTTTGCGCATCATCTTCGGCACCAGACGGTTGATGATCAAATGGATTCGCTCTTTGCCCTGGGCCTCGAGCATGCCGATGATGCGATCGGCGTCGCGCACGGGAGCCACGTCGGGCGTGGTCACCACCAGGGCTTCGGAGGCGCCGGCGGAAGCGTTTTTGAATCCCGATTCGATGCCGGCAGGGCAGTCGAAAAGGACGAATTCAAAGTCCTTCTTCAGCTCGTCGCTGAGGGCTTTCATCTGCTCTTCACTGACGCAGTCCTTCTGACGGGTCTGAGCCGTGGGCAGCAGGTAAAGTCCATCGACGCGCTTGTCGCGGATCAGAGCCTTTTTCAGCTCGCAGCTGCCCTCGACGACGTCGACCAGCGTATAGACGATGCGGTTTTCCAATCCGAGGATGATGTCGAGGTTACGAAGTCCCGTATCGCCGTCGACGACCACGACTTTTTTGCCCAGCTTGGCCAAAGCCATGGAGATGTTGGCCGTCGTCGTCGTCTTGCCGACGCCGCCCTTTCCTGAGGTCACTACGATCACGCGTCCCGCCATGGGGGATCTCCTCCTTTGAGTTCTTTCCGTCAATGCCGTTTTCTTCCCTGTCTCCGATGCAGACCGTGACGCTCCGAAGACGTCGGGCTGTTCCGTTTTCTTTTCAGCCGGCGCCGCCTGGACAGCGTCGAACTGCCTTGTCCCCTTCGCAGACCGCACCGCCGCTTTGGGAACGTCAGGCTGATGTGCTGCCGCTACGTTTTCTTCAGCGACGGAAACAACGGACTGTCCCGTCTCGTTTGCGAGCCGTGCCGTTTCGGAAAGTTCTGACTGCTTTTCGTTCTCCGCAGCCCGCGCCACGGCTTGGGCTTGACTCTTTCTCGCCGCAGCGATCAAAGCCTGCCTTTTTTCCAACCTATTCTGCTTCTTCTGTCTGTCTTTTCTGCTCATCAGGACTGCCTTTCTATTTTTCCCACGAGATATCGCCAGCTACAAAGACACCGCCCTCCACGACAATTCGTACGGGTTTGCCCCACCAGGGCGAAGCCCCGGGCTCCATGGCGTTGCTGATCATGGAGCCGATGCGCAACTGATTGGTCTGGTAGCTCAAGGTGATCACCGAAGCGCTGTTATCGCCGTTACAGCCGGCATGCACTTGCCCCTGAATGGCGCCAAGAACGATAATCGAGCCGGTGGCATTGATCTCGGCGCCGTGATGCAGGTCACCCAGCATCAGCACATCGCCGTCATGCTGCAGCGCCTGTCCGCCGCGCAGAGGAATCGAGACGATCTTGAGAGTTCCCTGCGTCACCATAGGACGCTCCGAACCATCGACTTTAAATCCCAGCGACGCCAGATTTTCTTTCGTCGACGGCTCTTCCGCGCTCCACAGCGAGACGGAAAGATTCATCGGGAAAATCACGTCGCGCAGCAGATCAAGCAGCCAGTTTTTCGGCACCTGAAGTTTCTTGAAATCAAAGACGATCTGATGGCCGGTCACCATGCTCCCGGCATCGCGCAGCTCTCGCAGCACGTCCGAGATGCCCGGCAGGATCGCGCCTTCAAAGGCCACGCACACCGATGTGCCGCGTCCTTTGAAGCTGATTTCCTTCTTCTGTGAGGCAAGTTCCATCTATTTTTCCCATTCCTTTCACTGAAATGCGGATTTATCTTTCGTTCGTGCCGCCATTTCCGTTCAGCAGAAAGCTCAGCAGCCGTCCGACCAGAGGTCCGGCCACCCGCCCGCCGCTCTCGCCGCCTTCGATGAAGCAGACGACGGCATAACGCGGCTTTGACGCCGGGGCATAACCGGCAAACACAGCGTGATCCTTGCCGTGATCGTGCTGAACCGTACCGGTTTTGCCCGCAATTTCCACACCGGACACTGCGGCGCGATGACCGGTGCCGCCTTTGGCAACCACCGCCCGCAATCCGGCCTTGACCAATTTCAGATATTCCTGACGAAGCCCGGTAGGCTGTCCTTCCACTTTGGCCGTTTTCAACACGTGCGGACGATAGAAGATGCCGCCGTTGGCGATGGTCGCGTAAACGCTGGCCATCTGCAGCGGCGTAAGCAGTACAAATCCCTGCCCGATCGACATGTTGACCGAGTCGCCTCGAAACCAGCTTTGATGCATCACGTCCCTCTTCCACTCGGGACTGGGCAAAAGGCCCGAAGCCTCACCGGGAAGATCGATCCCCAGCGGACGTCCGAGACCAAAGCGTTCTCCCGCTTCATCGTACTTTTTTACGCCGACCATCTGGCTGGTCTCGTAAAAATAGACGTCGCACGAATCGCGCAGCGCACGCACAAAAGTTTCCCGCCCGTGTCCGCCGCGCCGCCAGCAATGATACAAATTACTGCCCAGGCGAAAAACTCCGGAACAGTGAACCGACGTGTTTTTGTCTGCCACACCGGACTCAAGCGCCGCATAGCCGGTTACCGCTTTAAATATGGAACCGGGCGAGTACTGCCCGCTGATGGCCCGATTCAACAAGGGGCGAGAGCTGTCGAGATTCAGGCCGGCCCATTCAGTCCCAGACACCCCCCAAGCCAGCGGATTCGGATCATAGGAAGGATTCGACCACATCACGACCACTTCGCCGTTGTTCACGTCGAGAGCCACCATCACGCCATTGTAATCCTTCATGAGATCCGAGGCATAGCTCTGTGCGCTCAGATCGATCGTCAGCGTCAGATCCTGTCCGATGCCCGGCATCGTCTCATTCAACGTGCGGCGCTGGCGGCCGCGGGCGTCCACTTCTACCGCCCGTTCGCCAATGGAACCGCGCAAAACGTCTTCATAATATTTTTCTACGCCGGACTTACCGATCACGTCGCCGCCGATGTAGCTTTTGTTTTCACCAGTTTCGACGCTGCGCAGCTCCTGTTCGGAAATCTCGCCCACGTACCCCACCACATGGGAAGCCAGGGGGCCGGCAGGGTAGGTACGGCGCCACACCGGCAACGGGAACAGCACTTCGGGAAATTCAGGATCTTCCATCAGGCTGGTCATTTGCAGCATCGTCAGATTCGAGACCAGCGAAATAGCCCGATACGGAGCCCAGTAAAGGTTTTTGATGCGCTGTTCGAGTTTTTCCGGATCGTGAGGCAGACGGGCACGCTGCAGAGCGCCAAGCAGTTTTTGTTTGACCTCGTCGCGCTGCAGGTCCAGCGGATAGCCCATGATATCAAAAGTCATCACGTTCAACGCCAGAGGCAATCCCTTGCGGTCATAAATCTGTCCGCGAGCCGGCGGCATGCGGATCAGCCGAAGGCGGTTTTTCAACGCCAGCCCTACGTAGCGGTCGGACCAGAGCACCTGGAAAAGCGCCAGCGCAGCAGCTAAAACCACAAATGATCCGGTCGCGACGGCACACCAGAAATTCAAGCGCGTGTCAGACAGCAGGCGCTGAGTCGGTTGTTCAGAAAGATTTGTCGTCATGAAGGTGAGACCTCAAAAATGCTGAAAAGATTAGCACCACGGCGTTCGCGATCCATTGCACGCCGATGACGAGCCCAATTCGACCGGCCAGGACGCCGGCATCCCAGAAGAGCAGCCGCGACAGCGTCATCACAGCGCAGAGCAGCGTCGTGATGACCACATAGGGCGGCGTCCGACGGTTGGCCGCGGGAATCTGAAACCACGCCCAATGCGCAACCAAAACTGCCGCCGTATAAAGAGCTCCATATAATCCCGGCACTCCGATCCAGCGCAGGTCCATCAGCAGGCCGCCGCACAGCGCCGCGGCGAACCACCGCCAAGGCACGCTCAGTTGCTTCTCCTGGGTCACACACCAGATCAGCATCATCAGATAGATTTCCGGCGCCAAAAAAGTCTGAGTCATCATGATCTGCACAATGTCCTGAGCGTACCAGCCGAAAATCAGCGCCAGAAAATTTTTCATGGCTGCAAACCTCCCAGCACAGACACATATTGAAGTCTGAACAGATCGGCTCCTGTTTTGACGCGAAATTCGTCGACGCCTGCCGTCACCGTCCGCCGTTCGGAAGTCAGCTCGCCCACCGGCAAGCCGACCGGCAGGCGGCTGCCCAAAACGGTCAGGATTTTCATTCCCGGCTTGTAATCACCGTCGGAAGGCAAATACCTAACCCACACGCCACCTTCGTTGTCTCCCGTGACAACGCCGATTTCACGCGTTTCTTCCACCACCACGGGAACATAGAAGCCGGCGCTGGTAATCAAACGTACCCAGGCGCTGCCGCCGCGCTGCGAAGTGATTACGCCGACCAGATCGGAGCCGTCGAGCACGGCGCAGCCGGGGGCGTATTTTTCGTCGCCGGTACCGATGCGAAGTTCTTCCCACCACATGCCGGGATCACGAAAAACGATCGGAAAACGATTGCCGGGACGGGCACGCCGTTTAAACTCCGCCGAGATTTCCTCTCCCGCCTGCAGACGCAGCGCGCGATTCTCTTCGCGCAACTCCTCCAGCTCCATCAGCAGATCCCGACGTTCAGAGGCCCAACGACGAAATCGCTCGACGCGATCGATCACAAAGACTGCCGGTTTCTCAAGCGGGGCCAGCATCGATGCGGTTATATCCATGGCATGGCGCGTCCGCTCGCTTCCAGTCGCTCCCAAGGCGAGAAGCACACAGGCGACGATGCAGATCAGGCCGATAACCAACTCCCGTTCAAAGTTCCAACGCTCTGCCATGACCGGAACTCGTCAGAGCTGACTCTTGTGGACGGTCGTGAGGATCCTTTTCATTTCTCCTAAATTCTGCAGCGTCAGCCCCACGCCGTTGGCGACCGCGTGGATGGGCTCTTCGGAAAGGATCACGGGAGCGTTCAGCACCCGCGTCAGCCTTTCCGGCAGACCGCGCAGCTGCGAAGCGCCACCGGTCAGCACGATGCCGTTGTCAACGATGTCGCGGGAGAGCTCCGGCGGCGTCTGTTCGAGGGCCACTTTCACCATGTCTTCGATGCGGGACACGATCGGCAACAGCACCTCGCGGACTTCCACCGAACTGACGCGGCTCACCTTGGGCAGGCCGTCGGCCAGGTCACGCCCTTTCACTTCCATCTCAAGCTCTTCCTTGAGCGGCAGCACCGAACCAATCTCGTTTTTTACGTTTTCGGCCGTGCTTTCGCCGATCAGCAGCGCGTGTTTCTGCCGGAACAGGCCGATGATCGCTTCGTCCATGCTGTCGCCGGCGATGCGCAGCGAATTGCTCACCACCAGGCCGCCGAGAGAGATGACGGCCACTTCGCTGGTGCCGGAACCGATGTCGAGCACCATGCTGCCCTCCGGCGCGTTGATCGGCAGACCGGCACCGAGCGCCGCCGCAAGCGGCTCGTCGAGAATGTACGCTTCGCGCGCGCCGGCGCCCAAAGCGGCGTCGACGACGGCGCGGCGCTCGACCTCGGTCACCCGGGCGGGCACGGAAACAACGACCTGCGGATTGGAAAAATGTCCGACCGCGCAGGCTTTGGAGATAAAATGGCGCAGCACGGCTTCGGTCATGTCGAAATTGGCGATGACGCCGTCGCGCAGCGGTCGGATCACCGAGACGCCCACAGGCGTTTTGCCGATCATCGCTTTCGCCTCGTGACCGTAAGCGATCACTTCCACGCCGCCGCGCGGCAGTTTGCGCACCGCCACACAGGAAGGCTCGTCGAAGACGATTCCCCGGTCGCTCTGAAAAACGACGACATTGGCGGTACCAAGATCGATTCCCACGCCAACACCGCCGGATCTTCCGAAAAGAGCCACGATTGTTCCTCCTCACCAGTTCTTTTCCGCGCGGAAAAGAACGATTTCACGGTTTTACCGCGGCAGCATTCAGCACAAGATCTTTGCCCGTGCTGCCGTCGCCACAAATGCGCCGGATTCTGCCGCCGCCGGCAATGTAATGTCCGTAATAACCGATCTGAAGTACATGGAGCATCTGCGCCACGGAACGCGACAGAAAAAGATCGTCGTCGCTCGGCGTCAGGTCGCCGTCAGGATGGTTATGCACAAGCGCCAGCGCCGCGCAGTTCAGCCGCACGGCACGGCGCATCAGATAGGGAGCGTCCAGCACGGCGCCGTCGACGCCCCCGAACGAGAGGCGCTCGTCCGCAATAGGAACGTCTTTACGATCCAGATAGATAGCGATGATGAACTCGCGTTCGTCTGCCGACAGCTGCATGGTCCAAAAGTCAAGACGGCTTTTCAGGTCGTCGTGACGTCCTTCTTCGCTGGTCGCCCGCCGCCCCAGCTCAAGCGCTGCCAGAAGCGTCACCGCCTTGGCCAACCCGATGCCCTTGACGCTGTCACGAGGGTAGCTTCGCCCCGCCAGCTCCAAGGCGTGAGCGCGGGAGAGATTTTTCAGAGAGCCGTATTTGTTCAGCAGCTCCCGCGACATTTCGATCACGTTGCAGCCCTCGCGCCCCGTACCAAAAAGAATCGCCAGCAGTTCCTCCGTCTTCAGCGCTTCGGGGCCGCGGGTCACAAGCCGTTCGCGCGGACGTTCGCTGGCGTTCATCTCGAGTGCCATCGGCTCAGTCCTTCAAAAAAGGGTTCCACTCACGCTCTTTTTGGAGCGTCGTCTCGGGACCATGGCCGGGAAGCACGGCCATGTCGCCCACAATGGCGTTGAGACGAGCCAGCGAACGGGACATGGCCTCACTGTCGCCGCCGGTCAGATCGGTGCGGCCAATGCTGCGGGCAAAAAGCGTGTCGCCGGAAACAAGCAGTTTTTCCCCGTCCTGTTCGGCAACGTAGCAGGTGCTGCCCGGCGTATGCCCCGGCGTGTGCAGCGCCGTCAGCGAGATGCCGCCGACGGAAAAAACGTCGCCGTCGCGCACAAGGCAGTCGGGCTGCACCGCCTCGATCTCGTAGCCGAACTCGCCAGCCAGGTTCCGATTGGGATCCGCGAGCAGCGGTTCGTCGTCCGCCGGCGCGTACAGCACGGCGCCGGTCGCTTTTTTCAGCGCTGCGCAGCCGAGGATGTGATCCATATGGCAGTGGGTCAGAACGATCGCCGCCAACTTCAGCCGTTCGTTGCGCAGGTAAGCAAGCACATCGGCTGGATCGCCCCCGGCGTCGATGCAGAAGGCCGTACCGCGGCCGTCGTCGATCACGTAGGAATTGGTCCACAGCGGGCCAAGAGGAATGCGTTTGTAATTCATGGCTCTTTCTCTCTCTCCGGAGTATCGATAATCAACGTGACAGGTCCGTCATTGACGATATTCACCGTCATCATGGTCTGAAACACGCCCGTCTCGGCGGGAATACCCCGAGAGCGGACGCATTCGACAAATTTCTCGTAAAGCGCGTTCGCCTGCTCGGGCCGTGCCGCCTCCGAAAAGGAGGGGCGGCGGCCGCGGCGGCAGTCGCCGTACAGCGTAAATTGGGAAACGATCAGCATCGCTCCGCCCACGTCGACCAGCGAGCGATTCAATTTGCCGTTTTCGCCTTCGAACACGCGCAGTTCCGCGATTTTATCAGCCAACCAGCAGGCGTCGGCTTCGGTGTCGCCGTGCGTCACGCCCAGCAGCACGCAGAAGCCCCTGCCGATAGAGCCGACGCGGACGCCTTCGGAATCGACGGAGGACGAGGTCACCCTCTGCACCACAGCTCTCATGCTCTACCCCCTGTATACGTTGATCACGTCGCGGATGCCGTTCAGACGGGCAATGATGGAATACAGCTGTTCCAGATCCTGCACGGCGATATCCATTTTCATGCGCGAATTGCCGCTGCCCATCTGACTGGCCATCACCGACGTGATATTGATGCCGCCGTTGCCGCAAACCTGTGCGATGTCGCCGAAAAGGCCGGGGCGGTCGAGCGCGTCGATGACGATGCGCGCGTCGTACTTCTTTTTGTCCGTGTTGCCCCAGGACACGGGAATCAGGCGGTCAGGCGCGGCTTTTTCGAGGCGCGGGCAGTTCTCGCGATGGACCATGATGCCGCGCACCTTCGTGGAAAATCCCACGATGGCGTCGCCGGGCACGGGCTGGCAACAGTGAGCCAACGTCACGACGATACCGGATGCGCCTTCGACGATCACGTCGGCCCCTTTTTGAGCAAAACTGTGAGGCTTCTGCCCTACCGCTTCCGGCGTCTGCGGCACCGCGTCGGCGACGGGCGTGTTCAGCGCCACGCAGACTCTCTGTGCGATGCCCGCCGGCCCAATCGCGCCGGAACCGATCGCCGCCAGCACGTCGTCGGCGTTATTGCAGCTCACGTCGTGAGCGATGCGGCTGATGCAGGGAATGACTTCGTCCACGGGTTTGAAATTCTCGCCGAGGCGCGTCTTCAATTCCCGCTCCAGCAGTTCGCGGCCGCGCTGGATGTTCTCGTTTTTTTCCTGCGAATCGAGGCGCTTGAAGTAGCTGCGGATACGGCTTTTCGCCTTGCTGCTCTTGACGAAATTGGCCCAGTCGCGCGAGGGCTTTCCCTGCGGCGAAGTCATGATCTTGACGATGTCGCCGTTGTGCAGCACGTAATCGGCGGCGACAATCCGGTTGTTGACCATGGCGCCGACGTACTGCTCGCCGATACGACTGTGCACGGCATAAGCGAAATCCACAGGGCAGCTGCCGCGGGGCAGGCTCTTGACGTCGCCTTCGGGCGTGAAGACGAACACGTCCGAGGTCAGCACGTCGTCGCGCAGGCGCTCCATAAACTCCTGACTGTTGGTCTCCGGCCCGTTCTCGAGGGTCTTGCGGATCCATTCGAGCTTCTGATCCAGCTCGTTGATGCGTCCCTGTCCTTCCTTGTACCGCCAGTGAGCGGCCACGCCGTACTCGGCCAGCCAGTGCATCTCCCAGGTACGGATCTGCACTTCCAGCGGCTCGCCCTGCGGCCCCATGACCGTGGTGTGAAGGGAACGGTACATGTTGTTCTTGGGGTTGGCAATATAATCGTCGAATTGTCCGGGGATGGGCTTCCACAGCGTGTGGACGATACCGAGGACTGTGTAGCACGTCGTCACGTCGTTCACGATGACCCTCAAGGCCAAAAGGTCGTAAAGCTGTTCCACCGACAGTTTCTTGCGGTTCATCTTTTCAAAGATGCTGTAAAAGTGCTTGGCCCGCCCCTTGATGTGAGCTTCGATGCCTATCGACCTGAGCCGCTCGCCCAAAGCCTCCATGGCCTGGTTGACGATGGCTTCGCGCTCCGGCAGGCGCTTTTTAACGCGCCGCTTGATGTCGTAATACATGGTCGGATCGTAATACTTGAAGGCAAGATCCTCGAGCGTACGCTTGACCTGATAGATGCCGAGCCGGTGCGCCAGCGGCGCGTAAATCTCCAGCGTCTCCTTGGCGATGCGCTGCTGTTTGTCGCGGCGCAGGGCGCCGAGGCTGCGCATGTTGTGCGTGCGGTCGGCCAGCTTGATAAGGACGACGCGGATGTCCTTGGCCATGACGAGGAACATCTTGCGCAGGTTTTCCGCTTGATAATCCTCGAACGTCTTGAACGGCAGCTTGCCCAGCTTGGTGACGCCGTCCACGAGCATTTCCACGGTCGCCCCAAAACGGTTTTTCATCTCGTCGGCGGTCACGGGCGTGTCCTCGAGCACGTCGTGCAGCAGACCGGCCTGCAGCGTTGGCAGATCCATGCGCATGTCGGCAAGGATGGACGTGACGTAAACGGGATGAATGACGTAAGGCTCGCCGGAGGCGCGCATCTGATCGCCGTGTGCCTGCGCGGCAAACACCAACGCCTCGCCAAGCTGTTTGAGATCGTCATGCGACAGGTAACGCGACGCCTTGCCCCACAGCTCCTTCCAGGCAAAACTGACGGTTACCGAACGCTGCGGCGCCGGCAGGCGCCCCATGTAGCTGTCGCGTAGCATATTCTGCTCTTTTTTGAGCGCCGCGCCGGAGTCATCCCGCGCCGGGACGGCGGCGCCTTCTCCGTCGGGAATCGAGGGATTGACGCGGGAAACGGCGAACTTGAAAGTTTCCGTCTCGGGACGGCGCGGCGCTTCCACAGTTCCCTGCGCGACGGGCGCGCCGAGCTCTTCCGTATTCTTTTTCCGGTTGCGCTCAGCCGCGGCGACAGCCGCGTTTTCCGTCAATGCCATGTTCCTCACTCCCTCGGGCTTTTATTTTTTTCCGTGAAACGCCGGCCGGCGCTTTCGCTGTTTTTCATGAAATCAGGCCACCACAATGCCTTCAACGATGTACTGCAGGCTGACGCGCCCCTGCCACAGATTCGGGCGGGGACGGTAAATCCAGCCACGGATGCCTTCCGTGCGTTCGATCTGCTCGGCGCCGTTGAAGGCGAGCAGCGCGTTGCCGCCGAAGAGCACGCGGGTATGCAGGCCGCGCTTGCCCAGCGGCGCGTAGGTCGTGCGGGCGTCCAGCGGCACGAAAAAAGCCGGCAAAGGGTTGCCGTTGCCGAAAGGCCCGATGCGCTGCACCTCGTCCCAGGCCGCGCCGGTGATCCGATCGGGCTCGAACTCGATCACCTCTTCGGGCGTTTTTTCGACTTTGATATTCTGGAGCAGACTGTTCAGCTCCCGCTCCAGACGAGGCCACTTGAGCTGATCGACGGAGAATCCCGCGGCGCTTTTGTGCCCGCCCCAGGCGTCGAGCAGATCGTCGAGGCTTTTCAGCAGTTCCACCGCATTGGCGCCGCTGGGCACGCGCAGAGTGCCGCGGATCCCGCCGCCCGACGGCGCGGCCAGCGCGAAAGCCTTGTTGTGCTCGCTGCACAGGCGGCTGGCGATGGCGCTCAAGATCCCCACCGGCCAGCTGCCGTTGAACAGGACCTGCGACCGCTCGCCCTGCTCCAAACCGGCGTTGATGCTCGTGCAGATCGCCGCGGAAATGTCGCGGCGGCGGCGGTTGAGATCCAGCAGCTGATCGACGCTGCGCTGCAGTTCCAGAGGCGATCCCAGCCCCGAAAGCACGTTGACCGCCACGTCGGCCACCTGCACGCGCCCGGCGGCGTTGAGACAGGGGATCACCTTCATGGACAGACGGTTTTCGTCGATCATCGAGTCGGGTTCGTTCGGGCACAGGGAGCGCAGCAGCTCGCGCAGCCCGCGGCGCGGCGCGCGGCGCATCATTTTGATGCCTTCGCGCGTCAGCGAGCGGTTCAGCGGCCCCAGCGGCATGCAGTCGGACACCGTGGCCAGCGCTGCCAGCTGAAGCATGCCGGCCAGGCGGCTCTCGGGCAAAATATGCGACTGCCAGGCCCAGCACCACAAAACGGCCGTCGCGCAAAGCCGTTTGGCCTCGGCGTCGCCGTCCATCTGGGGATTGACCAACGAGTCGATCCGAACGATGTCGCCCTCCACGGCGTGATGGTCAAAGATCAAGACGTCCATCCCGGCAGCGCGCGCCATCTCTACGGCTTCCACGTCTTTCGAACCGCAGTCGGCCACGATCAGCGTCTCGAAACCGTCGGCGATGATGCGGCGCATGTTTGCAGGATGCAGGCCGTAGCCCTCGGAACGGCGGTCGGGAATGTAATAGACCGCTTCGGCCGCGCCGCTCTGCTGTGCCAGTTCGAGCGCGATCACCGTGGACGAGACGCCGTCCACATCGTAATCTCCGTAGACGAAAACTCTTTTCCCGGGCACCGCTTTCAGCCACAGCTCCCGCGCCGCCGAGGCCGCGCGCCCGAGAAAAAGCTCGTCCAACTGCCTGCGAAGATCAGGGACGTTCAGCAGCTGCCGGAACTGTTCTTCGTCCGCAGCGCGGCTGTCCAGCACCGCGGCGGCCAGCTCCGAACATTCCAGCCGGCGGGCGAGGTCGCGGGTCTTTTCGCCGGGCTGGTAAATATCCAAATCATTGAACGAACACACAGGGATCAACGCAAACAGTCCTTCCTCGACGAAACCGCCGCACCCGGCGGCCGTTTTTTTGATTTACAGCGACGTGCCGTTTTCGATGAAAGTGATCTCTTCCTGAGACGCGCCGGCGGCTTTCATCGCCGCCAGCAGCGCGCCGCGTTCTTTCTCCAGCGCGGCGATGCGGCGGCGGGCGCGCTCGATCTCACGACGGCTGCGGAATCGCCCTTCCCACGAAGCGGCCAGCGAGATCAGCCACATCACGACGATACCGAAAAAAAACAGAAAAATCTCCCAGAGTCCCTGAGGCAGCGCAAAATCCCAGGCCAAAAAGCGCACCGCCAGAATATCCTGATTCTGCACCGCGTAAGTCGCCGCCCAGACGGCGACAAAGCCAAGCCCCAGCCCGTAACTTCTCATCAGGCACTCCCCCTTCGCCGCGCCTTTTCAGACGCGGTGAAATTTTGCGTCGGACAAAAACGGCGGCCGACAATATCAGGAACATTTTACCAGATTTGCGCGCACAAAACCGCTGTAACATCAAGTTTTCTTCACGACGAAACGACTTTTCCCGCCCGCGCGGGGATTTTCTCTCGCACAACGTTTTTTCGCCGCGGCAAAAAGCGCCGAACGAAATCCGCCGCCTCAAAATTTTCACGCGAAAAAAACCCGTCCGGATCTTTCCGAACGGGTTTCGTTGTTCATGTTATTTTTCGGGAGAGATCTCATGCCACAGGCACAGGATCGACGTTGTCACGCAGACGGAACTGAAACCGCCGACGATGATGCCCGCCATGATGGCCAGCGAAAAGCCGGCCAGGACCGGACCGCCCCAGACGTAGAACGCCAGCACCGGGAAAAACGTGGTCAGCGACGTGTTGATCGTGCGGGCCAGCGTCTGGTTGATGGAATCGTCCAGCAGCTGCGGCATTCCCACCTTTGGCAGGCTGTGCCAGTTTTCGCGCACGCGGTCCAAAATGACGATGGTGTTGTTCAGCGAATAGCCGATCGTCGTCAGAATGGCGGCGATAAACGTCATGCCCAGCTCCACGTGCAGCAGGCTGAACAGGCCCAGCGTCAGCAGCGTATCGTGGATCAGCGCCAGCACGCTGACCAGCGCGAAGCGGAAGCGGAAGCGGAACGTGATGTACAGCAAAATGCCCGCCAGCGCGATCGTCGAGGCCAAAATGGCCTGATTGCGCAGCTCCGATCCGACCGTGGGGCCGACCATTTCGAAGTTGACCAGCTTGACGCTGCCCGTATGGAGCGCGTCCACCGCCTTGATGATCTTGTCGCGCAGTTCGGCCGGCGTCAGCTCGCTGCTGCCCTGCAAACGGATCATCACGCCTTTGTCGCTGTACGACTGGATCACGGCGCTGCCGTAGCCGACTTTCGCCATGGCTTCGCGCACCTGTCCGACCTTGACCGCTTCGGGAAATTCGATCTGGAGCAGGTTGCCGCCCGTGAAGTCGATGCCGAGGTTGAAGCCGCGGGTCGCGACCAGCCCCAGACTGCCGAGCACGAAGAACGCCGCGATCGCCAGCCAGACCTTACGATAACGCATAAAAGGGATATTTCGTCTCATTTTTCGCTCCGCTCCTTACTTGCGCGCCTGAAAGGTCTTGCTTCCGTAGTTCACCATGAGCTGCAGCAGCACGCGGTTGACTACCAGCGCGCTGAAAAGGCTGGCAATGATGCCGAGCGTCAGCGTCATGGCGAAGCCACGCAGAGGGCCGCTGCCGTAATAATACAGAACGGCGGCGGCGATGACCGTGGTGATGTTGGAGTCAAGGATAGTCGTCAGAGCGTTGCTGAATCCCGAAGTCAGCGTCGCGTTGGGCGTTTTGCCCGCGCGCATTTCTTCCCTGATGCGCTCGAAGATCAGGATGTTGCTGTCCACCGCCATGCCGATGGTGAGGATGATGCCGGCGATGCCGGGCAGCGTCAGCGTCGCCTTGAACGCCATCAGCAGCGCGAAAAGCACCAGCAGCGTCGTGCACAGCGACAGGTCGGCCGTGACGCCCCACAGGCGGTAGTAAACGAGCATGAAAAGGAACACGGCCGCCAGACCGATCATTCCCGCATAAGCGCCGGCGTTGATCGAATCGGAACCCAGCGACGGGCCGACGGAACGATTCTCGAGAATGGACACGTTCACGGGCAGAGCGCCGGCGCGGAGCATGACCGCCAGCCCTTTGGCATCCTCCACGGAAAAATGTCCCGTGATCTGCGCTTTGCCGCCGGAAATGCGCTCGTTGACGCGGGGGGCCGAGATGACCGAGCCGTCGAGCACCATAGCCAGCTGACGGCCGACGGTCGCCTCCGTCGCCTTTTCAAAAAGTTCCGAGCCAGTGCTGTTGAACTCGAGGGAGACGTCGGGGCGCCCCAGCTGATCGAAACCGGACGTGGCGTTGCTCAGCTCGTTGCCCGTCAGCATCGGCTTGCCGAGCAGGTAAATAGAACCGTCGTCGTCGCCGGCGACGATCTGTCCCTCTTCGCCCTTGAAGTTCTTGGCCTGTTCCATGGCCTTGGCCTGGCTCTCTTCGAGCTGAGCCTTGTAATCGTTCCAGCGTTTGACGGCGGCGTTGAACTCCTCGTCGCTGTCGTAGTTCTTGCGCTCCGCCTGCGGCGGCAGAGGCGCGGCGCTGTAAAGCGTCCGCACCACTTCGCGGAATTCCAGCAACGCCGTGCTGCCGATCAACCTCAAAGCCGCCTGAGGGTCTTCCACGCCGGGAAGATCGACGATCATGCGGTCGGCGCCCTGCTTCTGCAGCGTCGGCTCGGTCAGGCCGTACTGATTCACTCGTTTTTCGAGCACCGTGCGCAGACGGTCAAGGCTGTCGGGCGTCAGCGGCACGTCCTCGGTGCCGCTGGCCTGAAGCACGATATGAGCGCCGCCGCGAAGGTCCAGGCCCAAATTCACTTTGCCGCGCAGAACCACGACGGCCGAAATTGCGATGACGGCCGCCATGAAAATCAGCCGCCAACGATCCTTTCTCAACATTTTTTATACCTCCCAGAAGAAGTCATTCCTGCAATAAGCAAAAAAGAGGCGGACGGGGTAATCCATCCGCCCCCAGCAAAAATGCCTTATTGTTTGTCCTCGGCCGCAGGCGCTTCTTCGGGCGTGACAGATTCTTCGGGCTTCGCAGCCTCTTCGGCCTTGGGGGCCGCCTTGGGGGCTTCGGGGCTGATCTTCGTGGAGATGGAGCTCTTCAGCACGCGCGCGACCAGACCTTCGGCGATTTCGATGATGACGCTGTCATCCTTCACTTCGCGGACGATGCCGAAGAAGCCCCCGGCGGTGATGACACGGTCGCCGCGCTGCAAGCTGTTGACGAGACTGTCGTGGGTCTTCTGACGTTTCTTCTGAGGGCGAAGAATGAAGAAATAAAAGATCACCACGAAAATAATCAGCGGGAAAAACGCCTGCAACGCGCTGCCGCCTTGAGCAGCTGGAGCAGCCGCAGGAGCGTCGGCCGCAAAGGCCTCACCGGCGGAAAGAAGGGCAAAAAGCGAAGCGAACAGAGTCTTTTTCATGTACTGAAACCTCCTAAAAATTTTTTCTCTCAACTAAAGAACACGGGGCATATTTTAACATGCGAAGACATGTTTTTACAAATAGCGGGGCCGGAGCTCAAAAGCTCTGCTTTTTCTTCTGTTCAGAGGCCTTCAGCTTGAAAAGCAGTTTCTCCAGTTCGATGAAGATATCCACGTCTTTGACCTGAACGCCGGGCGGCGCCTGCAGGACCGCGGCCGAAAAGTTAAGCGCGCCTTCGATCTTCCCGGTGCCGGCAGCCGCGTCGAGCACTGCTTGGGCCGCCTGCTGCGGAACGGTCAGGATCAGCACGGAGATGTCCTTTTCCGCAATGACCCGCGGCAGATCGTCGATATGATAACAGAGCTTCCCCGCGTAGCTGCGCCCGACCTTGTCGGGGTTGGAGTCGAAAACGGCCGTTACCTCGTAGTTTTCGCTGAGGAACGAGCGGTGGTTCAGCAGGGCTTCGCCCAGACGGCCGATGCCCACCAGACCGATGCGCCACACTTCAAACGGCGCCAGGATGCCGGCCAGATCTTCCAGAAGACGGCTGACGTCGTAACCGACGCCGCGCTTGCCGAATTCGCCCAGATAGGACAGATCCTTGCGGACCTGGCTCGACTTCAGACGCAGCATTTCGCCGATTTCCTTGGAAGAGACCACCGGCACGCCGTCGTCCACAAGACGCATCAGCAACCGCCGGTACGCGACGAGACGACCGACGGTCGGATCGGTGATCCGCTCCTTTTTCGACGGGATCGGGAATCCCATGTCGTTCACGTCCGTTTCATCTGGCGCAGCGGAAGGCGGACAGCCCGGCGTAGGGCGCTTCGCCTTCCAGCGCCTCCTCGATGCGGAGCAGCTGATTGTATTTGGCGATGCGGTCCATGCGGGCGGGAGCTCCCGTCTTGATCTGCCCGGCCGCGGTCGCCACGGCCAGATCGGCGATGAAGCTGTCGTCGGTCTCCCCTGAACGGTGCGACACGACCCAGCTGTAACCGGCGCCGCGGGCCATGGCGATGACGTCGAGCGTCTCGGAGACGGAGCCGATCTGATTCAGCTTGATCAGGATCGAGTTGGCCGCGCCGCTCTCGATCCCCTTGGCGAGGCGTTCGGGATTGGTGACGAAAAGATCGTCGCCGACCAGCTGCACACTGCCGCCGATTTTTTCGGTGAGCAGCTTCCAGCCGTCCCAGTCCTCCTCGTTCATGCCATCTTCTATGGAGACGATCGGGAAGTCGGCGCAGAGCTGCGCGTAGTAATCGGCCAGCTCGGCGGCCGTGAAGTCGCGCCCTTCGCCCTTGAAATGATACTTCCCTTCGGAGTACAGCTCGGAGATGGCCACGTCGCAGGCGATCGAGATCTGCGTGCCGGGTTCGTAGCCGGCCGCTTCGATGGCCTTGACGAGATATTCGAAGCCCATGCGGTTGCTGGAAAAGTTCGGAGCGAAGCCGCCCTCGTCGCCCAGACCGGTGCTGAAGCCTTCCTTGACGAGGATCTTTTTCAGGGCGTGATACGTCTCCGCCCCCATGCGCAGCGCCTCGCGGAACGATTCGGCGCCGTGGGGGACGATCATGAATTCCTGAATGTCGAGGTTGTTGTCGGCGTGCGCTCCGCCGTTGATGACGTTCATCATCGGCGCGGGCAGCGTCTTGGCGTTCATACCGCCGATGTAGTCCCACAGAACCATGTCGTGGTTCATGGCCGCGGCGCGGGTCACGGCCATGGAAACGCCGAGGATGGCGTTCGCCCCCAGCCGGCCCTTGCTGGGCGTTCCGTCGAGATCGAGCATGGCGCGGTCCACGGCGCGGAGATCGTCGGAGTCCATGCCGCAGATCTCGGGCGCGATCACGTCGTTGACGTTTTTGACGGCGTTCAGAACGCCTTTGCCGCCGTAACGGCTGCCGCCGTCGCGCAGCTCTACCGCTTCGAACGTCCCCGTGGAAGCGCCGGAAGGCACGCCGGCGCGAGCGATCTCGCCGGTCTCGAGGCCGATTTCGACCTCGACCGTGGGATTGCCGCGGGAATCCAGGATTTCTCTTGCATGTACGCCTACGATTGCGCTCATCTTATATCCAAACTCCTTTCAGAATTTTTTCGTGTACCGAAAACAAAAACATCGCCGCAAAGGGGCAGAATTGTTAACTGTTAGAAGAAAGAACAAACAGAAAAAAACAGCGTCTGACACGGAAACGCCTGGCGGTTTGCTTTCGGACAAAATGTTCCGCGCCAAATATTTTATTTGAACAAAGAGCGGCCGACCGTTCACGCGAGCCGCAGTGTCTTAATGCCCGCCTGCGCTTCCTTCCCAAGGATTCTCGTCGGGTTCGACTCTCCGCTCGCCGCGCATCTCGCAGGCGACCGTACCGCGGCGGCGAAGCGCCGCTTCGTCGTCCACGAGAACGGCGGCGGCAATGACGCGCCGGGGAAAAGCCACCTCGATCAGGTCGCCCGCTTTGACGTCGCTGGCCGGCTTGACCTTCCGCCCGTTGACGCGCACCGCGCCGACCTCGATCATTTCCTGCGCCGCGGTGCGGCGCTTCACCAGCTGCGAAAGCTTCAAAAATTTGTCCAGCCGAATCACGCGCATCGCCTCGTTTTCAAAGATCACAACGATGTTTTATTATAGCAGTTTTTTCACAAAGTGTTCATTTTTCATGAGGAAGCTATTAACGTTTCAATTCCGCGGCCAGAGTCCAGTACTCGGCCAGCTCCTCCGGCGAGGCTTCGCCGCGGAACATCATGGCTTTGAGTTGAATGTAGCGAGCCTGTTTGACGCGGCGTCCCTGATCGGCGCTCAGTTTTTGCCATTTTTCCATGTCGGTGCCGGACAGCGTGTCGCAGAAGGACGCGCCGCCGGAGAGCGCCGACATGGGGAAATGATCTCCCATTTCCAGCCAGAGGTGCTCAAGACTTTCCGGCTGTTCGCCCGTCAGCAGCGCGCCGGCGATGCCTTTGAGGCGGGGATCCTGAAACATGCGGATCACTTCCGCCACAGACGCCGATACGCGCAGCTCGCGGCTGATCCAAAGCAGATAAAGCAGTCCCATTTCCGCCGGATCGCAGCTTGGCGGCGTTTCCGCATCGGCCGTTTCGAGATCGAGGGGCTGTACGTCGCCGGCCAGGCTTTCTTCCGTGCGTGAACTGAGGCGACGCCCGCGACGCAGCCGGTTCAGTTCCGACGCCAGCTGATAATCGGGCAGCCCGACGGCGTGGGCAATCTCCTGCATATAAGGGGCCAGTTCCACGGCCGTCAGCTGCGCCATCCCTTCCAGCAGCTCTTCGGCCGCTTTGGCCTGGCCGCCTTTTTCGGCCGCGGCCTTGAAAAGGCCGATGTGATGGAGCACCAGCGGCTGGGCGTTCTCCACCGCTTCGTTGAAAAGATCCTCGCCGCCTTCGCTCTGCAGCATCTCGTCGGGATCCTTGCCGCCGGGGAACCGCACCACGAACACCTGAAGCCCGGCGCGCTGCAGAACGTACATACCGCGCAGGGTCGCGTTCTGTCCGGCCGTATCGGAGTCGTAGCAGATATAGCATTTGTCGGAGAATCGTTTCAGCAGCAGCGCCTGCTCTTCCGTCAGCGACGTGCCCAGCGAGGCGACGGTTTCCCTGTGGCCGTGCATGTGCAGGCGGATGGCGTCCATATAACCTTCGACGAGGATCGAACGCCCTTTTTCGCGGATCGCGTTTTTGGCCTTGTCCAGCAGGTAAAGGTTTTCCTTCTTGTTGTAGAGCGGTCCCTCCGGACTGTTCAGATATTTGGCGCCTTCGCCGTCGACGATGCGGCCGCCCAGAGCGATGGCGCGCCCGGAGACGTTGCGGATGGGAAAGATCACGCGCCCGCGGAAGCGGTCGTAACAGCCCTTCTCGCCCTGAATCACCAGGCCGCATTTGAGCAGCTGTTCCTGCGTGACGCCCTCGCGGCGCAGCGCGTCGTTCAGAGCCCGCCACGCCGACGGTGCCCACCCCAGTTCAAAGGCGTCGGCATCCTGCGAGGACAGATTGCGGCGGCTCAAATAGCCTTTACCGACGGCGCCGGCCGCGCCTTTCAGTTCGGCACGGTAAAAGTCGACGGCCATTTCCATGACCGAATAAAGATCCGTCGTCTGTCCGCGGTTTTTCCGCCGCGGGATCTCGATGCCGGCGCGCCGTCCCAGATACTCGAGCGCTTCGGGAAAGCTCAGCCCTTCCTTCTCCATGACGAAACTGAAAACGTCGCCGCCCTTGCCGCAGCCGAAACAGTGCCAGGTGCCGCGATCGGGCGAAACGATGAACGACGGCGTCTTTTCGTCGTGAAAAGGACAAAGCCCGCTGTAATTGCGTCCTTTTTTGACGAGCCGCACCGAATCGCCCACAAGCTCCACGATGTCGACGGCATCCTTTATTTTTGCGACGATTTCGTCGGCCATAAACGTTCACCTCTTCAGATTTTGAAATCCACAGAAAAAGCGGAGAGAGCTTTTGCGCCCTCCCCGCTTTTCATTTTAGCTTTTTCTTTTCGTCCTGTCGAGAACGCGCCCTTACTTCATGATCAGAGGAGCGATGACAAGAGCCACGACGGTCATCAGCTTGATGAGAATGTTCAGGCTGGGACCGGCGGTATCCTTGAACGGATCGCCCACGGTGTCGCCGACGACGGCCGCCTTGTGGTTGGCGGAGCCTTTGCCGCCGTGCACGCCGGATTCGATGTACTTTTTGGCGTTGTCCCAGGCGCCGCCGGCGTTGGACATGTAAACGGCCAGCATCACGCCGGTGACGATGGCGCCGCCGAGCAGACCGCCCAGAGCTTCGGCGTCAAGCGCAAAACCGACAACGACGGGGGCGATGATAGCCAGCAGACCAGGCACGATCATCTTATGGAGCGAAGCGTCGGTGGAAATGGCGACGCATTTCTTGTAATCAGGCTTTTCGCTGTAATCCATGATGCCGGGATGATCCTTGAACTGACGGCGCACTTCCTCGACCATCTTGCCGGCGGCTTCCTGCACGGCGGCGATCGTCTGGGCGCTGAACAGGAAAGGCAGCATGCCGCCGAGGAACAGGCCGACCATGACGTGAGGATTGTTGAGGTCGATCGACTTGAGGCCGGCCGCCTGAGCGTAGGCGGAGAACAGAGACAGAGCGGT
This sequence comes from Pyramidobacter porci, assembly GCF_009695745.1. Taxonomy (NCBI): domain Bacteria; kingdom Thermotogati; phylum Synergistota; class Synergistia; order Synergistales; family Dethiosulfovibrionaceae; genus Pyramidobacter; species Pyramidobacter porci. The sequence goes on from NZ_VUNH01000005.1 coordinate 53,620, forward strand.
CAGAGCGGCGGACCCGATCGCCAGCCCCTTGCCCATGGCGGCAGTGGTGTTGCCCACGGCGTCAAGCTTGTCGGTGATGTTGCGGACGCCCTCGGGCAGCTCGGACATTTCGGCGATGCCGCCGGCGTTGTCGGAAATGGGGCCGTAAGCGTCGACGCTGAGGCTCATGCCGGTGATGGAAAGCATGCCCACGGCCGAGCAGGCCACGCCGTACAAGCCGCTGAAGAAATAACTGATCAGCGTCGCGGCGCAGATCAAAAGCACGGGAATGACCGTCGAGGTCATGCCCAACGAGATACCGCCGAGGATGACGGTGGCAGCTCCGGTCTCGGTCGTGTCGGCGAGCTTCCGCACCGGTTTGTAGTCGGCGGAAGTGTAGTATTCGGTGATCATGCCGATAGCAACGCCGGCAACGACACCGGAAACCACGGCGAAGAAGATGCGAATGTCCTGAAGCAGGATCAGCGAGAGAATCAGCGCGCCGACGATCTCGATGATGCCGGTGATGTAGGTTCCCAGGCTCAGGGCCTTGGCGGGATCGGTGGCGTTTCCGGACTGCATGAACTTGAACAGGTACTTGCAGGCGAACTGCCCCATTTTGCTGTCGTTCTCCTCGGCCAGGCTGCCAGTGACGCAGGCCGAGCCGAAGATCGCCGCGGCGATGCCCAGAGCGGACAGAGCCAGAGGATAGAGCACGCCCATGAGCCCAAGCGTTTCGTTGGAGCCGGCGACGGTCGTCACAAAACCGACGGCCATGGCGGCGATGATGGAATTGACGTAGGACTCGAACAGGTCGGCCCCCATGCCGGCGATGTCGCCGACGTTGTCACCGACGTTGTCGGCGATGGTGGCGGGGTTGCGGGGATCGTCCTCGGGGATGCCGGCTTCGACCTTGCCCACAAGGTCAGCGCCGACGTCGGCGGCCTTGGTGTAAATGCCGCCGCCGACGCGGGCGAACAAGGCGATGGACGAAGCGCCAAGGCCGAAGCTGGTGATGACGTTCGCGTCGCGGAACAGCACGTAGGAAAGCACCACGCCCGCCAGACCGACGCCGACCACGGTCATGCCCATGACGGAGCCGCCGCGGAAGGCGACACCCAGCGCGTCGTTCATGCTCTTGGTGGCCATGAAGGTCGTGCGGCCGTTGGAGCGGGTGGCGACGATCATGCCGCAGTAGCCGGTCAGGGCGCTGCACAGCGCGCCGAATACGAAACACACGCCCGAGGGAATGCTCAGGAAGGTGCACAGCAGAGCGCCGACGACCACGACAAACGGCGCGAGCCATTTGTATTCGCTGTTGAGAAACGCCATCGCGCCCTCGTGAATGATGTCGGAGAGCTCAGACACTTTTTTGTGCTCTTCGTCGACGACAATGTTCTTGACGAAACCATAGGTAATGAAAGCGTACCCCAGAGCGAGCACAGCGCTGCCGAGGACTACCAGCAGCAGTACCCAAAACAGAAACGATACCATTACGCAAACCTCCTTGAAATTGAGAACCATTCTTTTTCAGGTGTATCTTCCATAAAAGCCTGATTATTATATGCGGCGCGCTGACGAAATACAAGCGATAAAAAACTTTTTCCGCACAGGAAAGGCCGAAAGGCGGCGATTTTTATTCCCGCACTCCCGGCACGGCGTCATTCAATGATCTGCAACTCCTTGGAAACCTGGTTGAGGATCTGCACGCCCGTCTCGGTGATCAGGCACAGATCTTCGATCCGCACGCCCGTCTCGCCGGGAAGGTAGATGCCCGGCTCGCAGGAAAAGATGTTGCCCGGCCTGACCTGTTCCGTGTTGGCGCTGCTGACGTCGCCCCATTCGTGCCCCTGCTGGCCGATGGAATGCCCAAGACGATGAGTGAAATAGGGACCGTACCCGGCCTCGGCGATGACCTTGCGGGCGATGCCGTCCAGATCGCAGTAGCGCACGCCGGGCTTCATCGCCGCTTCCGCAGCTTCGTTGGCGCGGCGCGTGATCTCGTAAATTTCACGGTCCTTGTCGTTGACGCTCTTGTAATAATAGGTGCGCGTCATGTCAGAGCAGTAGCCGTCCTTGATACAGCCGATGTCAAAGAGCACGCACTGCCCCGGCTCGAGCTCGGTGCCGTCGGGAGAATGGTGCGGATCGGCGGCGTTGGCGCCGAAGCTGACGATCGACGGGAACGAGAGGCCGTCGGCCCCCAGATCGCGGTAGATGCCGGCCAATTCATCGGCCAGTTCGATCTCAGTCACGCCTTCGCGCACACGCTCGCGGAGGGCCAGCATGGCCCGATCGTTCATCAGCGAGGCGCGCGTCATCAGGGCGATCTCTTCGGCGTCCTTGCAGGCGCGCACATGGTCCACGCAGGGGGAAGCGTTCACGTAGCCGGAAGCGGCGTTTTTCTCCTGAAGTTCGAGCAGGAACTCGGCGGGCATTTTTTTGTCCACTCCCAACGGCCGGGAGCGGTCGATCAGGGGCAGGACCTTGAGCGCGCCGCGTTCGGTATCGTCATAGGGGACGATGTTTTCCGCCGCTACGTGGGGGGCGAAGAACAGCCGGTTCAAAAACAGCGCCGGCTTCTGTCCCTCGCGCAGCAGAAGGGCCAGAAAGCGTTCGCCGGGACGAAAGTCGTCGCCGGTCACGTAGGTCAGCGAGAAAGGATCGCTCAGCAGGGCCTGCGTGAGCCCCGCTTCTTTCAGACTGGCCATGATCTTGTCGATGCGCCGTTGATTCATGATTTCTTCTTTACCTCCCCGGGCTCTCCGCCCCAGAAGACTTTCTCCACACGCCCGGCCACTGCCAAGGCGTCGTCCGTAAGTTGCACCTCAGCTCCTGACGGAGCTGTGCTCCCTCTTCTCCTCAAACTGACGAAGCACATAAGAACACGTCGGCACGATCTTGGCGCCGCGCTCACGGGCCGCCCGGACCAGTTCGTCCACCAGGCGCGCGGCGATGCCCTGCCCGCCGTAAACGGGATCGACTTCGGTATGGTATGCGGTCCAGACAGCGCCGTCCTCAGCGTAGGCGCACATCCCCACGCACTTTTCGCCGTCGTAGGCGGCCGCGCGTTTCTTCGTTTCCTCAAAGACGATTTCGATCACGGCAACGCTCCTTTCCATCGTTTATGACGTTATTGTATCATGAAGTTTTTTTTGCGGGAAAAATATCCCGCCGGCCGAACCGATCTGGCGGAGGTTCATCCCCTTCACGGCGCGCGGCCGACCGGCAGTCTATGCGATCGCCTGGCTGACGACAGCCCCTGCTTGGGCAACCGCGGCCCCGATGACAGCCTTTCCCGTTCGTCGGCGGACGCACCGATTCCGCGGTTCCGTTTTAAATTGAGAAGCGTTTTCGTTGACTGATATGTTTTTCCATGGGAAAGCACCATTGAAAACGCCGCGCTGACGCGCGGCTGTGCCGTAAAAAGCATGCGGCACGCGATTCCATGCAGTTTTCGACGCGCCTTCGGCGCTCTGAAAAGGGCGAAGAATCTGTGCCCTTTTTAACGAAAACGAGGATGACAATGTTCCACGTGGAACACCGTCTACGCAAAACGCCTGCCGGCTCGGCAGCCGTCAGGCGTTATATGATGTTCTAAATTTTAACGTTCCGGGGACTCTCCCTGTGTCCCGGCGGCGCGCAGGCGGCGACGCAGCAGGCGGCCAAGCAGGATTGCCAGCACGATCTTCAGAACGTCGACGGGAATGAACGGGTAAACCGCCGCAGCCATGCAGGCGTCGAAGTTCAGCTTCGCGACTTTCGCCAGCCACGCCGCGCCGAACAGATAGAGCGCGCCCAACCCCAGCAGCATGCCGGCGAACTGCATGACGACGCCGCTTTCCCAGCGGTCGGTGAACCAGCCGCTGATCGCCGCCAGCGGGATGAAACCAACGAGGAAGCCCCCCGTAGGCCCAAGCAGTTTGCCCGCCCCGCCGGCAAATCCCGAAAACACGGGCAGCCCGACACAGCCGATCAGCAGGTAGAGGACGACGGCCAACGTGCCGCGCCGGGCGCCAAGCGCATACACCGAAAGGTAGACGACGAACACCTGAAGGGAAAAAGGGACCGGCCCGACGGGCACCGACAGCGGCCCCAGCACGCACATCAGCGTCGTCATCACCGCGATCGCCGTCATGTTTCTGACATGATTCTTCTCCATTGTTATTGTTTTCACTCCGTCTTCGCGAAAATTTGCAGCGCCCCGATCATACGTCCGGCCGGATTAATTGTCAACTATAAATATATAATTAGTGACAATCAGCGAATAAGGCGCGCTCAATCTCTCGACGCGGACAAAACGCCTTGAGCGGAGGCGCAAAACGTGGCATAATTTGTCTCTGGGGAAGAAATCATTTTGATCGAAGAGGGTTTTTCCATGGACGAGATGAACGAACTGTACTACCGGCTCCCCTACGTGAAAGAATTCGACGCCGTCGTCACCGGATGCGAGCCCGGCAAAAACGGCTTCGAAGTGACGCTCTCGCAGACGGCCTTTTACCCCGAAGGCGGCGGTCAGCTCGCCGACAGCGGCGTCATCGGCGAGGCGGTCGTCGGCGACACGCGCCGCCGCGACGACGCCATCGTCCATTACGCCGACAGGCCGCTTCCGGTCGGCAGCGTTCAGCGCTGCGTCATCGACTGGCAGAAACGGTTCGACCACATGCAGGCCCATTCCGGCGAGCATATCGTCTCCGGCCTGGTCCACAGGCGTTTCGGCTACGACAACGTCGGCTTCCATATGGCCGCGGACAAAGTCACGGTTGATTTCAACGGACCGATCGGTGAAGAGCAGCTTGCCGAACTGGAACGCGAAGCCAACGCCTGCGTTTACGCCAACCTGCCTGTGCGCGTCGCGTTTCCTTCGCCGGAAGAGCTGGCGGCGCTCGATTACCGCAGCAAGAAGGAACTGAGCGGCGCCGTGCGCCTCGTCGAGTTTCCCGGCGTCGACCTCTGCGCCTGCTGCGGCACCCACGTGGAACGCACCGGCGAAATTGGCCTGATCAAGTTCGTCGCCATGGCCCGCTACAAGGGCGGCGTCAGGATCGAAATGCTCTGCGGCCGTCTCGCCATGCAGGACTACGCGCGCAAGAACGAGCAAGAGCGCGAGATCGGGCGCATCTTTTCCGCCAAGCCTTACGAGACCGTCGAAGCCGTGCGCCAGTACGTCGCCGCCGCCGAAGCGGCCGAAGCCCGCGCGGGCGATCTGGCACGCCGCTACTTCGAACTGCGCGCCGCGCAGCTCCCCGCCGGCGGCGGCTTGCTGATCGATTTCGAAGAAGGGTTCAAGCCCGCCGAGCTGCGCAAGTTCTGCGACGCCCTCGTCTGTAGCGGCAAGGCGAAGACGGCCGCCGTGCTCAGTCCTGCCGAAAGCGGCGGCAAAAAAGGATGGAACTACGTGATCTGCGCCCGCGATCCCGTGCTGCGCGACGCCGTCAAAACGCTCAATAAGGAACTGAACGGCCGCGGCGGCGGCGACCCGACGCTCGTGCAGGGGACTTTTTTCGCCGGGCGCGAGGCGATCGAGCGCGCGCTCGAAGCGGCTTTTCGATAACGATTTGCAGAAAAAAAATTTCGCGTAGAACGCTCCCGAAAAGGTCGGCGCGCAAAAACAAACAGAGAGCGCCTCCAATCCGAAAAAGATGGAGGCGCTCCCTGTTTTGCCGCGAAAAAGTTTCCGCCGCCCCCTTTTGGGGCAAGCGGCGACTCTTTCTAATGATGTCCGTGATGGCGCCCGTGGCCGTGCTCGTGCCCTTCGGCGCCGTCCGAGCAGCCGTCCTCGGCGTAGTTCTCATGCCCGCAGCCGCACTCGCCGCCTGTTTCCGGTATGTCGTCGTCCGCCCAATCGTACCCCAGCACCTCAGGCGGCAGTTCGAGCCAGTCGATCAGATCGACGTCGTCGGGATAGCGTCCGGCGATGACGATGACGCCGTCCACCAGCACCACGGGCAGACGCTCCGCTCCGAAGACTTTCAAGTACTGCGCGGCGGCGGGGTTCGCCTCGAACGCCTCCGGCTCCTTGCCCAGATCGTGGCGCTCCCATTCGACGCCCTGATGCGTGAGCACGTCCAGAGACTGGGCCAGATCGGCCAGCTCCCGTTCGTCGTCCCACCCGGCCGCGGCCTCGTAAATGGCAAGTCTGCGCATGATCGGTTCCTCCTTAAAAAATGATATTATCGGGAAAAGTTTAACGCCGAACAGCTGTATCTTAGCATAAAGCGGCGTTTCTCACGAACCGCAAGAGATCACTCCGCCGTTTCCCGTTTTAAAATCTCGATCGCCTCGCCGTAGTCGCGGACGCGGTAATCGGCGAGCGCGTCGATGCGGGCGCGGTCGGCGTCGGAGTAGCGGTCGTAGACGGCGGCAGTCTCGATGCCGGCGTTGCGGGCGGATTCCACGCCGATCAGCGAGTCCTCGAAGATCAGGCACTCGGCGGGCGTCGCGCCGAGTGCGCCGAGGATGCGGAAGTGCACTTCCGGGTCGGGCTTCATCGCGCGCACGTCTTCGCGCGCGTAGACGGGGCTGAAATACTCGTCGAGCGGCGCTTTGGCGAGCATGTTGCGGTTGACGGCGCGATAGATGTCGACGGTGCCACGGCGCGTCGTGGTAGCGATGGCGAGGCGGAATCCGCGGGCCTTCAGCGCCCTGACGAACTCGTCGGCGCGCGGCTTGTAGTCGACGACGTTCTCGAGGAAGTCGCGGGCGATGCGGTAGCGCCGGCGGTGGATCTCGTCCGCCGGCAGCGGCGAAGCGTACTTTTCCTTCAAATAGGCGCAGTAGTCGCCGTACGGGTCGGAGCTGGCGGCGCGCTCGCGCAGCAAAGTGTCGCGCCGTCTTTGCAGTTCGTCGCCGTCCCGTTCGCCGCCGCCGATCTGCTTCACCAGTTCCACGTCCACGGCGTTCCACACGCCCACCGAGTCGATCAGCGTGCCGTCCAGATCGAAGATGATCACTTTTTTCCTGTCGAACATTCCTGCCGCCTCCCCGAAGTTCTTCAAAAACCGCTCCGATTGTACCAGAAAAAACGTCCGCGTTTCGGCACGACGGCGTAAAAAACGAAGAGCCGCGGAGCATTTTCGCTCCGCGGCTCTTCGTTTTTTACCCGTTCCCGCCGCGACGCCGCAGCCGCGCGCAGGGGCAGACCATGGACATCAGCTCCTCGATGGCGCGGTGGAGCATCGCGGCCGTGTCGGAAGCGGCGGCTCTGTAATAGACTTCTTTGCCCTCGCGGCGGCTGACGATCAGCCCCGCGGCTTTGAGCAGGCGCAGATGGTGCGACACCGCCGGGCTGGACATCTCCATCAGCGCGGAAATGTTGATCACGCACTCTTCGCCGTGGCACAGCAGCCAAAACACGCGCATGCGCGTGGCGTCGCCGAGCTGTCTGAACACGTCGGCGACAGCCTGAAAATCCCGTACGGACGGCGCTCCGGCGCAGAATTCCTCGACGGGCTGGCCGTGCCGGTGCGGCAGATGGACTGGCGGCATGGAATCGCCTCCTTTTTTCTCATCCTATTTACCACAAAAAACCGCCGCTGAAAAGCTCCCGGCGAAAATTTTCCGCCCGCTCCGCCGCCTTCCGCCTCCCGCGTTTTTTCCGCCGGGATTGACAGGACCGCGCCGAGGCGATAAACTTTCATCAACAAATAAGCATTCGTTTAATCGTCTGCGTCGGATCATTCAAAAAGAAGGAGCTGCTGAGCATGAAAAAAAGCTACAAGATCGAAGTCGATTGCGCCAACTGCGCCAACAAGATGGAGCAGGCCGCCAAAGGCACGCCCGGCGTCAAGGACGCCGGCGTCAACTTCATGCTGCTGAAAATGAACGTGGAATTCGAGGACGGTCAGGATCCCCAGGCCGTCATGCCCGAAGTGCTGAAAAACTGCAAAAAAATCGAGGACGACTGCGAAATTTTCTTCTAGCCGTCCGCCGCCCCCTTCGCGCCGGAAAGCTGTTTTCCGCAAAGGGCGTTTTGGGGCCGCGCCGCGCATCAACGCGCGATATAAATCGAATCAGCTTTCCCGCGCTGTCCCGCGGCGAAAAGTTTTGCGGAGGAATATGCCATGAATGGAAAACAGCTTCGCACGCTGCTGCGCATCCTCGTCGCGGCGGCGATGATGGTCGCCCTGCGCTTCGCGCGCGTCGCCGGCACGACGCGCTTTCTGCTTTACCTCGTTCCCTATCTGACCGTCGGCTCCGACATCCTCGCCAAATCGATCAAAGGCGTCAAAAACCGCCAGATCTTCGACGAGAACTTTCTCATGACCGTGGCCACGCTCGGCGCCATGGCGCTGGCCGTTTACGAGGACGGCGACTACACCGAGGCCATCGCCGTCATGCTCTTTTACCAGACCGGCGAGCTGTTCCAAAGCTACGCCGTCGGCAAAAGCCGCCGCAGCATCGGCACCCTGATGGACATCCGTCCCGACTACGCCAACGTCGAACGGGAAGGCCGACTCGAGCGCGTCGATCCCGACGAGGTCGCCCCCGGCACGGTCATCGTCGTGCAGCCCGGCGAGAAGGTGCCCATCGACGGCGTCGTCGCCGCGGGAAGCTCGACGCTCGACACCGCCGCCCTCACCGGCGAGAGCGCGCCGCGCGAAATCGAACCCGGCGACGAGATCCTTTCCGGCTGCATCAACATGACCGCCCCCCTGAAAGTGAAAACCACGCGCGAGTTCGGCCAATCCACCGCCTCGAAGATCCTCGACCTGGTCGAGAACGCCAGCTCGCGCAAATCCAAATCCGAAGAGTTCATCAGCAAGTTCGCGCGCGTCTACACGCCCGCCGTCTGCGGCGGCGCGCTGGCGCTGGCCGTGCTGCCGCCGCTGGCGCGGATTTTCGCGATGGGGCTCTCCCCCGACTGGGGCGAGTGGCTCTACCGCGCCCTCACATTCCTCGTCATCAGCTGCCCCTGTGCGCTGGTGGTCAGCATCCCGCTGAGCTTCTTCGCCGGGCTGGGAGGCGCCAGCCGCGAAGGCGTGCTCGTCAAAGGCTCCAATTATCTCGAAACGCTGGCGAACACGAAGTGCGTCGTCTTCGACAAGACCGGCACGCTCACGCAAGGCGTCTTCGGAGTCAGCGACGTGCACCACTGCCCCATCGAGCGCAAACGTCTGCTCGAGTTCGCCGCGCTGGCCGAGAGCGCTTCGCCGCATCCGATCAGCAAATCGCTGCGCCTCGCCTATGGCAAACCGATCGACCGCGCCCGCGTCGCCGACGTCCGGGAGATCGGCGGCGAAGGAGTCACCGCCGTCGTGGACGGACTGCCCGTCGCCGCCGGCAACGTCAAGCTCATGGAGCGCCTCGGCATCCCCTGCATCCGCTGCCGCAGCGCCGGCTCGATCGTGCACATGGCCGTCAGCGGCGAGTACGCCGGTCACATCGTCATCTCCGACATGATCAAGCCCAACGCCAAGGAAGCCGTGAGGCGGCTCAAGGCTGTCGGCGTGAAAAAGACCGTCATGCTCACGGGAGACCGCCGCCTCGCCGCCGAACAGACCGCGCGGGAGCTTGGCGTCGACGAGTTCCACGCCGAGCTGCTGCCGGCCGATAAAGTCGCCAAGGTCGAGGAGCTCCTGGCATGCCAGCCCATCGGCGCAAAGCTGGCCTTCGTCGGCGACGGACTCAACGACGCACCCGTGCTCTCGCGCGCCGACATCGGCATCGCCATGGGCGCGATGGGCAGCGACGCCGCCATCGAGGCCGCCGACGTCGTGCTGATGGACGACGATCCCCTCAAGATCGCCAAAGCGATCCAAATCGCGCGCAAATGTTTGGGCATCGTCCGCCAGAACATCTGGTTCGCCATCGGCGTCAAGCTCGCCTGTCTGGCTCTGGGCGCGCTGGGGTTCGCCAACATGTGGCTGGCCGTCTTCGCCGACGTCGGCGTGATGGTGCTGGCCGTGCTCAACGCCATCCGCGCGCTGTTCGTCAAAAGCCTGTGAAGGCGAAACAAAAACGGGCGCGCCTTATAAGGACCTGTTTCACGGCGGAGGTACCAAGACACGGAGAAAAACCAAATTCCTTTCGGAAAGACCTGCCGCGATCCCAACATTTCGCGCCGCGCTTCAGGCCGCGGCGCGAAAACGGTCGGACGGCGTGAAGCGCCCGACAGCCGCCGGGCTGTCGGGCGCTTTTTTGTTCATAGCGAATTTTCGACGCGGAGCCCTCATGTCGGCACGGGGCGATTTCCGCCGTCGGAAGTCGGCAAATCTCATGAAGAATTCTTCGCCTGCGCGTGGAGCCGCTTCGGGAAAATCTTCCGAAGCGCGCTCAAAAATTCGCGGGCGTCGGGGAAATCGTGACACGCTCTTTACTCACCTTGACACAAATCGGCGTTATGATATTATTTTGTCGTAGCACGATGACGGAAACGTCATTTTCGGGTGGCGATTTCTCGCTTTCGGGTCACGGAACCGCCGCAATTCGACAAAATCTTTTTGGTTAAGGAGGAAACATTTCATGTCTCAGCGCAAAACGTTCTCCCTGTTCTCGGCGGCGCTTCTCGTCTCGGCCCTTTCCGGCGCGGCCATGGCCCACGAACTGACGCTGCGCGCCAACGGCGAGGTCACGGAAGGCGCGCCTCTGGCGGTGTCGGTGCATTCGGGACACAAGTTCATCGTCCCCGAAGAAGTGGAAAGTCTCGAACGCGTCAAGGCCGGTCCCTTCGTGGACGGCAAGCTGATGCCCCAGCCCCTGACCGGCAACGAGAAAGGACTGTGCATCGACTTCACGGTGCCGGAAGTCAAGGCCGGCGAGTCTTTGATCGTGGTCGCCGAAAAGGACGGCGGCGTCTGGAGCGTCACCAACGAGGGCGGCAAATCGGGGGCGCGCAAGGATCTCGAGGCTCAGGGGCTGAAGGTCAAGTCGGCGGTCAAGCACGACAAATACGCCAAGCTGATCCTCAACGCCTCCAAGGACGACAAGAACTTCGCCACCGCCGTCGGCCATCCGCTGGAAGTCATTCCCGTGACCAATCCGGCCGACGCCAAGGTGGGCGAGTTCTTCGAGGTGAAGGTCGTGCTCGAAGGTCAGCCTTATACGGGCCCCGTCTGGGCGACTTACGACGGCTTCGTCACCGAGTATGAGAACACCTATGCCTACTACACCGAAGCGGAGAGCGGCACGGCGTTCATCAAGATCACCGCGCCCGGCCTCTGGGGCGTCCGCGCCCGTCAGGACGGCCTGCCCGGCGTCGAAGGGACCTACGACAGCCGCACGGTGCGTTCCTTCCTGCTCTTCGAAGTCAAATAACGATCATGACGGCGCTTTCAATGTTTAAAAGAGCGGTCGCGACACTGCTGATGGGACTCGTGCTGACGGGTCCCATTGGTTGTTTGCGCGCTTCCGCCCATGGCGTGGGATACCGCCAGTCAGATCTGCCTTCGGTGCCGCTGGAATTCTTCTACTCCACCGGCGAAACGATGAGTTATCTTGATACCAAAGTCTTCTCGCCCGCCGACGAAAAGTTCGCCAACCAGTCGGGACGCACCGACGCCGCCGGACGCTTCGCGTTCGTTCCCGACGTGCCCGGCACATGGCGCGTGATCGTCAAGGACGACGAAGGGCATCAGTGCGCGGCGGAAATCGACGTAACGCAGGAATTCCTTGACGGCGGCTCCGAAAAGTCCTCCGCTCTCGCCGTCAAAGAACAGAGCGCAGTGCCTCAGGGCGTGGATCTGGCGATCCGCTGCGTCCTCGGCGTCAGCCTACTCTTCAACGTCGCCGCGTTCGTCCTGCTGGCGCGCCGCGGAAAGGCGGCCTGAGCATGCATATCAGCGAAGGCGTGCTTTCCACGGGCGCGCTGGCGGCCGGCTGGGCCATCACCGCGGCCGGCACGGCCGTGGGCCTGAAAAAGCTCAAGCCCGAGCGCATCGTGCGCGTGGCGCTGCTGTCGTCGGCGTTCTTCCTCGCGTCGCTGGTCAACGTCAAAATCGGCCCCAGCTCGACGCACCTTTCGCTCATCGCACCGATGGGGCTGGTGCTGGGCTGGTCAACCTTTCCCGCAGTGCTGGTGGCGCTGCTCTTGCAGGCGCTGCTGTTCCACTTCGGCGGGCTGGCGGTGCTCGGCCCCAACACGGTGGACGTGGCGCTGCCGGCGCTGTCGGTTTATCTGATTTTCGCACGGCCGATCCGCCGTCAGAGCGGCGCGGCCGCCGCGGTCTGGGCGTTCGCCGCCGGCACGCTGGCCGTGCTGCTGTGCGCCGTCGGCGTGGGACTGTTCCTCGGCGCCACGGATGAAAATTTTCTCGGCGTGGCGAAGGTAGTCTTTCTCGCTCACGTGCCGGTCGCGTTCGTCGAAGGCGCGATCACGGCGTTCATGGTGGCGTGGCTGAAAAAAGTTTCGCCGGAGTTCCTGTCGGGCGTCGACCGCTGACGAAAGGACGGCGGCTATGCGTCTCGATACGGGTGACCTGTTCGCGGAAAACGCGCGCGCTCCGCTTGATGTTTTCGACCCGCGCGCGCGGATCGTCTGCGCCGCTGCTTACGCAGTGACGCTGTCGGCGCTGGACCGGCCGGCGGCGCTGGCGTTCGCGGCGCTGCTGCCGGGCGCGCTGTTTTTCTGCGGCCCGCTTCGCCCCTTGCTGCGCTCGCTGCGCCAGCTCAATCTGGTCAGTCTGGTGATGACGTTTCTGCTGGCGCTGACCTGGCCGGGAGAAACGCTATGGGGGCCGTTCACGCGCGAAGGGATCCGTCAGGGGCTTCTGATCGCCGTCAGGCTGAATCTGATCTCGGTCGTGCTGCTGCGGCTGATCGCGGCCATGGGGCCGGCGCGCAGCGAAACGGCGCTCGCCCGCCTGGGCTGCCCGGAAAAGCTGCGCGTTCTGCTGCTGCTCACGCTGCGCGGCATTTATCTGCTTGCGGAGCGGATGGCCGCGGCCCTGCAGGCTGTCAATCTGCGCAGCGGCGCGCGCGGCGCGGGACGCTCGCCGCATTTGAAAGGGATGCTGCGCTGGCGCGTTTTCGCCTTCATGGCGGCATCGGCGCTGCTGCAGAGTTCCGACCGCTCCGAACGCATGATGCTGGCGCTGAACTGCCGCGGCGGGCTGGCGGGATTCGCCGCGGCGCAGCCGCTCCGCTGGCGAATCCGAGACACGGCGCTGGCCGTTTTCTGCGCGGTCGTGCTCGCAGCGGCGCAGGCGCTCGATTTTTCGGGAGGCTTTCAATGAATCCGGCCTCATCGGAAAAATCCGCCCGCCCGCTGGAAGTGCGCGCGCTTCATTACAGCTATCCCGACGGACACAAGGCGCTGAACGGCGTGTCGTTCAGCCTGCGCGAAAACGAGAAACTCGCGCTCGTCGGCCCCAACGGCTCCGGCAAGTCGACGCTGCTGCTTCATCTGGCCGGGGGCATCGCCGCCCGCCAGGGCGAGATCCGACTGTACGGACGGCCCGCCGGTACGGAAGACTTGCGCCGGGCCGTCGGCCTGATCTTTCAGGAGCCGGACGACCAGCTCTTCATGCCGCAGGTCGCCGACGACGTGGCCTTCGGTCTCGTCGCCCGCGGCGTGCCCGCCGCCGAGGCGCGGCTGAAAGCGCTCGCCATGCTTGAACGACTGGACGCGGCGCACCTGGCCGAACGCCCGCCGCACCGCCTTTCCGGCGGCGAAAAGCGTCTGGCCGCTTTGGCCGGCATTCTGGTCATGGAGCCGCAGGTGATCGTTCTCGACGAACCGACGTCGGCGCTCGACCCGCGCGCGCGGCGGCGCGTCATCGAGACGCTGCGCGCGCTGCGCCGGCCGCTGATCCTCACCACGCACGACCTCGACATGGCGCTCGACGTGTGCAGCCGCGCCGTGCTGCTCCATGACGGGGCCGTCGCCGCGGAAGGATCCCTGCCCGGTCTGTTCCGCGACAAAGAACTGCTGGAACGCAACGGCCTCGAACTGCCGCTGCGGTATTCCGCCACGTGATCTGACGTTCCGAAAGACATCGGGGTGTCCGCACGATGACCGTGCGAACACCCCGATGTCTTTTTGTCCGCGGAATGTTCCACGTGGAACATTCCGCTCGTTCACTCGTTGAACCACTTGTCGCGCAGGGCTTGAAGTTCGCCGTTTTTGTCCATCTCCTCGATGATCCGGCTCACGGCGGCCGTCAGTTCCACGTTTTCCTTGGAGATGGCGATCGCCTTGTCGGCGCCGGTGATCTGCTTGTTGAAGGCGATCGCGATTTTGCCGTCGAAATCCTTGGCCTTGACGTAGGCCTTGGCGGCGGGAATGTCCATGAAAGTCGCGTCGACGCGCCCGAGCGCCACTTCGCGCACGCACTCGTCGAACTTCTGGTATGTCTTGACTTCGACATTGCCAAGGGCGCGCGCAAAGGTCTCCTGCACGGTGCCGATCTGTACGGCGACGGTTTTGCCGGTCAGATCGTCGGTGCTCTTGGGCTGATAGTCGACGCGAGTGATGAAAGCGCTGTAGGAAATCTCGTAAGGCGACGAAAAGCTGACGCGCTTGGCGCGCTCCGGCGTCGCCGAAAGGCCGGCCGAGACCAGGTCGATCTTGTTGGCCATCAGCGACGGAAGCAGCGAATCGAAGATCATATCGAGCCACTGCAATTTTTTGCCCAGTTTTTTGGCGATGGCCTCGGTCATGTCGATATCAAACCCGACCAAGTCGCCGGACTGCCCGTGAAACTCATACGGCGGATAGGCGCCGGACGTGCCGACAATCAGCGTCTCCTTGTCCATTGCCGAAACGGCGAAAGCCGCCGTGGCGGCCAGGACGGACAAAACGGCCGCTACAGAAATACGTTTCCACATGCTGTTACCTCCTAAAAGTCAGTTTATTTTTATAGACGACTATAAACTAGCCTTGAAACGGATAATAATCCATCAAAGTTTATTTGTCAATAGATAATGAATAATTATTCGTTAACACGTCGAATCTCGGAAACTCCAGAGCAAAACCTTGAAAATTGCGACATGAAACGGGGTGTTCGCTCGCTGAAAAGCCGCTATTCTTTTGATATCCCGCTGCTACTGCGCATGAAACGCCGGCTGATAATAAATGCAAGTTCATTTATTTTATAATAAATGAAATTCGATATTGACCAAAAAATAAATTATGGTATAGTAACACACAACAATATCAACTCATGCTTTGAAACGTGCGGGATGCACGCAGCGCCCCATGTTCGGCAAAGAAAGGAGGCAGAACGGAATGACGCGTCTGCCGCGATGCGGGAGACCATCGCCCCGGGGCGATCCGAATGAACGGGGAGAAATCGGCGACTGTTTTCTGTCCAGGACGGCATGTTTGCGCGCCGCCCCAAAAACACACGGATACGGAGGAACAATCCATGAAGAAGGAAAACATCAAAAAAATCGTACTGGCGTACTCGGGCGGCCTCGACACTTCGATCATCATTCCCTGGCTGAAGGAGAACTACAATAATCCCGAGATCATCGCCGTTTCGGGCGACGTCGGGCAGGGCGACGAACTGGAAGGGTTGGAGGAAAAGGCCATCAAAACCGGCGCCGCCAAGTTGATCGTGGCCGACCTCGTCGACGAAATGGTGGACGGGATCATCATCCCGGCGCTGAAGATGGGGGCAAAATACGAAAAGTACCTGCTCGGCACCGCCTTCGCGCGCCCCGTGATCGGCAAGAAGCTCGCCGAAATCGCGCTGGCGGAGGGCGCCGACGCGATCTGCCACGGCGCGACGGGCAAAGGCAACGACCAGGTCCGCTTCGAGCTCGCCATCAAACGCTTCGCGCCGGACATGCCGATCATCGCGCCGTGGCGCGAATGGAACATAAAATCCCGCGACGAGGAGATCGACTACGCCGAGGCGCATCACGTGCCGCTGCGAATCTCGCGCGAGACGAACTACTCGAAGGACAAGAACCTGTGGCATCTGAGCCACGAGGGGCTCGATCTCGAAGATCCCGCCAACGAGCCGCAATACGACAAACCGGGTTTTCTCGAGATGAGCGTCTCGCCGATGCGGGCCCCGGACGCGCCGGAGTACGTCAGCGTCGACTTCGAGGCCGGCGCGCCGACGGCTTTCAACGGCAAAAAGATGAAGGCCTCGGACATCATCAGGAAGCTGAACGAGGCCGGAGGCAAGAACGGCATCGGCATTACCGACATCGTCGAGAACCGCCTGGTCGGCATGAAGGACCGCGGCATTTACGAGACGCCGGGGGGGAGCATTCTTTACTTTGCGCACGAGCAGCTGGAAATGATCACGGTGGACAAGGACACGCTGCACGTCAAGCAGAAGCTGGCCGTCGATTTCGCCGACCTCATTTACAACGGCAAGTGGTACACGCCGCTGCAGGAGGCGCTGACGGCGTTCGCCGACGAAGCGAACAAATACGTGACCGGCACGGTCAAACTCAAGCTGTACAAGGGCAACATCATCCCGGCCGGAACGACCTCGCCGTATTCGCTGTATTCCGAAAAACTGGTCACCTTCGGCGAAAGCGATTACGATCAGGCGCAGGCGGCCGGCTTCATCAACCTCTGGGGACTGCCCGTGAAGGTGCAGGCGCTGCGCGAGCTGGGCCGTCTGTAAGCGCTCCGGCGCCATTGTCCTCGGGCGCGGGGGCACGATCGGAGGAAACGCGGATCGGGCAGAAAAATTTTTCGGCGTCATGTGCCGCGGGCATAGCGAACGATTGAACAAAAGCATTCGACTTCTTCGAGTTGAAGCGTATGATCGACTCACGGGGCGGCAAGGCTCGAATTCAGTCAGCACAGGAGGCTCCAATGAAAAAACAAACCGCCGGGCGCGACGTCCTTGGCGCGATCGCACCCAAATTCGCCGAGCTCAACGACGACGTGCTCTTTGGACAAGTGTGGTCGCGGAGCGACCGGCTCTCGCTGCGCGACCGCTCCATCGTCACGGTCACGGCTCTGATTACGAAGGGAATTTTCGACAATTCGCTCAAATACCACCTCGCCAACGCCCGCAACAACGGCGTCACCGCCGTCGAAATGGCCGAGCTGCTCACGCACCTGGCCTTTTACGCCGGCTGGCCCAACGCCTGGGGCGCTTTCGCTCAGATGAAGGAAGTTTACGCCGGCGGCGAGCCGAACGACGGAAGCGACAAGGCGGCGTTCGACCGCGCCAACATCTTCGGTCAGGGACAGGAAAACACAGCTTACGCGCAGTACTTCGTCGGCACCTCGTGGCTCAATCCGCTCACGCCCAGAGGGACCGTGCCGTTCATGGCCAACGTCACCTTCGAGCCGGGCTGCCGCAACAACTGGCACGTGCACCGCGCGGCCCGGGGCGGCGGCCAGATCCTGCTCTGCGTCGCCGGGCGCGGCTGGTACCAGGAGGAAGGCAAAGACCCCGCCGAACTGACGCCCGGCCAAGTCGTCGTCATCCCCCCAAACGTCAGGCACTGGCACGGCGCGGCGCGGGACAGCTGGTTCTCCCACGTTTCCGTGGAGGTCCCCGGCGAAAAGACATCCAACGAATGGCTCGAACCGGTCGAGTCGGAACTGTATCGCTCACGATAATTTTTTCGCAGTCTGTCTTCGGGCAGGCTGCGTTTTTTTGCAAAAAAATCCGGGGCCGATTTCTCGGCTCCGGATCGGGGTTGTGCAAAACTTATTCGGCGGGGAACAGCGCGGCGGCGGTCATGTCAAGGTAGTTGAGGCCGTCGTACTGCGGAAAAGCCGCGATCGCGCCCTTTTTGAATTCTTCGCCGCTGCCGCTCGACGCGGCCAGCTCTTTGAGTTTTTCCACGTAGCGGATCTTCTCGCTGACGGCGTCCTGACCTTCGGGCGCGCTGTGGGCGGGCAGGATCATGGCGTACTGCGCCTCGCGGTAGCCGCGCAGCGTCTTCAGCATGGCGTCCATGTGGGCCGCGCCGCCGATGATGGAGTGCGTGTGTTTGCCCAGCATATGCGTGGAAACGGCGTTGATGGCGGGAATGACAATGTCGTAGGCATCGCCCTGTGCGACGAGGATGAACTCGACGCCGCCCAGTGTCACCGGCCCGGCGGCAAGGACTTTCGCGATCGAAACGGTGTCGCTGCCGCGAAACTCATCGCCGAACGCCTTGTGCAGCCCCTCGGTGATGGCCGCCGTCGAACCGCCGGCAATGGCGTTTTTCGCCGCCTCAGTGCCGTAAATCGTCATGCCTTCGGCGTAGCTGGCGCCGGCCGGGTGAGCGCTGACGAACAGATCTTTCATCGGTTTGTTCAAACCGCCGATGTAGCTCTTCCACGCCTCGAGGTTCGCGGTGAACGGGGGCAGCTCGATGCCCACGAGCGCGTCCGCTCCTTCCACGATATAAGCCTCGTCGGCCAGAGCGTCGCCCGTGGCGTAGGCGTGCAGCTTGACGTCGCCGTAATCGAACACGGTCATGACGCCGGCGGCAAGCGGCACTTCCTTCACCTTCGGCGCCGTGACGGCGGCCGAAGCGGCGGACGCTGCGCAAACGAACAGGGCGAAAGCGGAAAAAGCGGAACGGACGGATTTTTTCATTTTTCATGCCTCCAATGGATTTGATGATCAATTGCTGACGGTCCGAGTATAGAAACCCCGTTGTTTTCCTGCAAGAAGGCACAATAAAGTGGTCTGGTTACCGCCAGGTAACCGCTCCGGCCAGGCACCGCAAAAAAATTTTCCCGAAAATCTTTCCGATGGGTCGCTGGCCGGCAGTTTCATTATTCATCCCCGCTTTCGTTATGAAGGGCACAGATTCTTCGCCCTTTTTTTCAGAGCGCCGAAACAACGGCACGAAACCGCGTGCCGCGTGCTTTTTGCGGCACGGCCGCGCGCCGGCACGGCATTTTCAATGATGTTTTCTCATTGAAGATCAGTATCAAAAAAATCCGCCGCAGCTTCTTGACTCTACCATGATAAAGTGATAACATGCCATTCGTAAATTTTCTCGGAAAGGCGGAACGTTTTCCCATGACTCACCCCGGCTCAGAACTCATCGACCGACTCTATCGGGCGACTCTCGGCCTGAAAACGCCCGCGGAGTGCGCCGCGTTTTTCGAGGACCTCTGCACGATCACGGAGATCCAGAACATGGCGCAGCGCCTCCGCGGCTCGGGCGGGAAGAGCGGTGAAAGAATGAACATCGACTCGAACTCCCTCAAGTACGACGAGCGCGCCATTTTCGCGCTGCGCTCGCTTTACTCGAGATACGGCTACTCCTGCTACAAAATGAGCAAGTTCGAGGAATACGATCTGTACGTGCGCAACAAGGATTTCCTCGTCAGCGACAGCGTCATCACCTTTACGGACACGAACGGGCGCCTGATGGCCCTCAAGCCCGACGTGACGCTTTCCATCATCCGCCACATCAAAGACGAGCCCGGCGTCGTCCAGAAGCTCTTCTACAACGAGAACGTCTACCGTATCTCGCAGAAGACCCGCACGTTCAAGGAGATCATGCAGGTCGGCCTGGAGTGCGTGGGCGCCATCGACGCGTACTGCATCGGCGAAGTGCTGACGCTCGCCGCCGAAAGTCTGCGCTGCATCTCGCCGCGCTGCGTGCTCGATGTCGCCCATCTCGGCATCATCGCCGCCATCATCGACGACTTCTCCTTTTCCGAAAGCGTCCGCCGCGCCGTTCTCAAGTGCATCAACGAAAAAAACGTACACGAGCTGAGTCTGATCTGCGCTCAGTCCGGCGTCGAGGAGAACAAGTCCGCCGCCCTCCGCCAGCTGGTGTCGCTCTGCGACCGTCCGGCCGCGGCCATGCCGAAGCTTCGCGCCCTGCTGAGCCGTTCCGGCAGCGCGCGTCTTGCCGAGCAGATGGACAAGCTGGAACGCATCGTCGTCCAGTTCAAAGGAACGGATCTCGAGGACATGCTGCGCGTGGACTTTTCCGTCGCCAACGACCTCAATTATTACAACGGCATCGTTTTCCGCGGCTTCGTCGAAGGCGTGCCGACGGGCGTCCTTTCCGGCGGCCAGTACGATCGACTCATGCGCAAGATGAAGCACCAGTCGGGCGCCATCGGTTTCGCCATTTATCTGGATCTGCTCGAACGGCTCGACCACGCCGAACGAACCTACGACGTGGACACGGTCCTTCTCTACGACCGCCGCGACGATCCCCGCGCGCTGCGCGCCGCCGCGGCAAAGCTTATGGCCGGCGGACACAGCGTCATGGCCCAAAAGGAAGTGCCCGAAGGCATCAAGTTCAGGCAGCTGATGAGACTCGACGGAAACGAGGCGAAGTTCATTGAACATGCTTAACGTGGCGCTGCCCAAAGGGCGTCTGGGCGAGCGGGTCTACTCCATGTTCGCGCGGGCCGGGCTGGAATGCGGCGGCGTGCTCGAACCGGGGCGCCGTCTGATTTTCGAAAACCCGCGCAAGGGCGTGCGCTACTTCTGGGTCAAGCCCTCCGACGTCGCCATTTACGTGGAGCGGGGCGCCGCCGACCTCGGCGCAGCAGGCAAAGACATCCTGCTCGAAAACGAACCCGACGTTTACGAGCTGCTCGACCTCCATACCGGCGCCTGCCGCATGGCCGTCGCCGCGCGGGCAGACTTCCGCGACAATCCCGACCGCACGCTGCGCGTCGCCAGCAAGTTCGTGCACATCGCCCAGAACTATTACGCCGCCAAAGGACGCGACATCGACATCATCCGCATCAACGGCTCGGTGGAGCTGGCGCCGATCCTCGGCCTTTCCGACGTGATCGTCGACATCGTCGAAACGGGCACGACGCTGAAGGAAAACAATCTGCGCGTGCTCGACACGGTCGTCTCCATCAGCGCGCGGCTCATCGCCAACAAGGCGAGCTTCAAATTCAAAAACGGACAGATCTTGGAGATCATGCGGGCCATGACCGCCATGACGGAGGCAGAACAATGATCAGAATATTGAAATGCGGCGAGGTCGCCGACGAGGATATCCTCGCGCGCGCCATCCCGACGGCGGACGTCGGGAGCGTCGTGGCGGAAATCATCGCCGACGTGCGGAAAAACGGCGACGCGGCGCTGAAAAAATACGCCGAGAAATTCGACGGCGCCAGACTCGAAACGCTGACAGTGACACCGGCGGAGATCGAGGCCGCCATGGCGCAGGTCACGCCGGAGTTCATCGGCATCCTCGAGAAGGCGGCGGGGAACATCCGCGCCTTTCATTCGCGCCAAGTCAGGAACGGCTTCATCATCAACGACGAGCCAGGCGTCGTCATCGGCCAGAAGATCATCCCCATGGACCGCGCCGGCATTTACGTGCCCGGAGGCACGGCCGCCTACCCTTCGACGGTTTTGATGGACCTCATTCCCGCCAAGATCGCCGGCGTGCGCGAGATCATCATGACGACGCCGCCGCGCCGGGACGGTTCGATCGATCCCGCCATCCTCGCCGCCGCTCGCGTCGCCGGAGCCGACCGGATCTTCAAGAGCGGCGGCGCTCAGGCCATCGCCGCTTTGGCTTACGGAACGGAAAGCGTGCCGCGCGTGGACAAGATCGTCGGTCCCGGCAACGCGTTTGTCGCCGAGGCGAAGAAACAGGTCTTCGGCGCCGTCTCCATCGACATGATCGCCGGCCCCAGCGAGATCCTCGTCATCGCCGACGGCCGGACCAATCCGCGCTGGTGCGCCGCCGATCTGCTCTCGCAGGCCGAGCACGACACAATGGCCAGCGCCGTGCTGATCACGGATTCCATGGCGCTGGCCCAGGCCGTCCAGGCCGAGATCGAGCGCCAGCTCCCCAAACTGGAGCGGAGCGAGATCGCCCGCGCCGCCATCGAGAACAACGGCAAGATCATCGTCGCCGACACGCTGGCGAAAGCCGTCGAGATCGCCAACGCGATCGCGCCGGAACACCTGGAGCTGTGCGTCGACGCTCCGTTCGACTATCTTGACGGCATCCGTCACGCCGGTTCGGTGTTTCTCGGCCGCCACTGTCCCGAGGCGCTGGGCGATTATTTCGCCGGCCCCAACCACACCCTGCCCACCGGCGGCACGGCGCGTTTTTCAAGCCCGCTGTCGGTGGACGACTTCGTGAAGAAATCGCAGTACATCTATTACACGCGCGACGCTCTGCGCAAAGCGGCGCCGGACGTTGCCGGCTTCGCGCGCCAGGAGGGGCTGACGGGGCACGCCCGCAGCGTCCTGAGCCGAACGGAGGAAAAACAATGAGCCGCTTTTTCAGCAGCAAATACGCCGGGCTGGTTCCCTATGTGCCGGGCGAACAGCCGCGCAGCCAGGAGTTCATCAAGCTGAACACGAACGAATCGCCTTTTCCGCCCTCTTCGCAAGCCCTCCGCGCCGCCGCGGAGGCCGCGCGCCGGCTGAACCTCTACTCCGACCCCGAGTGCCGCGCCCTGAACGCGAAACTGGCCGAGGTCTACCATCTCGCGCCCGAAGAGATCCTGTGCACCAACGGTTCCGACGAGATCCTCAACTTTGCCTTCATGGCCTTCTGCGACGCTGACCATCCCGCCGCCTTCCCCAACGTCACCTACGGTTTTTACAAGGTCTTCGCGGCGCTGAACGGCGTGCCGTACGAGGAGATCCCGCTGCGCGAAGACTTTTCCGTGAACGTGAACGATTACGTCGGCCTGAACAAAACCATCTTCATCGCCAATCCCAACGCTCCCACGGGGCTGGCCCTGCCGCTCGCCGACGTCGAGCGCCTCGTCAAGGGCAATCCCGACAGCGTCGTCGTCGTCGACGAGGCCTACGTCGACTTCGGCGGCGAAAGCGCGCTGCCGCTGGTCCACAAGTACGACAATCTGCTCGTGACCATGACGTTTTCCAAGTCGCGCTCCATGGCCGGAGCCCGCCTCGGCTTCGGCGCCGCGTGCAAGGCGCTGATCGCCGACCTGAACGCGATCAAATACGCCACCAACCCCTACAACGTCAACGGCATGACCATGGCCGCCGGCATCGGCGCGCTGGAAGACGAGGAATACACGCGCGCCAACTGCCGCGCCGTCATGGAGACACGCGAAATCGTCACCGCCGCGCTGCGCGAAATGGGTTTTGAACTCGGCGACTCGAAGGCCAATTTCGTGTTTCCCCGCCACCCCAAAATCGACGGTCGCAAGCTCTACGAGGAATTGCGCGCCCGCGGCATCCTCGTGCGCCATTTCGACACGCCGCTGCTGGCCCGGCACAACCGCATCACCATCGGCAGCCGCGAGCAGATGAACCGTCTGCTGGACGCGCTGGAAAACATTTTGGAGGAATGCTGAATGCGTCATGCCGAAATCATCCGCCAGACCGCCGAGACCGACATCGTCCTGAGGCTGGAACTCGACGGCACGGGGCAAAGCGAGATCGACAGCGGCGTGGGTTTTCTGGACCACATGCTGACGCTGCTGGCGCGGCACGGCCGTTTCGATCTGAAGCTGACCTGCCGCGGCGACACGAGCGTGGACGACCATCACAGCGTCGAAGACATCGGCATCTGTCTCGGCCGGGCCTTCGCGCAGGCGCTTGGCGAAAAGCGCGGCATCTCGCGCTACGGGTTCTGTATCCTGCCCATGGACGAAGCTCTGATCCTCGCCGCCGTGGATTTTTCCGGGCGTGCGTGCCTCGGTTACAACCTGCCGATCCGTGCGCAAAAGGTCGGCACCTTCGACACCGAACTGGTACAGGAATTCTGGCAGGCTTTCGCGCGCTGCGCCGGCTGTTCCCTGCATCTGCGCCGGCTGGCCGGCGGCAACTCGCACCACATCATCGAGGGCGCGTTCAAGGCGGCGGCCCGCAGCCTGCGTCAGGCCGTCGCCATCGAAGCCGATTGCGCCGACGAGATCCCGTCCACCAAGGAGGTGCTCTGAAGTGATCGCCATCGTCGATTACGGCGTGGGCAACCTCTTTTCGCTGCGCAGCTCCTTCGCGGCTCTCGGCGCGGCGGTGACCGTCACCTCCGACGCGGCTGAACTGCGCCGCGCGGAGAAGATCATCCTGCCCGGCGTCGGAGCCTTCGGCGACGCGGCCGGCAAATTGCGCGCCTCGGGGCTCGACCGCCCTCTGCGGGACGAGGCCGCGGCCGGCAAGCCGCTTCTGGGCATCTGCCTGGGCATGCAGCTGCTGTTCGACACAGGTTTCGAGTACGGCAAACACGCCGGGCTCGGCCTGATTCCCGGCGAAGTACGCGCCATCGCCGAAGCGGTCCCGCCGGGACTGAAGATCCCCCACATCGGCTGGAACGCGCTGAGGTTCAGAAAACCGACGCCGCTGTTCAAGTACGTCACGGAAGGCGACTGCGTCTACTTCGTGCACTCGTTCGCCGCGCGAGGCTGCGACGATTACGTCACGGCCGAGACCGAATACGGCGCCTGGCTGACGGCGGCGGTCGCGCGGGACAACGTGTTCGGCTGCCAGTTCCACCCCGAAAAGAGCGGCTCCGTCGGCCTCGGCATCCTGCGCGCTTTCTGCGAGCTGGGGGGCTCCTCATGCTGATCTATCCGGCCATCGACCTTTACGCCGGCAAAGCGGTGCGGCTGCAGCGCGGCGATTACGCGCGGATGACCGTCTACAGCGACCGCCCCGAAGCCGTCGCTGCCGACTTCGCCGCCCAGGGGGCGAGACAGATCCATCTGGTCGACCTCGAAGGCGCCCGAAGCGGCGGCACGCCCAACCTCGAGACGATCGTCGCCGTCAAAAACGCTTCCGGCCTCTTCTGTCAGGTGGGCGGCGGCATCCGCAGCATGGACGCGATCGCCGCGTATCTGGACGCCGGCGTCGACCGCGTCATCCTCGGCACGGCCGCGGCGACCCAGGCGCATTTCGCGGCCCGGGCCGTCGCACGATACGGCGAGCGCATCGCCGTGGGCGTGGACATCAAAGACGGCTTCGCAGCCGTCAAAGGCTGGACGGAAAAATCGCCGCTGAAAGCGTTCGAGTTCTGCAGGCGCATGCAGTCCGACGGCGTTTCCACGCTGATCTGCACCGACATCTTCCGCGACGGCATGATGCAGGGGACGAACGTGGCGCTGTACAAAACTCTTTCGACCGAACTGAAAATGCGGATCATCGCCTCCGGCGGCGTCTCGTCGCTGGACGACGTCAAGCGGCTGGCCGCGCTGGGGCTGTACGGCGCGATCATCGGCAAGGCCTGTTACACGAAAGCGATTTCCATCGCGGCAGCGATCGAGGTGGCCAAATGATTACCAAACGGATCATCCCTTGTCTCGACGTCAAGGACGGGCGCGTCGTCAAGGGCGTCAACTTTGCGGGCCTTCACGACGTGTCGTCGCCGCCCGATCTGGCGCAATTCTACAGTTCCTGCGGCGCCGACGAGCTGGTGTTTTACGACATCACCGCGTCGTCGGAGGGGCGCAGGCTTTTCACGGAAATCCTGCGCGAGACGGCGCGCCGCGTTTTCATCCCGCTCACCGTCGGCGGCGGCATCAGTGACGTGGCCGACTTCGAACGCGTGCTCTCCTGCGGCGCCGACAAAGTCAGCGTCAACAGCGGCGCCATCGCGCGCCCGCAACTGATCCGCGAAGCGGCGGCACTGTACGGCGACCAGTGCGTCGTGCTCTCCGTCGACGTCAAACGCGTGGACGGCGCTTTTCACGTGTTCGCCCGCGGCGGGCGCGACGATACCGGCATGGACGCCATCGCATGGATCAAGCGCTGCGTCGGCGACGGCGCCGGCGAAGTGGTGGTCAACTCCATCGACACCGACGGCGTGAAAAAGGGATTCGATCTGGAAATGCTCGCCGCCGTCTGCGAAGCCGCATCGGTGCCCGTGATCGCTTCCGGCGGCGCCGGCAGCATCGGCGACTTCATCACGCTGTTCAAAACGCTGCCCAAGGTCGACGCCGGGCTGGCGGCCTCAATCTTTCATTTCGGCGAAGTGAAGATCGCCGACCTCAAGGCGGAAATGGCCCGAAACCGTATTCCCGTCAGGCTTTGACCGAGAAAAGGACGATTGCATGATTTCCATCGACGAACTGAAATTCGACGAAAAGGGACTGATCCCCGCCATCGTGGTCGATGCGGCCACAAAGCGCGTGCTCACGCTGGCCTACATGAACCGCGAGAGCCTGACGATCAGCATGGCCAAGGAACTGACCTGTTTCTGGAGCCGTTCGCGCCAGTGTCTGTGGCTCAAGGGCGAAAGCAGCGGCAACTACCAGCACATCGTCTCCATCGCGGCCGACTGCGACAAGGACGCGCTGCTCGTCATGGTCGATCCCGACGGGCCGGCGTGCCATCTCGGTACGACGTCGTGTTTCGCCAATCCCCTCTGGCGGAGCGAGAGCCGCGGCGAATTCTCGCTGGAAGAGCTGATGCGGCTCATTGCCTCCCGCAAAACCGAGAAGAAGGAAAATTCCTACACCACGTACCTGTTCGAGAAGGGGCTCGACAAGATCCTCAAGAAAGTCGGCGAGGAATCCACCGAGGTGATCATCGCCGCCAAAGCGGAGGACACGAAAGAGACCGTCTACGAGATCGCCGACCTCGCCTACCATGTGCTGGTGCTGATGATCCAGGCCGGGATTTCGCTCGACGACGTCATGCATGAGCTTGCCTCGCGGCATGTCATCGATCGCAAGGTAAAGCAGGAGAAAATGACCTCATGATCCGCGAGGACTTTCACGTCCATACGACGTTCTGCGACGGCGAAGACCGCGCCGAGGCCGTCGTTCAGGCCGCCATCGCCATGGGCATGACGCGGCTGGGATTCTCCGGCCACGCGCACACGCCCTGCGACGAATCGTACTGCATGTCTGCGGCGGGGACCGCCGCCTACAAGAGCGAGATCGCGGCGCTGCGCGAAAAGTACCGGCAGCGGCTGGTCATCTGCTGCGGCATCGAGCAGGATTATTTCGCCGATCTGCCCGCCGGCGACTACGACTATGTCATCGGCTCGGTGCACTATTTGAAGATCGGCGGCGATTATGTGCCCGTTGACGAGAATCCCGAAATTTTTCAGAAGGCCGCCCAAAAATATTTCGGCGGCGACTTTTACGCGATGGCCGAACTGTACTATCGGCAGGAAGCCGACGTGGTCAGCCGCACTCACGCCGATCTGATCGGCCATTTCGACCTGATCGGCAAGTTCAACGAGGGCGGAAGATTTTTCGACGAAAATCATCCGCGCTATATAAAGGCCGCCTACGCTGCGCTGGACGCTCTGCTGGAAACGGGGCGTCCTTTCGAGGTCAACAGCGGCGCCATCTCCCGCGGCTGGCGTACGACGCCTTATCCGTCGCCGCCGCTGCTGAAACGCATCGCCGCCAAAGGCGGCCGCATCGTTCTGTCCAGCGACAGTCACCGCGCCGCCACGCTGTGCTGCAAGTTCGACGAGTGCGAACGGCTCTGCGAATCCGTGGGACTGAAACCGGAGCGCTTCCGTCTTCGGCGGTGAACGGGAAAAAGTCGGCATCGGCCGGAAACGGCTCCTGGGCGCTCCGTACGCAAACGCCGGCGGTCAGACGACCGCCGGCGTTTTTCGTGGGATACTGTTCCACGTGGAACAATATCGTTCATCGAACGTCCTTTATTTTTTCCGCCGCTTCCTGCCGAAGCGAGGGCACTTTTGTTCCACTCCGCTTCTGGCAGCGCGGACAAAACACGCTGGAGCGGCCGCCGACGACGGCGCGCTGCAACGTCGCGCCGCAGACGGGGCAGGGATCGCCGTCGCGCCCGTAAACTTTCAGCAACGGCGTGTTGCGGTATTCCGTGCCGCGTCCGCGCAGAAACTCTTCCGCCGAAACGGCGATCTGCTCCACGTGAAAACGCATCACCTCTCGGACCGCCCGCGCCAGGCCTTCCCATTCGGGACGGCTCAGCGAGGACGCGGCGCGCGTCGGCCGGATCCGCGCGGCGAAAAGGATTTCGTCGCTGTAAATGTTGCCGATGCCGGCGACGACGCTCTGATCGAGCAGGCAGGTCTTGACGGCGCGGCGAGAGGCACCCAGCCGCTCTTTCAGCCAGACGGGCGTCAGCGCGGCGTCGAAGGGCTCCAGGCCGAGATCGTTCATGCCGGTACAGTCTTTCTCGCCCTTTCGCAGCAGCCAGAAGCGGCCGAAACGGCGCACGTCGGCAAAGCGCAGCTGCAGACGTCCGCTCAGCGAAAAAACGACATGCGTGTGCTTCTCCGCGGGAAATTCCGGCGGCACGGCCAGCAGCCGCCCCGTCATGCGCAGGTGCAACACCATCTCGGCGCCGTCGTCGAGGAAGAAGCGCAGGAATTTGCCGCGCCGTCCCATCCCCGTCACCGCGCGCCCCGTCGCGAGTCTGACGAAATCGTCCGGCGCCGGATGGGCGATCACGTCGCCACGGTTCAGCGCCACTCTTTCGATGCGGCGTCCGCAAATTTGCGGCGCCGTCACGTTCTTTACCGTTTCGACCTCCGGCAGTTCAGGCACGGTCAATCCTCCCGTCCTTCTCGTTCCGGGTTTGCCAAGGCCGCCGCGAGAACGCGCCTGCGCCCTTTCCGTCCCGTTCGAGAAATCGCTGAGATTTTAACACAGATTTGATTTACAATCACTCGTGCAAGTGTTTATAATACAAGTGGGAAATAATATCAATGCCGCACTTCAGGGCTCGGAGGAGGGAACAGACATGAACTTCGAATACAACAAAGCGATATGCCAGAACCTGCGTGAATCGCTGCGCCTGGAGTGGCTGGAAACCAACGGTCTGGGAGATTACGCCTCCAGCTCTATCGTTTCGTGCAACACGCGCCGTTATCACGGACTTTTCGTCGCCAATCTCGACCGTCCGGCAGGGCGTCACGTGCTGCTGTCGGCGCTGGAAGAATCGCTGCTGCTTGGCGGGCACGAGTTCTTCTTCTCCTGCCGCCAGCATCCCGGCAACTTTTTCCCCAAGGGGCACGAATATTTGCGCGAGGCCGAGATCGGCGCCTGGCCGTTGTTCCGCTACCGCATCGGCGATGTCGTGCTGACGCGCGAGATCGTCATGCCGCACGGCGAACACCGCGTGCTGATCCGCTATTCGCTGGAAGGCGGCGCCGCGCAGGCCAAGCTGAGAATCAAGCCGCTGCTCGCCTACCGGAATTTTCACGCGCTCACGCACGCCAACATGAATCTGCACGTGCGTACCTGGCCGGAGACAGCGGGCTTCAAGGTCGAGCCTTATGACGGGATGCCGCCGCTGTTCATGCAGACCGACGGACGTTTCACGTTTTTGCCGTCGCCCGATTGGTACTACAACGCCGAATACCTGATCGAGCGCGAGCGCGGCTTCCCCTACGCGGAAGACCTGTTTCAGCCCGGCCTGTTCGAGATCGAACTCGCGCCGCAGCGTCCCGTGATCCTCAGCGCCGCGCTGCAGCCAACCGGCAAAGCCGCACGGCTGGCGCGACTCTGGAACGACGAAACGCAGCGCCGCCTCCGCCGCAGCGACGACGAAAGCCTGACCGCCCATCTCGAGCGGGAGGGCGAAAAATTCCTCATCGACAGCCCGCGCAACGGAAAAATCGTGATCGCCGGCTATCCGTGGTTTGACGCCTGGGGGCGCGACACTTTCATCGCTCTGCCGGGGCTGACGTTCTGCGCCGGACGCAGCCAGGAGGGGGTGGACATCCTCGCGGGCGCGGGACGCGCCATAAAGAACGGCCTGATCCCCAACTGTTACGGAGCCGACGGCGTCCATCACAGTTACAATTCCGCCGACGCCTCGCTCTGGTACGTCTGGGCCGTTCAGCAGATGACCGAACAGGCCTCCAATGGGCTGCAGCTCGTCAAAAATCTGTGCTGGCAGCCTGTCAAGGAGATCATCGCCGCGTACGCGGACGGACGCGCCCCCCACACGCGCATGGATGAGTCAGGCTTGCTCCACGTCGGCGCTCCCGACACCCAGCTCACGTGGATGGACGCGTCGGTCGGCGGACGGCCGGTAACGCCGCGCTGGGGCTGCCCGGTGGAAATCAACGCGCTGTGGTACAACGCCCTCGTTTTTGCCGGCAAGACCGCCGCTGCCCTGGGCGAAACGCCGCCGTGGGATAAAAAGCGTCTTGCGGCGCTGAAAAAGGAATTCCAGCGCCGCTTCTGGAGCGAAGAGCGCGGTTACCTGGCCGACGTATGGCGCGCGGACGGCGCCGACTGGAGCTTCCGCCCCAACCAGCTTTTCGCAGCCTCACTGCCCGAACCGGTGCTCGACCGGCCGCTGGCGGCGGAGATGCTGGCCCGGGTGCGCACGCTGCTGCTCACGCCGTATGGACTGCGCACGCTGTCGCCCGCCGACGCCAACTACAGATCGCTTTACGAAGGTTCGCCGGAAGAACGGGATTCCGCCTATCACCAAGGCACCGTCTGGCCGTGGCTGCTGGGAGCCTACGGCGATACCCTGCTCTTCGCTTTGTGGGATCGGCCGGCGGCCGCCCGGCATCTGCTGGGGACGATCACGCCGCTGTGCACTGCCCATCTCCGCGAGTACGGCGTCGGTTCAGTGGCCGAAATCTTCGACGCCGCGCCGCCGTACCGCCCCAACGGCGCCGTCGCCCAGGCCTGGAGCGTGGCGGAACTGCTGCGCGTCCTGAAAAAAATGCGGCGCGCCGCCCCCGGCGTGTATCGTCGCTGGGAGGCGCACCTGCGAGAGGAGACGATGTAAATGCGCGTGCTCATGCTTGGCTGGGAGTTTCCGCCCGACAAAAGCGGAGGCCTTGGCACCGCTTGTTACGGCATCACGCAGGCGCTGCTGCGAAAAGGCACCGACGTGCTTTTCATCATGCCGCAGACTCGCTTGACCGAGCACCCCGAGTCGCACGTCAGGCTGCGTTCCGCTTCGGGAACGCTGATCCCCGTCGTCTCGCGGAGCGAACCGGAGGCGGGGCGCGCCATGGCCGCGCCGGACAGCCATTCCCAAAACGGTACAAGGCCGCGGCAAAACTGCAGCATCGCGGAGCTTCAGCAGTTTGCCGCGCGGATGGTCGTGCGCGGCATCAGGTCGAGCCTCCGCCCCTACGACAGCGCGGTACGTTACGAACAACGACTCGGCCAGCGCGGGGCAAACCGCCGAACCAAAAGCGCCGGCGGAAAAGGCGAAATCTTTCGCCGCCTCGGGCTGCCGCAGTTCGACGGGAGCATTCAACCCGCCGACGCCGCTGCGTCGCCCTCACAGCCGCAAGACGCGGCCGTCCGCTGGAAGCCAGTCGAAATCCACGGCGGTTATGGTCAAGATCTGATGTCCGAAGTATACCGCTACAGTCTCGCGGCCGCGCAGATCGCGCGCGAAGAAGATTTTGACGTGATCCACGTGCACGACTGGATGACTTACCCGGCGGGGATCCTCATCAAGCAGATCACCGGCAAGCCGCTGATCACTCACATCCACGCGCTGGAACACGACCGCAGCGGCGAAAACGTCAATCCCGAGATCGCCCACATCGAGTGGGCCGGCATGACCGCCGCCGACCGCGTGGTCGCCGTAAGCTATTACACCAAGAGCAAAGTGATGCGCCTTTACCAGATTCCCGACGAAAAAATCGAAGTCGTCCACAACGCCGTCAACCGCAACGAATCGCAGCTGGGCTGGCGAGGCATCCCGCCGCATCGGGAGAAGCGCGTGCTTTTCATGGGCCGCATTACCTACCAAAAAGGGCCCGACTACTTCGTCGAAGCCGCTCGGCTCGTGCATGAACGCATGCCCGACGTGCACTTCGTCATGGCCGGCAGCGGCGACATGTTCTACCGCATGGTGCGCCGCATCGCCCAGCTGGGCATGGGGACCGCGTTCCACTTTCCCGGCTTCCAGTCCGGCGTGAACGTGGAACGGATGTATGCCAGCTGCGACCTTTACGTCATGCCCAGCGTCTCCGAACCCTTCGGCATCGCCCCGCTGGAAGCCATGATCTGCGACACGCCGGTGATCCTTTCGCGGCAGTCCGGCGTCGCCGAAGTGGTGCGCAACGCGCTGAAGGTGGACTTTTGGGACGTTCAGGAGATGGCCAACAAAATCTGCGCCGTGCTCGCCTACCCGAAACTGGCCGAAGCGATGGTGAAGAACAGTCGCGAGGATCTGCGCCGCATCCGCTGGTCTGAAGCCGCCGATCGCCTGAACGCAATTTACCGTGACTGCATCCGGAGGAGTTGAGCGCTATGCCATCGATCTGTTTCTATTTCCAGGTTCATCAGCCGTATCGGCTGCGACACTACAGCTTCTTCGACATCGGGCAGGATCATTTCTACGAGGACGCCGAAGTCAACCGCACCATCCTCGATAAAGTGGCGCAGAAATGTTATCTGCCCATGAACGAACTGTTGCTGAAAATGATCCGTCGCTGGGAAGGGCGCTTCCGCGTCGCGTTTTCGCTCTCGGGCACAGCCATGGATCAGTTCGAAGAGTACCAGCCGGAAATTCTCGACAGCTTCCGCACGCTTGTCGACACGGGCTGCGTCGAACTGATCTCGGAGACCTACGCCCATTCGCTGGCCGCGTTGTACGATCCCGACGAGTTCCGCGCGCAAGTCGCGCTGCACGACAAGCTGATCAAAAAACACTTCGGCGCGACGCCGCGCGTGTTCCGCAACACCGAGCTGATCTACCGCAACGACATCGCGCGCATGGTCGAGGACATGGGCTACGAGGCGATCCTCACCGAAGGCGCCGACCACATCCTCGGCTGGCGCAGCCCCAACTACATGTACCAGCCGTCAAGCTGCACGAAGCTGAAGCTGCTGCTCAAGAACTACCGGCTGTCCGACGACATCGCCTTTCGCTTTTCCAACCGCGGCTGGGATCAATGGCCGCTCACCGCCGAAAAGTTCGCCGGCTGGGCGCACGCCGTCAACGGAGCCGGCGAACTGATCAACCTCTTCATGGACTACGAGACGTTCGGCGAACACCAATGGGCCGAAACGGGCATCTTCGACTTCATGGAGGCGCTGCCGGCTGCCATTTTCGCCGATCCGAACTTCGATTTCGTCACGCCCTCGCAGGCGGCCGAGCGTTACTCGCCCATCGCCCGCATCGACGTGCCCAACGCCATTTCCTGGGCCGACGTGGAACGTGACCTGACCGCCTGGATCGGCAACGACATGGAATGCGACGCCATCGAGACCGTTTACTCGCTCAAGGAAAAAGTTCTGGCCGACGGCGACGAAGGCATTTTGCGCACCTGGCGGCGGCTGCAGACGTCGGATCATTTCTACTACATGTGCACCAAATGGTTCTCCGACGGCGACGTGCACAAATACTTCAATCCCTACGGCACGCCCTACGACGCCTATATCAATTACATGAACGTGCTGTCCGACTTCAAAATGACGCTGGACGGCTAAAAATCACGAGAGATCCGAGCAAAGGGGTATTTCATGACGCATAAGGATTCGGCCCAGCTTCCCGCCACGCTCTTCGAAGTTTCATGGGAAGTGTGCAACAAAGTCGGCGGCATTTACACCGTGGTCGCCACCAAGGCCCGGCAGGCCGTGGAGCGCTTCGGACAGAACTATTTTCTGCTCGGTCCGGCGCGCGACAAGAACCCTGGATTCATCGAGGCTTCCTCCGAAGGCGAGGAAGGCCGCCTGTGGGAGACGTTCCGACGCGCCGCGGCGCTTCACAATCTGAAATGCCGCTTCGGGCGCTGGGACATCCCCGGTTCGCCCAAAGCGGTCCTGGTGGATTGGAAGGAACGCTACAATCAGAATCAGATCCTTTACGATCTGTGGCGCGACTTCGGCGTCGATTCGCTCACCGGCGCGTGGGACTACGTGGAACCGGTGATGTTCAGCATGGCCTGCGGCGAGGCGATCGCGGCGTTTTCGCAGGTCATCTCCGACGAGAACGAAGGCGAACGCGCCGTCACCGCCCATTTTCACGAGTGGATGTGCGGCGCCGGCCTGCTCTATTTGAAAAAGCACGCGCCTTCCATTTCCACGGTGTTCACCACTCACGCCACCGTACTGGGACGCTCCATGGCCGGGGCGGGACGCGACATCTACGCCGAGATGGATCAGATCAACGCGGCGCGCGAAGCCGACAACTTCAACATCACCGCCAAGTGTTCCATGGAAACGGCCGCCGCGCGCGAAGCCGACTGTTTCACGACGGTCAGCGCCCTCACGGCTCACGAGGCGGCGGCGTTTCTCGGCCGCCGTCCCGACCTGGTGACGCCGAACGGCCTGAGCCTGAGCTCCATTCCCGATTACAGCGGCGACCGTTCCGCGCCCGCCGCCAACAAGAAGAAAATTCTCGCCGCCGTCGGCCGACTGCTGTGCCGTCCGCTGCCGGAAAACAGCCGCCTGTTCCTGATCTCCGGACGTTACGAGTTCCGCAACAAAGGCATCGACCTGTTTCTCGACGCCGCGGCGGCACTGAACCGCTCGCGTTCCGCGGGCGAACCGCCCGTCATCGCCCTGTGCGCCGTCATGAACGGACACAACGGCATTGACGAGCGGGCGCTCTCGGGCGATCCCGTCCAGAAGCCCGACGACGCGCCTTTCTGGATCACCGCCCATCGAGTGTTCGACAAGGTCCACGACCCGATCCTGAACGCCTGCGCCCGCCTCGGCTTGGACAACCGTCCCGAAAACGCCGTGCAGGTGGTCCTCAACCCCGCCTTGCTGGACGGGCAGGACGGCCTCTTCGGCATGACCTACGACGATGTGCTGTCAGCCTGCGACGCGGGGATCTTCCCCTCGTGGTACGAGCCGTGGGGATACACGCCTCAGGAGGCCGCGGCCAATTCCGTGCCGACCGTCACCAGCGATCTGGCGGGCTTCGGCCTGTGGGCGCGCGAACAGGGCGAGAACGAGGGCATCGTCGTCATTGAACGCAGCCATACGCCTTACGAGGCGACGGTGAAAAAACTGGCCTCTTTGATGGGCGAGCTGGCTTCGCTGCCGGAGAAAGCGCTGACGGAACGCCGCGCCGCCGCCCGCGCGCTGGCCGAAAAGACCGATTGGTCCACCTTCTACCGGCACTACGATGACGCCTACGCCCTCGCCGCAAATCAAGCTCGCGAGCGCGTGGCCACGCGGCCGGTTTCGCGCATGGACGACGAGATCCTGACGCGCGTCTTCACCGGCACGCCGTCGGTGACGCCGCTGCTGCACGGTTTCACCAGTTCGGTCAAGCTCCCGGACAAGTTGAGCCGCCTCGACGAACTGGCGCACAATCTCTGGTGGACTTGGCATCCTGAATACGAGCCGCTGTTCCGCCGCGTCGATCCGGCCCTGTGGGACAAAATCGGTCACAACGCTGTCGAGCTGCTGGGGAAAACCGATCATGGCCGATTTGTCGAGCTGGCGCAGAACGAAGGATACGTGCAGCTTTACGGCCGCGCCCTGGAACGATTCGACGCCGACATGAAGGCGCCTTTCGACAAGTCGATTCCCGAATTGACGGCTACAACGCCCGTCGCCTACTTTTCGACCGAGTACGGTATTCACGAAAGTCTGCCCATTTACTCCGGCGGTCTCGGCGTGCTTTCCGGCGACCACCTCAAGTCGGCCAGCGACCTGCGCATCCCGCTGGTCGCCGTGGGGCTGCTCTACAAGTGCGGTTATTTCCAGCAGAAAATCGCTCCCGACGGGCACCAAACGGCGCTTTATCCCGAGAACAATTTCCGGCTGCTGCCCATCAGCCGCGTCAAAAACGAAAAGACCGGCGAACACCTTTACGTGTCGCTCGACCTGCCGGGGCGCACGCTTTTCGCCCGCGTCTGGAAAGTTCAGGTCGGGCGCGTGCCGCTCTATCTGCTCGACACCGACACGCCCAAGAACACCGAGGAAGACCGCCGCATCACCGAACGCCTCTACGTGGCCGACCGCGACACGCGCATCCGCCAGGAAATCCTGCTCGGCATGGGGGGACCGCGCGCGCTGGCGGCGCTGGGCTATCATCCGCGCGCCTACCACATGAACGAAGGGCATTCGGCCTTCATGGTCCTGGAACGCATCCGCCATCTCTGCCTGACCCGCGGCCTCAGCTTCGCCGCCGCCCGCGAAGTAGTGCGCGGCGACAGCGTCTTCACCACGCACACGCCCGTGGACGCCGGCAACGAACGCTTTTCCGCCGAGCTCATGCACCGCTATTTCGACGAGCTGGCGCGGCGCATCGGCGTCAGCCGCGACGAGCTGATGAACCTGGGCACCCGCCCGGGAACTTCCGGCGATTTCGAGATGACGCTGCTGGCGCTGAACCACGCCATGCGCAGCAACGGCGTCAGCCGCCTCCATGGCGGCGTGTCGCGCGCCATGTGGCAGTTCAACTGGAAAGGCGTGCCCACGGAAGAGATTCCCATCGGCTACATCACCAACGGCGTGCACCTGAACAGCTTTGCGGGCTCCCCCGCGGCGGCGCTGCTCGCAACGGCGGTGGGCGCGGACTGGAGCGCGCTGCCGCCGCAGTCGCCGCAATGGCGAAATGTAGAACAGATCGCCGACGCCGAAGTGTGGCAGGCCAAGCAGGAACAGAAAAAAGTCCTGCTGGATCTGCTCAAGAAGACGTCGCCCAAGGCGTTCCAAAAAGCCTCCTCCGAATGGAAACAAGCGCCGCTTGTGATCGGTTTCGCGCGCCGTTTCGCGCCCTACAAGCGCGCCACGCTCGTCCTCGCCGATCTGGCGCGGCTGACGAAGATCCTCTCGGACGCCCGGCGTCCCGTGATCCTCGTCTTTTCCGGCAAAGCCCATCCGGCCGACACGCAGGGCAACGACCTGATCCAGAAAATCGTGCTCGCCAGCCGAAACGAATTCTTCGGCAAATTCTTTTTCATCCCCAACTACAACCTCGACGTCGCCAGAATCATGGTGCAGGGCTGCGACGTGTGGCTGAACACGCCGCGCCGCCCCTACGAAGCCAGCGGCACCAGCGGCCAGAAAGCGGCCCCCAACGGTACGCTCAACCTGAGCGTGTCCGACGGCTGGTGGTGCGAAGGCGACAACGGCCTCAACGGCTGGACCATCGGCCCCCGCGTCACCTCCATTCACGACGCGCCCGCCGAGCAGAGCGATTACGCCGACGCCGAAAGCCTTTATGCGCTGCTGGAAGACGAAGTAGCGCCGCTCTACTTCGAACGCTCCGACGACGGCCTCCCCCACGGCTGGATCGCGCGCATGAAAAACAGTATTGCCACGCTGAGCCCGCAGTACAGCAGCGCACGCATGGTACGCCAGTACTTCGAAGAATGTTACCGCCCGGCTGCGCAGCGCCACGTGAAAATGCGCGCCCAAAACCGCCTGCTGCCCCGCACGCTCGCGGCATGGAAAGCCGACGCTGGAGCGCGCTTCGCCGGCGTACGCATCGACCAGATCCAAGTCCAGGGCCTCGTGCAGAACGCCGTGGCCTGCACCGATCCGCTCAGCGTCACCGCGTATGTCGTGCCCGGCGCCATGAAACCCGAAGAACTGCAGCTCCAGTTCGTGGCCGGACGCAGCGACGAGCGCAACTTCATCGAAAAACCCGACGTGCTCGCGCTCCCCTGCACCGGCAGCGACGATCAGGGACGCCTCGTCTATCAAGGCGCCTACACGCCCACCCACAACGGCCGCTACCTTTACGGCCTGCGCGTCCTCGCCTACAATCCCGACCTTGACAACCTGTTCGACACGGGCCTGATCCAGTGGGGCTAGCAGATCTCTAAAACCACAAAAGGACAACGGCTGTCTTCTCTTCCCATTTTTGGGAAGAGGAGACAGCCGTTGTTGTTGTGACATATCACGTTCTATGGGGTAATATGGCGTGTTTTATACTATTTCTCAATTAGAGCGTGTTCACGCTAAAACGCATCTACAATCATAGCAAAGTAGATGAATCCACAAAACAGCACGTCAAGTTTATCGTAACGGGTAAATATTCTCCGAAATCGCTTAAGACGCAGGAAATATCGCTCGATCTCGTTGCGTTGCTTATATCTCTCTTTATCATACTCCCATGGATCTCTGCGGTTCGATTTGGGAGGAACAACCGGAGAATACCCTTTCTCCATCGCTTTCTTCCGCATACTCTCTCCCTCGTAAGCTCTGTCCATCGGGATGTATTTTTGCTCTGGAACTCTTATGAGCTTGTCAAGCAGAGCCAGGCCTTCCGGCGAGTCATGGGCTTCTCCTCCGGAGAGCGCGAAGCTGACAGCCGATCTGTCAGTTGCGGTGACCATATGAATCTTCGTTGCGAGCCCGCCTCTCGATCTTCCAATGGTCTGTTTTCCTCTTTTTTTAAAGCGCCTGTTCCGTTGGGATGGACCTTTGCCGAAGTGCTGTCCAGGCAGACCGATTCGACTCTTATGCGAATAATGTTCTCCATTTGCAACGCTTCGAACAGGCGCTGTAAAACGTCGTTTTTGCTCCACCTGTTCATGCGTACATAAATCGTATGCCAGTTTCCATAGGATTTCGGCAATGCCCTCCATTTACAGCCGTTTTCGGTGACATACAGTATCGCATTGATCAGTTGGAGATTGCTCATGCTCACATTCCCGCGCTGACGGGGCAAGTGTTTTTCAATTCGCTCATATTGTCCTTGCGTAATTTCCATATGCACGTTATAGATTACTGTTGGGTAATTGTCTATTAGTGTGAACACGCTCTAATTCAACTAATAGAAAGGTAGCGACATTTATCTGCTGGAAAAATAATTTTAGTGAACATAATTGGTTTGTCTTTCTCTAGCCATGTACGGTATAACAGTAACGCTAGTGTTTGGGAAGGTAACTGTAGATATAAGGCTTCATCATCATTTATAGCTATTGGTCGTACTTCAGAGAGCAAGTGTTTCATTTCGTAATGATATCTCTCTTTAATCATCTTATAAATAGGTTGAGTAAAATCATATCCGCTAATACCATTCCAGATTTCCTGAGGCAAGTAAGTTTTTTCTAGTGACCCTGGTTCTTTAGAGTTAGAGAAAAGACGAATTCTATATATTTCAATAACCTTATCATCTGCCTTTAGCTTCAGTCGATTTATTATTGATAATGTTGGACTAATCGCGTTTATGCTAATAATTGAATGCTGTGATCCTAATTTCTCTGGAATCACAAATCTAATCAAATCCCCTACAAGAGCAGGCTGAGCTACGAACGTTCCTATGCCTTGACGTTTGACAATAAGACCTTCTTGAACTAGTCCGTTCAGAGCCTGTCTGATCGTAGCACGAGAAACGCCAAATTGCGAACATAAATCAGGTTCACTAGGAATCCTTGTTTCTGCGGACCACTCCCCACTTTCAATTTTTTCTCGAATGTATTCAATCACTTGATAATATAAAGCAACACCTGTTTTTTTCTGCACTCTTATGCCCTTCTTTAAATATATGAATGTCCGAACATCCAGATTAGGCAAAGAGATTATACCATACATTCGCGTTCAAATTTGAGTTTTTTCTCTCTTCAAAAGGATATAATTAAAACCAATGACAGTTGCACAACCAGTTAACCCTATGGCATCAGAAAGAAGCCCAGGGTACATTAATAAGAGAGAGAAAGCTATGAGAAAAATACTGGAGGTTTTACTCAGTCTCATCAGAGGAATGGCACACTGTTGTTGAAAACCATACGAAAGCGTTGAACATCCTAGCACTGCTGTTAGGGTGGCAAGTATAACTTGTCCAACACTCCCTTGTGCTAGCAGTGAAGGAGCATAACAAAACATATATGGCACAATAAAGGCAGAGACACCAATTTTGCATGAAGTAAAAGCAACTTTCATCGGGCTACTTTTAGAGATACTTGCTGCCGCATAAGCTGCCATCGCAACAGGAGGAGTAATAGCAGAGATGCAAGCAAAATAGAAAATAAACATATGCGTCTGTAAACTCGAGAGGCCAAGCTGAATCAACGCTGGTGCAGCAACAGCAGCACAGATAATATATGAGGCTGTTGTAGGTAACCCCATGCCAAGAATAATGCTTGTGATCATGGTCAAAAAAAGTGCGCATGCAAGAGAGTTACCCGCAATTGAAACAATCACACTGGCTAGTTTGACTCCAGCGCCAGTCATATTCAGAACTCCGATGATAATACCAGCTGTACAACAACTGGAAATCAGGGGACAAGCTGCGATAGCACCAGAACTAAGCGCACCAAAGACAGCCTTTAAGCTAAATTTCCTATTATTAACCACATAAACTACTACGCTTGAAAAGATACCATATAATGCGGCTTTGATGGGACTTGCTTGAATTACAGACAGTACATAAATAAGGACAATCAGTGGTAATAACATATACATATTCCTTAAGATCATAGATTTTTTCGGCAGCTTATCTACGGATAATCCAACAAGATTGTCTTTTATAGCTTCAAGGTCTACCATCACAAAAACAGTAAAAAAATATAATAGGGCAGGAATTAGTGATGCCAGCATAATCGTACGATATGGTACCCCAATCAACTGCGCCATAATAAATGCCGCAGAACCTAATATAGGTGGCATAATTTGACCACCGGTAGAGGCCGTAGCTTCGACAGCGCCAGCAAAATGGTTCCTATACCCAATTGACTTCATCATAGGAATCGTAAAAGCACCGGTAGACACAACATTAGCTACAGAATTGCCGGATACAGTGCCAAATAACGCACTAGAAATCACTGCCACCTTTGCTGGTCCGCCACGACGTGCGCCAGCGAAACTTAATGCCATATCAATAAAGTATGGGCCAGAACCAGACATGCTTAAAAACGCGCCAAACAGAATGAACAGGAAAACCATTGTTGCTGAAGCACTCAACGGCGTACTTAAAATAGCATCATAGCTTAGCATATAGCTCAATGTTTTCTGCCAGCGATATCCCTTATGCCCCAAGGCACCAGGGATATACTTTCCAAAGTATGAATAAAGGAGAAAAAAAACAGCAATAGTAGGAAGAATATTGCCGCTTGTCCTGCGGGTACACTCCAAAGCTAAGATAACGATTATCCCCGTAAATATCAGGTCCGGCACATTCGGGTTGGAGCCAATACGATAAGCCATTGCTTGCGCGTCTATACACATATAGACTGCAGAACTGACTGCTGCAATGATCAGCATAATATCATACCAAGGGACTGATTTTTTTACCGAGCAGTGTCTAGCACAATAAAGTGCAAGCGTCATTACCAAGCCGAACATAATATGAAATGTATAAAGATACCAGCGAGTCATTGGAGCTACAGCTAGGCCATAGATGTGAAAAAGAGACATGATGATACCCAATGTGTACATGACCAGTTTCCATGCCCCCTTCAATTTCCGCTTAGGTACCCCTTCAATAATTTCTTCAGCCTCATCTCGTTTTTTTATAAAAAGCATTTAGTTATCACCTAGATTTATTCTTAGATTTTAATTTCATAGAAGTTCCGATAAAAAATAGGCGAAGACTCCGAGATTCTCACTCCAGTGTTCCTCGCCTTAGATATAATACTATTTCTTAATTAAAGAGCCGAACACAAGGGCGCTGCGGAAGAGATTCACAAAGCGAGCTGCGCAGACCGCGCAGCGGTCGAGTATGTCCGAGCGACTGAACTCCCTCGCAGCGCCCAGAAAACTATGTTAATACTTTCTATCAAGAATTAGTATAACCTGTGAACATTATTATTTCAAGATCAACCATTCAGGAACTTTAACCCCTTTTTCTCTGTAGTACTTAAGCGCGCCGGGATGCAGCGGCATTGTCATTTTATCAATATTCTCAAATAAAATTGACTTAGCGTTTGGATCAATTGATACTAGATCCTCATGTAGATCGTATGTAGCTTTAGTTAAGCTATAAATCACATTTTCAGAAACACTTTTATCAGCAACAAGCATATTCCAGAAAGAAAGCACCGGCCAGTTGTAGTTCTGGTTTTTGTAGGTATTTGCCGGTACTTCAGCACGTCCCCAGAAAGGGTATTTCTCAAAAATTTTAACAAAGTCCTCATTTGTCAGAGAAATAAATTTCAGTTCTTTAGTGGTTTCAAGGTCGAGCAACCATGCTGCAGGAATTCCAGTGATGCCAAAGGCTGCGTCGATTGTACCATCTTTCAGTGCATCACACATGCCATTCGAACTCAAGCCGGCAACGCTCTGTGGTTGAATATTGAGAACACTTAGCAATGCTTTAACCGCATCACCACTTGTAGATCCCGGAGCGCCGCATGCAATTCGCTTGCCCTGCAGATCATAAATCGTATTGATGCTACTGTCTTTAGGAGCAAAAATATAAAGAACACTACAGTAAAGAGGAACTACACCAAGACAATTTTCATATTTAGTTCCGTTTGCCCACCCTATTCCCCGATAACCTTCGCCACCAAGCCATGTGGTAACCAAGCCGAGCTCCATATCTCCATTTTTCATGGACTGCATGTTCGTAATTGGACCAGGCGTTGCTTCGCTTGAGATTTCTACCCCATCGACATTTTTATTCATTAAGTTTGCCCAGCCTGTGCCAAGGATATAGTACGTTCCACCGATCGAAGAAGTGCCGAGGGCCATTCGTGTCGAGGAATGTGCCCCTGCTGTAGTGACAAAAGTAAATGTTAACAATGCCAGAGCGTAGACAGTTGTAAGGACAAAAATACGTTTCATCATTGTTACTCACCCCTTAATAGTAATTTAATAACAGTCACCCCATAATATATCTTTGAATCTCTTTTACCGACTTACCTTCGAACCCTAAATTTAAAAGTTTAGTTCCGTCTTTCCTGAAATC
Organism: Pyramidobacter porci; assembly: GCF_009695745.1. NCBI lineage: Bacteria > Thermotogati > Synergistota > Synergistia > Synergistales > Dethiosulfovibrionaceae > Pyramidobacter > Pyramidobacter porci. Next base: position 96,078 of record NZ_VUNH01000005.1, read on the forward strand.
ACGCTCTCTGATAATATTCGCAACATCAATAAGCAGGTCCGTTACAGGAGTAGGAACGTTAAACTTCTTGCCAATATCGGAGACCAGCGTCATATTCAGTGGTACATCTTCGTCGATAAAACGATCAGGAACTTGAGCAGCATTAGCTGAAATTCCTTTTTCCTGAGGAAGCGGTACGTAATGAACACCCTTATAAAACATTTTACTTGTTTCATCACCAGAGACAGGATGAAGCCCAAGAACATTCATAACAGACATACGTTCTTTGTCATAAAGTTCTTCGATTTTGATGGTTGATTTCGTACCCCAAGCATGGAAATCCTTGTCATTTTCAGTTGGTGCTTCTACTTTACCGAGATTGAACAGGTAGCTAGGTACGTGTCCCTTTGGATTGACGTTATTCATACCAACGCTGAGAGAATCCCGTTCTTGAATAATTTCTGGAATAACTGGCTTGATGATGTTAAAGAGTTCTTCATTTCTTTTTGCCGGAAGCGCAGCAATGGGAAGAACAGCTTTACGTGCTTTGATTCCAGCATGAGCAGGACCAATAAGCCTCGTCGCATATGGCATACTTCCACTTTCGCCAATGAGTGGAATTTCTTTAACTCCTGCTGCTTCAAGCGCACGGCGAAATAGAATGGAGCTCCCGGAATTACCGGGTATTAAGAGTATCGTATGTTCAGGCTTGATAAAGGGAGCCATCTGCTTTGCGAGTGCAGGATGAAAGTTACTGACAATCGTGACGAGAAAAACATTTCCTGCAGACATGGCTTCTCCAAGAGAATCTGTTGCAAATGCTACAGGCGCAAAGCCTTCAACAATAGGGCCGCTCATTTTAACCCCACCTATTTTTTTAATATCTTTAATAGGAACGGGGTTAATGTCATAAATAGCAGACAGTTTTAAACCACGAAGAATCATGTCACCTGCAAGTGATTGGCCTCCATTGCCTGCCCCAATTATTACATATTTTTTTTCCATCTAAACCCCTCCTAAAATGTTATAGTTCAAGATTCGTTACACTCAATCGTTACTGTTTAGCACGTCTTGTACTTTATCTAAGAGCATTCTGTATCTTTCTTTAACTTCAGTTTGTAATCTGTTATAGGCATCAATATCATTGTCAAGCTTTAAGCTCATTTGCTTTGTAAGCTTTTCCGTTTCTTCTGAACGAGGAGAACCTTCACTGATCCTGTTTTCTACCGAAGAAGTGGCATCCATTACTTTATCTATATGTTTCTTGGTCCATTTAAATGACCGCCCAGCAAAGTTCAAAGCAGCTTCATCAAGCTTTTTGCTGGTAATTCCTTGGCAGTTGAGACCTGCATCAACACATTTCATGACTACTTGTCCCACAATTTCATGGGCAACACGGAAAGAAATATGCTCTTCCCTCACCAGCTCATCTGCCAATTCAGTTGCGGTACAGAAATTCCCATTCACTCGAGCTTTCATATTCTTTTCGTTAACTTTTAGTTTATTCAAGACTTCTTCTGTTAAGACTGTCATAGCCTCTATCTCCATAAAGGCGTCCCACAGATGATGCGTCGTCTCCCCACCCAGATCTCTGCTATGAGCGAAAGGAATTCCTCTCATACAACAAAATGCATCTGCAAAAGCTGCCAATAAATGTGAACATTTTGCCTTTATATATTCAAGTACGGCCGGATTTTTCTTTTGTGGCATAATACTGCTTGTAACGCAGATTGAATCATCAAGTTCAATATATCTAAACTCATCAGCACACCAATAATATAGATCATGAGCCACCCGATTAATCGTGGAGGCAAGTATCGCAAGCGTGGCGATGATTTCTAATACATAATCCCGTGACGCAATTGCATCGAGAGTATTTACAATCGGCCCTTTAAATCCAAGTAGTTCAGCTGTAAAGCGTCTATCAATAGGAAAACTTGTACCAGCAAAGGCTCCTGCACCAAGTGTGGCATAATTAAGATGCTGATATGTAGCATAAATTCTGTCGAAGTCACGTTCTAATGCTTCGGCTACACCAGCAAAATAAAAACCTAGCGTGATCGGCTGTGCAGGTTGCATATGCGTGTAGCCTGTCATAACTACGTTTTTATATTCTTCTGATTTTATAATTAGCGTATTTCGTAAAGCATTAAGCTGGGGGAAAAAATTAAGGAGTCGATCCCTTATATCCATCCGTAATATTGTTGAATGGAGATCATTCCTACTTCTTGCTGTATGTAATTTTCCACCAATATCAATACCTATATCATTAATAATATACATCTCTACATTGTAATAATAATCTTCATATTTTGGATCAAGAGTAAGGACTGTATTACCTTTCTTCTCTAATGCTATGAGTGAACGAAGAATTATTTGCGCATCATGTCGGCTAATAATTCCTTGTCTATAGAGCATCAACGTATGTGCTTGATTTAAACGTGACATGTTATAGAAAGAACGTTCATTAGATGCCTTTAGAAAATTAGCACCTAAATATTTCTCTTGATTGAAACTCGGAGCTGCTTTTAGTCTTTCACGCATATTAGCCTCCTAATCATAGATACGTCATGTCGTCCGGACAACTTGACGTTATATTTAGTATAGGCTATTCGTTTATAAAGTCAATACGTGAATAAATTCCTTCTAAAATGTCAAAATATAAGTGATAATTAGATTAACATCATGTTCTAATCGAGAAACGATAATTCTTTAAAAGTAACAAGAAATAACGCAGAATTACAAACAACTTAAGGACTCCTCTAGTTTGTTCCAGTACAAAAACATTGAATAAGATTCTCCTTCATCTCTTTCATGAGAGAACTGTGACATCGTCACTGAAAGAAATCCGGCGGACGGTTAAAGTGGGACCACAGCGCCCAAACACCCTGCGTCCGAAGAACGCGCCGGCAGCGGCGAAACGGACGCAGGAAAATCCCCGAAGGAGGAACGGAAACATGTCTGAAAAAAAGGAAGCAGTACGCGCGGCAAAACTTTTGATCGTCGGCGGCGGCCCCGGCGGGCGCGTGTCGTACATCACGGCCCGCCGTTTCGGCGTGGAACCGGCGGTCATGGTGATGAACGAGGAACCTACGGTCATCTGCAGCCTGCCCTACGGCGTGGGACGCCGCCTGATCCCCGACGGACCGGAAGCGACGGTCGTCGATCTGTCGCGGGAGAAACGCCTGCCGCCCGACGCCATGAAAGACGTCGTTTTCGGCTCCGTGACGTCGATCGACGCGGCGGCAAAGACCGCGACGGTCGCAGGCCCCGCGGGCGAGACGAAGATCGCCTACGAGAACCTGATCCTCGCCCCCGGCGCCGTTCCCTGGCTGCCGCCGGCGGAAGGAATCTTAAAAGAAAAGGGGGACGCTTCCGGCCCGATGGTCGCCGTCGGCGACCGGCTCGTCGACCGCTCGCGCCTCGCCGACGGCGTTTACGTCCTCAGGGGCGCCGCCGACGCCCGCGCGCTGGACGAACTGGCCGCGCGCGCCCAAAAAGTGGCCGTCGTCGGCACGGGAGCCGTCGGCCTGGAAATCATCGAAGCCCTTTCCGACCGCGGCGTCGCCGTCGTCGCCGTGGAAGCGCTGCCGCACGCCGTCTCGGCGCTGGACGCGGACATGGCCGCGGCGGTGGAGCGCCGCCTGCGCGAACGCGGCGTCGAGCTTCGCCTGAACGACGCCGTCGCAAGCTGGTTCCCCGGCACGCTGACGCTGCGCAGCGGAGAACTCACCGCCGACGCGGTCGTCTTCGCCTCGGGAGTGAGGCCGCGCCTCGATCTGGCGCACGCCATGGGGCTGAAAATCGAACGCGGCATCGTCGTCGACGCCGCGCAGCGCACCTCGCTGCCCTCGGTCTGGGCCGTGGGAGACGCCGCGCAGATCGCCGACGCCGCGTCGGGCAAATCCGTCCTGCCGCTGATCGGCACGCTGGCGATGCGCCAGGCCATGACAGCCGTCATGGATATCGCCGGGCTGCCCGCGCAGCTTCCGCCGGCAACCCTCTGGGGCGTGAGCGAGATCTTCGGCCTGCACTGGGGTTCTGTGGGCTGGAGCGAAGAAGCGGCCCGGCGCGCCGGACTCAACGCGATCTCGCTTTCCTTGCCAGTGCGCAGCCGCGACCCTTTCATGCCCTCGGGCAAGGACGCCGTTTGGAAAGTCGTCCTCTCCGCGGGCGAGGACGAAGGTTTCAAGCCCGGCCAGATCCTCGGCTTCCAGATCGTCTCGGCAGGCGACAATCCCGTCCACCTCGCCGAACGCTTCGTGGATGTCGTCGCGCGGCGCGAGACCGTACAGGACCTCTTCGGACATTATTTCATCCACTCCCCCGCGCACAACGCCGTGGACGATCCTTTCCTCGCCCTCATCGCCCTGGCGCTGGAGAAAATGCCGCGCCGGTGAGGCGGAAATGTCCGTGCCGCTTCAGCGCCTTCGAATGAAAATCGATCGAACAAAAGGCACTTGACGGGGGAAAGAATTCTGTTATATACTTTCGACGTAAGAAAAGTATATGAATCCATAGCATACTAAGTAAAAAGCCAAAGTTTTTTTGCGCCGGTAAAAGTATCTGAGTAAGCAAGTAAAAACAGGCCATGAGGCTTGCTTTCACTTGCTTTTATTTTTTCATCGGATGAGGAGAGTGATGCCATGGTAACATGGGAGAATTTCATGATTCCCGACAACGAGGCCGATCTTTGTCGTTTGGCGATTCTCCTCGCCATGACGCCGAATCAGGACGTCGAAAAGGAAGTCATCGCGCAGTATCAAAAACTTGGCCTGCGCAGCGCCGCGACGATGATTTCGGGGTTCGGCATCGACAGCCAGACGAGCATCGTGCGAAGCGTGGTCAATCTCTGTCTGAACACGAACGTGATCGAACGCAAAAGGTCTCATGTTCATCCGGTCTGCCACTGCGTCCTCGAGACGGCGCAGAGTACCCGCGCTTCCGACGCCATCGGTCAGAACTTCTGCTTCAAGGCGGCCGTCGTGCGCCGCAGGGAAGAGTTCACGCTGTGCTTCTACGGCAACCTGGCCATGCACGAGCTGTCGGGACACAAATCCATCGGCGTCGGCTATCAGATCCTCGGCAATTGATTTTTGTACCGGCAATTAAATACAGTATCCAGTACGGCACCACGATAAACGGTTTCTCAGTAAGAGAGTAAAGCGCTGTTTCCGACGTTTCGGTCGGGGCAGAATGTTTTGCTCTCTTATTTTTTTACGCGCCCCGAGGGGTTCGCTGCATCGTCATGTTCTGAACAAATTCGAGAAGGAGGAACTGCTATGTCACACGAGAACTCTGCCGCCAAATCCGGAACTTTTGTCACCCGCATGGGCAACGTCATGCTGCGCTGGTCGCTGAAATACATGCCGGACGCCAGCATTTTCGCCGTTGTGCTGACTTTCATCGCGTTTATCCTCGGGATCACGCTGACCGATCAGGGACCGATGCAGATGATCCAAAACTGGTACAAGGGATTATGGGAACTGCTCGGCTTCTCCATGCAGATGTCGCTCATCGTCATCACCGGTTCCTGCGTCGCCAACGCCCCTCTCGTCAAGAGATGGATCGACGGGCTGGCGGGAATCCCCAACAGCGGACGTTCCGCCGCTTTTCTGGTCACGTTCGTCAGCGTCGTCGTCTCCTTTGTTCACTGGGGGCTGAGCCTGATCGTCGGCGCCATTCTTGCCAAGGAGTTGGCCCGCAATCTGCGGCTCAAGCGCATCCCCTTCGAGTACGGGCTTCTGGCCGCCGGGGCTTACGTGGGACAGATGACGTGGCAGGGGATGCTCAGTTCATCGGTCGGTCTGTTTATCGCCATGCCGGGACACGTTCTGGAAAAAACGATGGGCATCGTGCCCATGTCGCAGTTCATGCTCAACCCGATGAACATCGCCGTCACCGTCGCGCTGGCGATCTTTCCCGCCGTCTTTGCCGCCATGCTGCAGCCGAAGAATCCCGACGAGTTCATGCCCCTTGACGAAAACGCCGTTCGCGCCATTGAAAAAGAAGACTTGAAGGTCAAACGCCGTCCCGAGAATCCGACCGTCGGCGACGTTCTTAACTACAGCCCGCTGATTTCCCTCGCGCTCTGCGCCATGGGCTTCGTTTACATCTTCTGGGCTTTCAGCCGGAAGGGCTTGGGCGCCCTTGACTTCAACATGCTCAACGCGCTCTTCCTGTTTGTCGGCATTTTGCTCTACGGCAACATCGCCAACTACGTGCAGGCCGTCAAGGACACGACCGCCGGCGTAGCCGGCATCATCTTCCAGTTTCCGCTCTACGCCGGCATCATGGGCATCGTCAAGTACTCGGGGCTCGTGCTGATTCTCGCCAACGGCATCGCCGCTATCAGTACCAAGGGGACCTTCTACCTGTGGACGTTTCTTTCTTCATCGCTGGTCAACATGTTCGTGCCCTCCGGCGGCGGGCAGTGGGCCGTTCAGGGGCCTATCGCCATCGAGTCGGCCAAGCTGATGGGCGCCGATCTGGTCAAAACGAGCCTGATGGTCGGCTACGGCAACACATGGACCAACATGGCCCAACCCTTCTGGGCCATCGCCCTGCTGGGCATCACTGGGCTGGAAGCCAAGCACATCATGGGGTACAGCATGGCGATCATGCTGCTCAGCGGTTTCATCTTCGTGCTTGCCGCCGTTCTGCCCTTCTAAAGAGAGGTCATCCCCGTGACCGGTTTCGACTTCATGGAAGCGACCGTCGCCAAAGTCCACGCCGCCTATTTGGACGGTTCGCTGACCTGCCGCGCGCTGTGCGAATACTATTTGGCACGCATTGACTGTCTGGAATCGCGGATCAATTCCATCATCTGCGTCAATCCCAAGGCGCTGGAAGAAGCCGAGCGCTTCGACGCGTACGTGAAGGAAAGACGTCGGCTTTGCGGAGCGCTTCACGGCATCCCCGTGATGCTGAAAGACAACTTCAACACGACCGACATGCCCACGACGGCGGGAAGCGTCGCGCTGAAGGGCTGGGTGCCGCAAAAAGACGCCTTCGTCACCAAAAGGCTGCGCGAAAGCGGCGCGCTGATCCTCGCCAAGACCAACTTGCACGAGTTCGCCATCTGGGGCGAAACGGTCAGTTCCATCCTCGGGCAGTCGGTCAATCCGTACGATCCGACGCGCACCCCCGGCGGCTCTTCCGGCGGCACCGGCGCGACGATCGCCGCCAACATCGGCATCGTCGGCCTGGGCACCGACACGATCAACTCGGTACGTTCGCCCGCCTCGGCCAACAGCCTTGTCGGCATCCGCCCCACGATCGGCCTGGTCTCGAGGGCCGGCATCGTTCCTTACTCGCTGACGCAGGACACGGCCGGACCGATCTGCCGCACCGTGGAGGACGCGGCGCGGTGCCTCAGCGTCATCGCCGGCTACGATCCCGACGACGCGGAAACGGCGTGGGGCGTCGGGCACGTCGTGGAAGACTACGCAAAGTATCTCGACGAAAACGCGCTGCCGGGCAAACGCATCGGCGTGCTGGAAAGCCTTTTCGGCAAGGAAGACGTCAACCGCTCCACCAACGCCGTCATGAGCGAAGCGATGAAGGTATTCGAGGCCAACGGAGCCACACTGGTTCCCGTCAGGGACGACATTGACCAGTCATGGCTGAGCAGCGAGACGTCCGTTCATCTCGACGATTTCCGCCGCGATCTGGACGGCTATCTCAGGGAACTGCCCGCCGACTGGCCCGTTCACAGCATGAAGGAAATCCTCGACAAAGGGCTGTTCCACCCGTTCTCGGAAAGCAACATGCGCGACGCGATGAAGCTCGGGGTCAGTACTCCGCGTTACCTTGAAAAGATGTACAACAAAATCGAGCTCCGCACTCGCGTGTTGAAAATCATGGCCGATCTGCGGCTCGACGCGATGATCTACCCCCACCAGCAGCAGCTGGTCTGCAAATGCGGCGCCAGCCAGCGGCAGCGCAACGGCGTGCTCTGCTCGTCCACGGGGTTCCCTTCGGTCTGCGTGCCGGCGGGATTCGCTCCCGACGAAAACGCGCCGGTCGGCGTTCCCGTCGGCATGGAGATCATCGGCCGTCCATGGAGCGAAGCGCTCCTCATCTCCATCGCCTACGCCTTCGAGCAGCATTCGCATTTCCGCAAGCCGCCGGTATTGTAAAACAAGTCTAACGCCATAGAATAAAAGAGCTGTCAGATCCAAAAAGGGGATCTGGCAGCTCTTTTATGATCTCTATTTTTTCCTCTCAGAGGGGCATGGAACGCGATAGGCAATCGCAGTCAGGACGGGGATCACGATCAGCGTCAGCACCGTGCTGACCGTCAGTCCCGACATGATGGTCACCGCCATCGGGCCGAAGAGCCGGTCATGGATCAGCGGGATCATGCCGAGCACCGTGGTCAGCGCCGACATGGCGACGGGGCGCACGCGGCTGACGCCGTCCGCGACGATGGCTTCGTAACGGTCGCGCCCGGCGGCGAAATCCGCGCTGACCTGATCGAGCAGCACGATGGAATTTTTCGCCAGCATGCCGACCAAGCTCAGCACGCCGACGATGGCCACAAAGCTCAGATCCATGCCGGCAACGCTGATGCCGCCGGCGATGCCGGTTATGATCAGCGGCAGCGAGAAGAAGATGATCAGCGGCTGGCGGAAACCGTTGAACAGAAAGACCATGATGGTGAACATCACGACCAGCGCGGGGACGAAAGCCGTCGCCATGCCGCCGATGGCGTCGTCGAACATTTCTTTTTCGCCGCCCCATTCCAAGTGATAGCCCACAGGCAGCTCGATCGCTTCGATGGCAGGACGCACGCGCCGCAGCATGGCGTCGGCGTTGTCTCCCAGCTTCACTTCGCTGGCCACGGTGATCACGCGGCTGCGATCGCGGCGCACGACGATATCGTCCTCAAAGGTCACGTCCAGCGACGACACGACGGTCCCCAAAGGCACCGACGCCTGGGCGGCCGGAGCCCACAGGGGCAGCGCGCTGAGCATGTCGACGCGGTGGCGCTCCTCCGGCACGAGCGCGGCCAGAATGGGCAGAGAACGGTCGCCGTCGCGGAAAACGCCCACCGGAGCGCCAGTCGTCGCCACGAGAATGGCCTGATTGATCAGCGGGCGCGTCAAACCGAGATTCTGCATCTGATCCTTCAGCACCCGGGGACGGAACACCTCGACGGAATCGCGCCAATCGTGGCGGACGAAGTTTTGGCTGGGATCGTCCTCCATCACGGCGACGGCCTGCGCAGCCAGACGCCGCAGCACGGCGGGATCGTCGCCGTAGAAGCGGGCCTCGATTTTGGGAGTCATGCCGCTGCCGCGGGCAAAGTTGCGGCACGTCCCGCGGATGGAGGGCATATGATCGGCGATGTACCGTTCGGTTTTCAGCAGCACGGGGCGCGTCTGCTCCTCGTCCCTCACTTCCACGACCAGCTGCGAAAAAGCGTTGTTGGGATCGGGCGGCGAATAGGTGAGCATGAAGCGCAGGCTGCCGCCGCCGATAAAGCTGGAAACGTTTTTCACCTCCGGCTGAGAGCGCAGGTACCGTTCCAGTTCGGCGGTCGCCTGACTTTGAGCTTCCAGCGTCGAGCCCTGGGGGCCCCACAGGTCGGCCATGAAGTAAACCGTGTTGGAGTCGGGAAAGAACGACTGGTCGAGACTGGCAAACTGCGCCAGAGCCGCGGCGAACAGCGCCAGTGTCGCCCCTACGGTGACGGCGCGGTGACGCAGACACCACTCGAGCGCCGCGCGGTACGCCCGGAACAGTCCGCGGTCGTAAGGGTCGTTCTCCTGTTTCTTCGCCTTCAGCATCATCTGCCCGAATACCGGCGTCACCGTCAGCGCCGCCACCCAGCTGAGCATCATGGAGATCCCCACGACGGACAGCAGCGAGCCGCAGAACTCGCCCGTCATGTCGGGAGACAGCCCGATCGGGGCGAACGCCATGACAGCGATGAACGTGCCGCCCAGCATGGCCCATTTGGAGCTTTCGACCGCGTCGGAAGCGGCATCCTCTACCGCCACGCCGCGCTCCACGCCGACCAGCATTCCTTCGGTCACCACGATGGCGTTGTCCACCAGCGAGCCCAGCGCGATGATCAACGCCGCCAGCGAAACGATCTGCAAAAAGATCCCCGCTTGATTCATCACCGCCACGGTTCCCGCGACGGTGAGCAGCAGCACGACGCCGATCAGCAGTCCCGACCGCAGCCCCATGAAGATCAGCAGCACGCCGATGACGATGGCGAGAGACTCGCCAAGATTGACGATGAAGTCGTTGATCGACGCGGTCACCTGATCGGACTGCATATAGATCTCTTCCAGCTCCATACCGACGGGCCGGTGGATTTCCAGATCTTCGAGCCGCCGCGACACGGCGCGTCCCATTCTCACCACATTGCCTCCGGTCACCGTGGCGATGCCGACGCCCAGCGCGGGACGGCCGTTGAAGCGCATCATGAACGTCTGCGGATCGACGAAGTCCCGCCGCACCGAGGCCACTTCCTTGAGACGGATCAGCCGGCCGCCGGCCCCGCCGATGACCAGATCGCCGATGTCTCCCACGGAAAGAATGGCGCTGGTCGGCGAAATGCGCACGTAGCGGTCGCCCGTGATCGTGCTGCCGATGGCGGAAAGGCTGTTCTGCTGATTGAGCACGGCGAAGACCGAAGCCGGCGACAATCCCAGCGAAGCCATGCGGCTGGACGAAAACTCGACGTACACACCTTCCTTCTGTTCGCCGAGGATCTGTACGCTGGCGACCTCGGGCACGAGCACGAGCTGTTTTTTGAGAAAATCGGCGTAATCCCACAGATCCTTCATCGTGTAACCGTCGCCGATCAGCGCGTAAAACTGGCCGTAAACGTCGCCGAAGTCGTTGTTGATCAGGATCGCGCTGCCCGCCGGCATGTTCGGCTGCACGTCGTTCAGCTTCTGGCGCAGGATGTCCCATACCTGGGGCAGTTCCGATGAATCGTATTCGTCCTTGATGTCCACGTAAATGAGCGCCATGCCCGGCATGGAACGGGAGCGGATGTGCTTGACCTCGCCCATGGACTGCACGGCGTCTTCGATGCGGCTGGTCACCTCGCGCTCGGTTTCGTAGGCCGTCGAGCCGGGATAGACGGCCGTGACCACGGCCGTCTTGATCGTGAAAGCCGGATCTTCGAGCTTGCCGATCCGAAAATAAGCGACGATGCCCGCCACGGCGGTGAGAGCGCAGAGAAACAGCACCACCGCGCGGCGTCTGATGCTGGCGCGTGCGATATTCACTTTCCAACCCTCCGCTTTCATGGCCGGACTAGAGCCCCTCGTCCATCAGACGGACTTTCTGCCCGTCGTGAAGAAAATGAACGCCGTAGATCACGATCAGTTCGCCGCCGTGCAGCTGCGCAGAACTCACTTCAAGCGTGCCCTTAGGCCCGGGCTGACCGATCCGTACGGAGATCTTCCCGACCTGCCCGTCCTGGTAGCGCCACAGGAAAGCGCCCTCTTTCCCTTCGCTGACGACCGCCGTGGCGGGGACGCTGAACCAGCCATCCGGTTCAGCGCCGCCCAGATCGGCGGCGACCGTCACGCTCATGCCGGGCAGCGCCCTCACGTCTTCCGGCCGGGGCATCGTGACCGTGACGGCGTAAGTGCCGGTCTGCGGATCGGCCTGCGCGGAGAATTCCTTGAGCTGCACGGGGAAAGATCGACCGGGGACGGCGTCGAAACGGGCGGCCAGCCGAAAATCGCCGCTCAGACGAGCCAATTCCTTCGCATCGGCCGAAACGGGAATGGGAGCGCGCAGCACGTCCTTGTCCGGCACGTCGAAAACGATCTCCAGCGTCGAGAGATCCTGAAAGCTGACGATCGTCTGCTTGGCCGTCACGTCCTGAAAGTTTTCGACGAGACGGTCGGCGACGACTCCGTCGAAAGGAGCGCGCAGCTCCGTGTCTTTCAACGCGTCGCGCGCCGCCTCGGTCTGCGCCGTCGCGGCGTTCAGCGCGGCACGGGCCACGTTCAGCTGCGTCCGGTAGGCGTCGAACTGGGCGGAAGCGATCACTTTCTGCTGATAAAGCGCGCTGTAACGTTTGAAATTGGATTCGGCCTCGCCGTACTGAGCTCTCGCCTGCGCCTGACGGCTTTCGGCCTGCGCCAGCTGCGTTCTGAAATCGCGGGGATCGAGGCGGGCCAGCAGCGCGCCTTTTTCGACCGAGGCGCCTTTTTCAGCCGGCAGTTCCGCCAGCGTGCCGGGAACGCGAAACGACAGGTTGACGCGCTGGGCTCCCTGAATGAAGCCAAAATATTCGCTGCCGCTTCCGCCCTGCGCGCCGCCCAGGCGGACTGTCTTCACCGGACGGACGATTTCGGGCCGCGGCTCGGGATTTTCCCGCCGGCGGAACGTCTCCAGCCCCCAATACGCGCTTGAAAGCGCTGCTATCCCCGCGGCGATTTTCGCCAGCGCCACCAAAGAACTCTTCTTCATAAGATTTCACTCCCCGCTGAATCATAAAAACATCGACAGGAAACATTCTATCAGCAAGAACCGCGACATGTCTGAACAGAACGGAGACATTGCTCATCACGCCCCAACAAGAAAAGCCCCGAAAAAGCGCGCGTCCGCGTTTCTCCGGGGCCTTTCGGCGTGCACGTCGCTTTCGGCTCCCTGTATTCTCGCAAAAACGCCCCGCCGCCCGGACTGTCCGTTACCTGACGGGCAAGTTCAGCCGCGCTTCAATCAGCAGGCGGACCTCGCGAGCGACGAACTCGGGAGAAAAATCAGAGCCATCCGGTTCTTCCAGAATCATCCCGGCGATGCCATACGACAGGAGGCCGACCAGCAGCTCCCGCTGTTCCCGGGGCAGCGCGCCGCTCGTCGCGCAGCGCGACAGCAGCGGACGCAGATTGTCCTGGATGGCGCGGATGACGACGGCGACGGCCTGAGGGCGCATCTTCGTGGCGCTGAAAAGGCTCTTCAGTTCGGCGTAATAGCCCCTCATCGCGCGGATCATCAGCGCGAGAGAAGCCCCGGCGTCCTGCGACTGGGCGCCTCGCACGAGAAGCCTGGAGATTTCGCGGGAAACGGTCCACTCCAGCGCGTCCATGACATCCTGAAAATGGTAATAAAAGCCTCCGCGCGAGATGCCGCACCGCGTCGTCAATTCTCTGACCGTCACCTTGTCCCAGGACTTTTCCCGCACCAGCCCGATCAGCTCGCGGGCGATCCGTTCTTTCAAATCGTCGTCCATGAACGCGTCTCCGCCCTTCTGCAAAATTTTCCCCGCGCGAAACGAAACCCCAGCCCGACGGAAAGGGGCTCGCCGGTCGCTTCCGCCCCGGGAATCTCCCCGCAGTTTTCGGAATCGCCGCGCTGCCCGACACAAAAATTGTACCACTTATTTCATTTGCCGTTCCCAGAATGAGATGGCGTCATTGATCCATCCTTCCGCTATGGTTCCCGTGCCCAGACCGAATCCGTGTCCCAGACCTTCGTAGGCGTGAAATTCGGTGGCGATTCCCAGCGCGTTCAGTGCATCGATTCGCGCTCTCATTGTCCACCCTCTTCTCGACGAAGCGGGAAAAGAAGTCGCGGAGTTTTCGGGGATCATGTCCAACCCGACCTATGCCAAGGTTCAGGAGGGGGCCCGGCTGGCCCGCGAGAAAAAGGTCGATTTCATCCTCGCGGTAGGCGGCGGGCCGGTCAGCGACTGCTGCAAGATCGTTTCAGCTCAGGCCGGGCTGAACGAGGACATCTGGGAGTTCGAATACGCAAAACGCCGGCGGCCCACGGAATTCATCCCCATGGGCGTCGTCGTCACCGTAGGCGGCACGGGATCGGAACAGAACGACGGCGCCGTAATCACCCACGAAGCGAAAAAGATCAAGTCGGCGCTCTGGGGGGCCTCCGCCGATTTCGCCGTGCTCGACCCTGCCTATACGATGTCGGCGCCGCTCACCCAAGCGGTGTCCGGCGCTTTCGATACGCTCTCGCACTGCATGGAGACCTATTTTGGACAGCCGCACGACGATAACCTTTCCGACGATCTCTCCGAAGCGGTGATGCGCAGCGTCATCCGCAACGCGCGACGGCTCGTGCGGGAACCGCGCAATTTGTCGGTCCGCGGCGAGCTGCTCTGGGCCGCCGCCATGGGCGAGAACGGCCTGCTCAAGGCCGGCAAGACCACGGACTTTCAGGCCCATCAGATCGAACATCAGCTGGGCGCTTATACAAACTGCAACCACGGCATGGGACTGGCGGTGATCCATCCGGTGCTGTACCGCCACCTGTACGAAAGCGCGCCGGAGCGCTTCGCCCGTTTTGCCCGCAACGTCTGGAACGTTCCAGCCGGGAAGGACGACGAAGAGACGGCCCGCGCCGGGATTCGGGCGCTGGCGGATTTCATCGCCGAGATCGGCCTGCCCTCGAATTTCCGTCAGATGGGCATTGACGGCACGGACTTTTTCAAAGCCGTCGCCGAATCGACAAACATCTCCCAAGGCTGCTGTAAGCGGCTTACGGCCGGCGAGATCCTTCGGATTCTTCAGGAATGTCACTAGAGACTCGTTGAAACAACAAATCAAACAAGGAGAAAAACACGATGAAAAAACTGTTGATGCCGGTGTGCTGCGCGGCGCTTCTCGCCGCCGCGACGGCGGAGGCCAAAACGCTGGTGGCCTATTTTTCCGTGCCCGAAACGACCGCGGCGCCGGTGAACCGCGAAGAGGAGAACGGCGTCGTCACCGTCGGCGGCCAGGTGCTGGGCAACACCCAGTACGTGGCGCAGCTGATCGCCCGGGAAAGGCGCGGAGATCTGTTCCGCATCGAACCCCGGATCCCCTACACGACCGACCATGCCGAGCTCGTCGCGCAGGCCCGCGCCGAACAGCGCCGCCGCGTCCGTCCCGATCTGAAGCGCCGCGTGGACGACCTGAGTCGGTACGATACGGTTTTCATCGGCTATCCCATCTGGTGGAGCGATCTGCCCATGATCGTTTACAGTTTTCTCGAACAGCACGATCTGAAGGGCAAGACGGTGATCCCCTTCGTCACCCACGGCGGCAGCCATCTGGCCGGAACGCCCGCGACGATCGCAAAGCTTCTGCCCGGTTCTCGCGTCGTCGCCGACGCTCTCTGCCTCGACCGCGACGACGTGGAGCAGACGGCCACAGCCGAAGTCGCCGGCTGGCTGAAAGCTCTGGATTTAAAATAAGCCCGCGGCAAAATCTTATCCATCTCATCACATGAGGACACAGGAGAAAATATCGATGAGAAAAAAACTGTTCGCGCTGTTCGCCTTCGTCGTTTCCGCCGCCCTGTTCGCCGTCGGGGCTTCCGCCGCGCCGGCGGCGAAGGACAAGGACGAGCTCGATCTTTACGCTTATACCGTCGCCGACCTGAACGTCGTCAATCCTGAAACGGGCAGGACACTGCGCGGCCGGCTGTACCGCCCCGTGACCGCCGGGCGGACGCCGCTGGCGATCTGCGCCCACGAGCTGGGCAGCAATTACGCCCGCCGCTGGCCCCAGTACGGCAAAAGCCTGGCCTCTCACGGCGCGGCGGTCTACACGTTCGACTTCGCCGGCGGCGGCCCCAAGGAGCGAGCCGACGGCACGCCCGGCAGCCACAGCGACGGCGAGACGACCGAGATGTCGGTGATGACCGAAGTGAAAGATCTGGAAGCCGTGCTCGCCGCGGCCAAAACGTGGGATTTCGTCGACAGCGGGAGGATCGCGCTGATCGGCGGCTCTCAGGGCGGCGCGGTCTCCGTCGTCGCCGCGGCGCGCCATGCCGGCGACTTCAAAACGCTCGTGCTGCTTTATCCCGCCCTGCTCATCCGCGACGACCTGCACAAAAAGTTCGCTTCCGCCGACGCGTGCCCGCCCGTGTACAAGTACAACGGCTGGCTCGACGTCAGCCCCGTTTACGTGAAGGACATGTGGGATTACGACCTCTACGTCGACATGCCCAAATACGACGGCCCGGTGTTGATCCTCCACGGCGACAGGGACGAGATCGTCCCCATGAGCTATTCCGAACGGGCCGCCGCGGCGCGAAAAAACACAAAAAGCGGAGGCCGCCGCCGTTTCCCGTGTGGGAAGCGGCGAGGCGGCTTTCGCTTTTCTTTTGCGGTCAATCCGCTTCCCGCGCGGGCAGCGGCGAAATTCGCGTGACCAGATGATTTTTGGCGATGAAGCCCGACGGAGCGCGGCCGTCTTCGAAATATGCCCGCACCGCTTCCAGTACGCCGCGGACGATCTCGCGCCCCAGCGGCCCGACGCTGGCGGTCATGCGGCCGTCCGCGACGGCCCGAAGCGCTTCGGGGATCAGATCGACACCGCCAACGGGAAGTTCCAGTCCGCGCGGTGCCAAAACGTCGCAGACGCCGAGCGCCATCAGGTCGTTGGCGCAGAACACGGCGTCCGGCTGCCACGACAGCAGGCGTTCCATCGCGGCGCGCCCGCCAGCGCGGGTAAAATCGCTCTCCTCCACGCGCACCGCTTCAGCGCCGCAGGTCCGCGCTTCGTCCAGAGCCCCGGCAACGCGGCCGGCGCTCTGACGCGCCGCTTTGGGGCCGGACACGCAGGCGACGCGCCGCCATTTTTTTGCGGCGCGCGTCAGTTCGCGAGCGCAGAGCCGCCCCTGCTCTTCGAAGTCACAGACGGCCAGCGGCCGGTAACGGGCGATGCCAGACGCCAGCGCCGGATCGCTCTTCGGCCCGACGTCGAACAGCGGCGTATCGCCGGCTCCCGCCGCGGCGGAAGCCAGCGCCGCACCGTCAAGAGGATTGACGATCAGCGCGTCGAAGCCGCGCCCCATCAAAGTTGCGCACAGACGCGCCTGCGCGTCCGCGTCGCGCGGCGGGTCGGGAAAGAAAATCTGTGCTTCGAAGGGGAATCCGGGCAGAAACGTCCGGTACCAACGAAGCTGTTCCTGCCAGAAGGGGTTATCCTGATCGCCGAAGAGGATGCCGACGCGGCGCGGCACGCTATTTCCAGCCCTCGAAATTATTGATGTTCTCCGACGTGACCAGCGTGATGGGGATGCCGAGGCGCTCCGGCACGGCCAGCCCCTTGCTCAGCTTCAGCGTGTAGATCAGCGCGCCGCGCGTCCAGGCCGCCTGCGAGAACGTCGTCGAACCCGTCAGACGTCCGGCGGCGATCGCCTCTTTCGCCTGCGGGATGAAATCGGTGCCGTAGACCATCACGCCCTTGATTCCGGCCACTTCGAAGGCGTCGACGGCGGCGAGCGCCATCACGTCGTTGGCGCAGTACAGCCCCTTCAGTTCGGGATGCGCCTTGACCATGTTCGTGGCGATGTTGTAGGCCTCGTTGCGGTCCCAGTTGCCGGCCTGCACGGCGACGACTTTCATGCCCGCGGCTTCGAAGGCCGCGACCGCGCCCTCGCGGCGCAGGCGGCTCTGCATCGCGCCGGGCTTGCCCTCGATCATCGCTACGGCAGAACCGGCCGGCAGTTTTTTGCCCATGTCTTCGGCGCAGAGGCGTCCCTGCTCGAGAAAAGCGGCGGAGATCCAGCCGTCCATCTTCGCGCCGGCCTGGGCCAGCCCTTCGGCGCTCACGGCCGGGCCGGAGCAGACCACGGGAACCTTTTTCTCGTTGGCCTTGAGCACGCCCGGCACCAGATTCATGCCGTCCAGCGGCGTGACGATGACAGCGTCGTACTTGCGGGCGATCATCGCCTCGAACAGGTCGAGCTGCGCGCGCGGATCCTTGTCGGTCGCGGGAGCCATCACCTCGACGGCGACGCCCATCTTTTCGGCCCACTCGCCGTAGCGTTCCTTCATCGTCACCCAATAGGGATTGGAAAGAGACGTCATCAGCACGCCGACGCGCTCCTTGCCCGTCAGTTCGGGCAGCGGCGCGAGCTGCTCTTCCAGCTTGGCGATGGAAGACAGCACCATCGGGTTCTCCGCCGCGCTCAGGGGCGCGGCGAAAGCGCACAGACACAGAAGCGGAACGAGAAACTTTTTCATAACGGCACATCCTTCGAAAAAAAATATCACGGCGCCAGACGCCGGTAAAACACCGTTCGAAATCAGCCGCGGCGCGCCTCGGAAAGCACGATCGAGACGAGGATGATCACGCCCACCGCCAGCTCCTGATAATACGAAGAGACGCTCCACATCGTCAGCCCGTTTTTGACGAGCGCCAGCAGCACGCCCGCCAGCGCCGTGCCGAAAAGCGCCGCCCGGCCGCCCCGCGGCGCCGTTCCTCCCAGCACCGACGTGGCGATGGCGTCGAGGTTCATGGCCGCGCCCGCCAGCGGTTCGGCGCAGTTCAGGCGCGCCGTAATCAGAATCGAAGCCACAGCGGCGCAGAGACTGCATGCGCAGAACGTCCCGGTCCGCCAGCGCCGGTCGTTCACGCCGCAGCGCCGCAGCGCCTCGGCGTTGACGCCCAGCGTGCTGACGTACACGCCGCACCGCGTGCCGTAGTAGAGGACGAAGATCAGCGCGAACAGCGCCGCGCTGATCAGAACCGAGACCGGCACGCCGCCGATCCGCCCGCGCCCGATCCACGTGAAATCCGGCGGCAGCCCGTACACCGGCGACGCCTGCGTGATCACCAGCGCCAGACCGGAGAAAATCGACATCGACGTCAGCGTTCCCATAAAGGGATTGACGCCCACGCGCACGATGATCAGCGAATTCCACAGACCGACGCCCAACCCGCACAAAAGCGCCAGAACGCAGCCCGCCCACGCAGGCGCCCCGGCCTTCATCGCCAGCGCCGTCAGCACGCCCGTCAACGCCGCTGCGGAACCGACCGACAGATCGGTGACGCCGGACGTGAGGACCAGCGTCATGCCCAGGCCGGCGACGACGTTGACGGTGCTCTGGTCGAGGATGTTGCGCAGATTGTCGGCGTCCCAGAAATAGGGCGACGTGGCGCAAAACAGCGCGCAGAAAAGCAGGATCACGCCGGCCAGCGCGAACTGCTGCAGATGTTTTTTCACGAAGATCATGACAGCGCCCCCGACATCCAGCCGGCCAGCTTCAGCGGATCCAGCCCGCGCGCCGGCTCTTCGCGGACCGTGACGCCGCGGCGGAGCACCGTGACGCGGTCGGCGACCTGCAAAATCTGCGGCAGATTGTGACTGATGCACAGCAGCGTCAGTCCCCGGTCGCGCAGCTGCGACATGATCTCCAGCAGATGGGACGATTCGCGCAGCCCCATGGCGGCGGTCGGCTCGTCCATGATCAGGATGCGCCCGCCCTGCGCGATGGCCCGCACGGCGGCCACGGCCTGACGCTGACCGCCGGAGAGTGCTCCCACCGGCACGCCGCATGCGGTGAGGCGGATGGAGAGGCGCGCCAGCAGCTTTTCCGCGTCGGCGACCATGCGCGCGCGGTCGAGAAAAACGCCCCATTTCAGGGGTTCCGCGCCCAGCCAGATGTTGGCGGCCACGTCCAGATGGTCGGCCAGCGCCAGATCCTGATAGACCACGGCCACGCCGAGGGCGCGCGCCTGAGGCACCGTCAGCCGCTCATAGCGTTTGCCGCCGGTTTCGATCGCACCGGCGTCGGGCGTCAGCACGCCGGCAAGACATTTGATCAGCGTCGATTTTCCCGCGCCGTTGTCGCCCACCAGCGCCATGATCTCGCCGCGGCGCAGTTTCAGCGAGCCGCCCGCGAGAGCTCGCACGCGCCCGAACGACTTTTCCAGTCCCGCTGCCTGCAGAACGATGTCTTCCACGGCGGCCGCCTCCTTTCTGTCGTTGATCGTTCATAAATTATATGAAAAATTTTGATGATGCGTGTCCGTTGATGCGAATAATTTTTATCACGAAAAGCGCAACCAATGCATCCTTATCGAGCAAGAGTCAGCAAAATGCGGCCGATTTCCGCCGACAGAGGGAAAGCACGTCTCTCGCCACGAAGACGCGGCGAAAAAAAGAAAACGGTGAGCGGCCGGCGATGTTCCACGTGGAACACAGCTTACGAAAAAAGCCTGGCGATCGTTCGACCGTCAGGCTTTCCGCGTTGTTCGGCTTGAAGTTCCGCGCGTTCTTCCAGCTTTTTTCGTCTGCTTCGCGCGGCCTCCCTGATGCGCTCATTTCAGCGTCCAGCAGCCGTTACGGTCCGGCGCGGCCAGTCCGCGGGCGGCCGCGAGGGCCAGTCCGGCGGCCGCGGCGTTTCGCGCGGAGACTCCGGCGCGGGGGTAGCCGAGTTTTTTCGCCGTCTCGCACAGCAGGTCTTCTTCGGGCAGGGCGATCTGTTCGCGCAGCGCTTCGCAAAGGGCATTGGCCGCCTCCTGCGCGGGCACGTCGGCGGCGTCGCGTTTGGCGGCGCCGTCGCCGCTGACGCGGAACCCCTCGTAACCGTCGGGATCCTGACCGTCGTGCCAGTACCAGGTCATATCCTCGCGTTCGGTCGTTTTCAGCGCCATCGACGCCAGCAGCCCGTTGAGATATTTCTGCGCGCGCGGCCCCAGACGGGTCATGCCGAGGCTTTGCAGCAGGCGGCGCGTCAGCAGTTTGGCGGAAATGGGCGCTTCGGTGCGCACGATGAGTTCGACGCGACCGCGCAATAATTTTTCGTTGCGCGGCTCGGCGAATTCGGCCGCCGTGAGTTTTTTCTCGGGCAACAGCGCGGGGCGGTACATCCGGCCGGCCGTTCGGGGCGTAGTCATCGTTTTTTCGGCAGCGACATCTGCCTGCGGCGCAGGATCCGCCCGCTCTGCGCGTTCCGGCTCGCCGCCATCGGCCGCGGCGGCATTGCCGCGTTCTGCGGGGATCGCCGAGTCTCCTCCGTTTTCCGCGGCGGCCGCCGTTTCGTCTTCAGCGACGCGGCGCGCGGCCGCTGCGGCTTCGGCTTTCGCGGCTTCTTCCGCGGCGCGGCGTTCGGCCTCGCGCTCCTCGCGGCGGGCGGCGCGGCGCGCTTCGATGCGGCGCAGCAGGCGGCCGAGCTCGCGTTTCTTGTTGTCCCACCAGTCCATGGTCCAGACGCGTTCGATCGTCCAGCCCAGCCCCTTCAGCACGCCGATCTGGGAGATCTCGCGCTCGCGCACCATGCGGGCGTCGCGGTACGCGCCGCCGTCGAGCAGAACGCCCAGCAGGTATTCGCCGGGCTGATCGGGATCGACGACGCCGATGTCGACGCGGAATTTCGAATGTCCGACCTGGCGCGCCGTCTCGTAGCCGCGTTCAGCCAGCCGCGCGCAGATCTCGGCGGCGACGCCGTCGGGCTCGTGCGGGGCGTCTGTCCCGGCGGCGGACGCTTTCATCGGCAGATAGCCGCTCCGGGCGTACTGCAAAAACGCTTTCAGCGCCGCCACGCCTTCCGAAGCGGTTCGGGTCAGGTCGATCTGTTCGGGTTCCAGCGACGAAAAGACCATCATCTCGGCGCGCGAGCGCGACACGGCGACGTTGAGCCGCCGCCAGCCGCCGGCCTGGTTGACGGGGCCGAAGTTCATGCTCACGCGCCCTTCGCGGTCGGCGCCGAAGCCGATCGAGAACAGGATCACGTCGCGTTCGTCGCCCTGCACGTTCTCGAGGTTTTTAATGAACAGCGGCTCTTCGGATTCCTGGTACCACTTTTCCAGTTCGGGGTCTTGCCCGCGGGCTTCTTCGAACAGGTCGTCGACGAGATTCTGCTGGGAGATGTTGAAGGTCACGACGCCGACGCTCTCGCCGCGCCGCGCCGGATCTTTGGCGCGGCGGATCACTTCGGCCACGACGGCTTCGGCCTCGGCGCGGTTGGTCCTGGCGCCGCCGCGGTCGAACGTGCCGTCGATCTTGACGAAGCTCACCTTCGAAACGCGGTCGTTCGCCGACGGGAACGTGTAGAGCTTGTTCTCGTAAAACTGATTGTTGCTGAAGGCGATCAGGCTTTCATGGCGGCTTCGGTAGTGCCAGAGCAGGTGCGTCTCCGGCATGCCGAGCGCCAGGCAGTCGTCGAGGATGCTGGTGAGGTCGGCCACTTCGGGGTCTTCCTCGCGGTCGTCGAGATTGGTCATGAAAAAGCTCGTCGGCGGCATCTGCTTGGGATCGCCGACGATCACGGCGTTCTTTCCGCGGGCCAGCGCGCCGACGGCCTTGCTGGTGGTGAGCTGCGACGCTTCGTCGAAGACGACGAGGTCGAACATCTCGCGCCGCGGGTCGAGATACTGCGCGGCGGAGATCGGGCTCATGAGCATACAGGGGCAAAGCCGCGGCAGCAGATTGGGCAGCTGTTCGAAGAGGCGGCGGATGCTGAGGTTGCGCCCGCCGGAGCGGATGGCGCGCTGCAAGATGCCCAGTTCGGAGTTCTGCGACGCCTCGCGCGTGAAATCCGGCGCTTTGGCGGCCAGACTGTAAAAAGCCTCGGCGCTGGCCAGACGCGCCAGCTCGTCGATCAGCCCCTTGATCTGGGCGATCTTTTCATCGAAAACCGCGCCGGAGAAGCGGTTCAGCACGGGATCGCCGTCGACGGCGTCCTCGATGAGATTGCGCAGGCAGGCCTTGCGGTACGCCGGCAGCGCCTTGTCATGCTCCAGCCCGTTCCGGCAGGCCGATACGACCGGTCCCAACCCGACGGCTTCCGCTTCCGCGCACAAGCTGTTCCAGAGGATCCAGTCGCGCAACGCTTCGGCGTTGTCGAGCAGCGCGGCGCAGAGATCTTTCTGCGCCGCCGCCCAGTCCTCGCCGGCCGCCGGTTCTTCGGTGCGCAGCAGCGCGTTCAGCTCGCGGCGCGAAGCCCCCAGATCCAGACAGAGCGTCAGCAGCTCCGCGGCCGCCCGCTGCGATTCGGGATCGGCGGCGTGCCACCGCCGAAGCTCCGTTCCGCCGCCCAGTTCGTCAAGACGGGACGCGCTTTGCACGGCACTCCGGACCAGTTCGAGCACACGCCCCCAATCCGTCTCGCGGCCGCGATCGAGCGACTCAAGGCCGGGGCCGTACTCCCGCAAAAGCTGCCGGGCACGCGCCAGCTCGGCGCGATAGGCGTTCAGCCGGTCGAGATCGCCGGGCGCGTCCTCTTTGCCGCGCGGCGCCAGCGCGTAGGACGAAAGTTTTCTCACGAACCCCGACTCGGCCAACAGACGCGGCAGCAGCCACTTTCGCTCGATCCCGTCCCACTCGCCGCGCAGGGCCGCGCCGTCCTGTTCGAGAAACGCCGGGCGGTACGCTTTCAGCAATTCGCCGCCGATTTCCGCGGCGGCACGGTAATGCTCCGCCATTTCCAGCACGCCGCGCAGATACGTTCCGGCGTCGTCTTCCGCCGCCCAGCGGCGCGGCGTTTCCCGCCACCGGACCAGCTCAACGGCGATGTCGCGAAGCTGGTCGTATTCCTTTTTCAAACGCGGCGCGCCCAATCCCAGCCGTGCCGCGAAGGCCCGCGCCGCGCGTTCCGAAGCGTCGAGGCGCGCCCGATAATCTTCGGCCAGCGCCGGCAGTTGGCTGCGCAAGCGCTGCGAGTACTCCGTTTCCGTCACAAGCCGCAGCGGATGGCCGCAGGGGCGCCCAACCGCCCGCGCCGCCGCGGCAAGGCGGCCGAGCAGCGACTCGTTGCGTTCCAAATCGGCCGCCGTCCAGGCGGCGGTGCGCGAATATTCGAGGCGGATGCCGGCGTCGTCGGCTTCGGCCAGCGGTTCGTAAGCGTTGATCATCTCGTAAACGGAAAGGCCCGACGCGCGTTTTTCATGCAGGCGGTGCGGATATTCCGCCAGCTCGGCGCGCAGCCGCGCGGCTTGTTCGGCTTTCTGCGCGTAGATCGGCGTTTTCTGCGCGCGTCCGGCTTCGGCGGCGGCGCGCAGCTGCTCGAGCACGTCTTTTTTGCGGGCTTTGTTGGAATGGAGTTCGAGGCAGAACGGATCGAGCCCCAGCTTGCGCAGGCGTTTCTGCACGACCGACAGCGCCGCCATCTTCTCGGCGACGAAGAGTACGGTCTTGCCCTGCGCCAGCGCGTTGACGATCAGCCCCGTGATGGTCTGCGACTTGCCGGTGCCGGGCGGCCCGTGCAGCACGAAGGTTTCACCCGCCACGGCCGTCTTGACGGCGTAAAGCTGCGACGAGTCCACCGGCAGCGGCAGCAGCAATCCGGTTTCGTCAAGCTCCCGCGGCGGCTCCATGGGTTCGGCTTCCCAGCTCAGCTTGCCGTCCATCAAACTTCGCACGACTTTGTTCTTTTCGAGGTCCGCCATGCGGTTGCGAATGTCGTTCCACATCACGAAGCGCGAGAACGAAAAGATGCCCACGAAGGCCGACTCGATCACGTCCCAGCGTTTCTGCTGCATCACGGCGCGGCGCACGGCGGTGAAGACGCGCACGACGTCGGCGCCGTGTCCGTCGGACGGCAGCGGATCGAGGCCGTCGATGACGATGCCGAAATTCTGCTTGAGCATCTCCAGCAGCGTCACGTTCATGACCGGTTCCTCGTCGCGCAGGCGCAGCCCGTATCCCTTGTTGGCGGCCTTGCGTACCAGCTCCGCCGGCAGCAGGACCAGCGGCGCGTAGCGCGCGCGTTCGCTGCGGTCGCTCTCGTACCAGCGCAGCAGCCCCAGCGACAGATACAGGCTGTTGGCGCCGTTTTCCTCGAGCGAGACTTTGGCGGCGCGATACAGTTCCTTGACGGCGCGCTGCAGCTCGGCTTCGCTCATCAGCGAGCGCAACCGGCCGTTCTGGCACTCCGAGGGCAGCAGCTCTTTGGAAACGGACAGGCCGGACGGCGGCTCCAAACTGCGTGCCGCGCCCTCGGGAAGACGCCATTCCTGCGGCCGCGGGGCAACGGTAAACTGCCGCCCGTCGGCGAGCGCGTCCTCGAGCTGCGGCAGCGACGGAGCCAGCACGGGGATCAGATTCTTCGAAGCGCGCAGGTTGAGCAGCGCGTTGCGCAGCCCCAGGTCGAGCAGCTTGCGCTCCCATTGCAAAATTTTCTTCCCGCGCGCGTCCAGCGGCTTTTGCCCCGTCCTCGCGCCTTCGGAAACGCGCGACGCCATTCCTTCGGGCGCATCCGTGAGTTCTGCCGAAGGACGCGCCTCGGATTCGATGCGCCAGCCGTGGTCGTCCTGCACGCGCAGCGGCAGCGGGCGGACCCCCGCCAGACGGGCGCGGTGCACGTCCACGACGAGACGCACGGGATCTTCGCCGCCCATTTCGGCCGCAGCCGCGGCGCGGGCCTCATCGAACGTCATCCGCCGTCCGGCGGCCATGCCCGTGCACTCCACCGCGGCGATCTCGCCGATACCGTCGGCCATGCGCTTACTCACCAGCGACGGGTCGTCCTTCACCGCGTCCTGGAACGTCATCTCTTCCAGCCAGACGCCGGCGAAAATGTGATCGTTCTTGAGCAGAAGCAGCGGATACAGCCCCGCCGCTTCGAGGCAGGCCGCGTAGAGCAGCGTCAGGTCAAGGCAGGTACCCAGGCGCGCTCCTGTCACCGCGTCGCAGAGGCGCACGCGCTGCCCCGCCGCTTCGAAACTGGCCGGCGGCACGGCGTAGACGACGTCCAGCTCCTGAATCGCCCCGTACAGGGCGGCCGCCTGCTGGAGCACGCGATTGGGGTTCTGCGTCTGATAGGCGTCGAACGAGGGACTGCCCGTCCACTCTTTCAGCAGCTTCGAAGCGCGCTTCATCAGTTTGGCGATCTCGGGATGATTGGGTGTGACGAAAGCCGCCAGCAGCTCGGGATAGTAACCGCTTCCCTGCCACTCGTCGAAGGCCAGGAAGGTCACTTCCTTCACGGCCGAAGCCAGACGGTTCTCTCCCTGCCAGACTTCCGCCGTCACCGTCGCGACGACGCGCTCCGTCAGCTGCGCAAGGCGTTCGGGCCGGAGCGCGAGTTTGAGGTCGCCGATCTCCGCGGTTTCCCCCGCCGGAAGCCGGGAGATGCCGAACTTCGCCGGCTCGACAAAATCTTCCGCCGCGAAAAGGCGCACTTCCAGGTCTTCCAGATCCGCCGCGCCGGAATTGCTCACGGCGACGCGGCGCGCCAGAGGCAGGCCGTTCTGCTGCTGCGCATAGTTGACGACGGGCGTCACCTGCATGTCCAGTGTGATTGCCGCGGTTCGTTCGTCCATGACATTTCCCTCGCTCGTCGATGAGATGAAAAACTTTCTCTCCTCTTATAAACAAAAAGCGCCAAAAAGGCAAGCGCCGCCGAGCGATTCCCCCGCCCGCCGCCGAATTTTTCAGCGATGGCCGCCGGCGTCCATAAAACAAAAGAGACCGGCACGAACCGGTCTCTTTTGTTTTACTTACGCCACTTTTCGTACGCCGCTTCGTGGTAGGGCACGGGCACGCCCGTTTCGCGGCCCAGTTGCACCATGCGGCCGATGATGTGATCCAGTTCGGTGCGGGCGGGATCTTTGCCGGCGCGCAGATCGCGGTACAGCGACGTGACCGTGTCGGCCGGCATTTTTTCAAAGGCGTCGATCAACTTGTCGGACAGCGACGCCGGCAGTTCCACCCCTTGGGCGGCCGCGACCGCCGTCATCTCGTCGATGACGGCGCGGATCACCTTTTTATGACCGGGGTCGGCCAGGACCTTGCCGGCCGGGCCGTCGTACCAGCAGAACACACAGCTGTTGCTGCCCATGGTCACGTACTTGTTCCAGCTGGCGCGCACGATGTGATCGGTCACTTTCGTCTCGATGCCCGCCCGGTTCAGCAGCTCCGCCGCCGCGTCGAGCGCGGCCGGACGCGATCCGTCCCTCATGCCGACGACGACGCTGCACTGCCCCGCCGTCTGAACCACCGCGCCGGGCGCTTCCAAATGGCTGAACACGCGGATCGTGCCGTCGGCCAGCAGGCACGGCGGCAAAAACGGCTCCATCTGCTCGGAAACGACGACGCCGTTGAGCAGAGGGATCACCAGCGTCTGCGCCCCGACCATCGGGCTCATGGCCGCACAGGAAGCTTCCAGGTCGTAGCCCTTGCAGGCGACGATCAGCGCATCCATCACACCCAGCGCCGCCGCGTCGTCCGAAAGGGCGGCCGGACGCGCGGTAAAGCGCCCCAGTTTGACTGAATCCACCCTCAATCCGCCGCGGCGGATCGCTTCGAGATTTTCGCCGCGGGCGCAGAAATACGTTTCTCCGTGGACGCGCGCCAGCGCGCCGCCCACAAAACCGCCGATACCGCCAATTCCGAACACGCCGACTTTCATCTTCCAGCCTCCTTCATTTCGTAAGACGGGGCGCTCAAGCCGTCCCGCCGTTCTCCCCGGAAGAGCGCCGCAAAAAAACGCTGCACCCAGTACGTCTCCGTTCATTATCTCAATTTTTTTCGCTGACTGTCTTGATTTTCTCCCAAACAACCTGTAGAGTATTTAATTGAAATACGCCCGACGAAGAGGCGTCGCTGTTTACCAAATCCGAAGGAGATGAAGCGACAATGATCATTTCAGAACGAATCAGCAGCCTGTCCGCGTCCCCCATCAGAAAACTGAATCCCTACGCTGCCGCGGCAAAGGCCGCAGGCAAGAAAGTCTATCATCTGAACATCGGTCAGCCCGACATCGAAACGCCCGCCGGCTTCCTCGACGCGATCCACCGCTTCGACAAAAAAGTCATCGCCTACGGCGACTCGCACGGCAATCCGCGCCTGCTCGAAGCGATCCGCGCCTATTATCAAAGCTGGAACATGGATTACGGCACCGAACAGATCACCATCACCAACGGCGGCTCGGAAGCGCTGCTGATCGCCATGATGGCGCTCTGCGATCCCGGCGACGAAATCCTCGTTTTCGAACCCTTTTACGCCAATTACAACGCGCTGGCGCGAGCGCTCAACATCACCGTCCGCGCCATTGCGACGCATGCCGAAAACGGCTATGCGCTGCCGGACGAGGCGCACGTGGAGCGCGGCATCACGCCGCGCACCAAAGCCATACTGCTGACCAATCCCGGCAACCCCACGGGGCGCGTCTATACGCCCGCGGAGATGGAACTGATCTCGCGCGTCGTACGCCGTCACAACCTGGCGCTGATCGCCGACGAAGTGTACCGCGAGTTCGTCTACGGAGCTTCGTATCGCAGCTTCGGCGCCATGCCGGAACTGGACGAGCATCTCGTGCTCGTCGATTCGCTCTCCAAGCGCTACAGCGCCTGCGGCGCGCGGATCGGCGCGCTGCTGAGCCGCAACAAAGAGTTCTGCGTCCAGATCATGAAATACTGCCAGGCCCGCCTGTGCTGCCCCGAGCTGGAACAGATCGGCGCCGCCGCGCTTTACGCCACGCCGAAGAGCTATCTCGACGGCGTCAACGCCGAGTACCGCCGGCGGCGCGACACGCTTCAGCGCGAACTCGCCAAAATCCCCGGCGTCGCCTGTTCGTCGCCGCAGGGCGCTTTCTACGTGATGATCAAAATGCCCATCGACGACGCCGAAAAGTTCGCGATCTGGCTGCTGGAACACTTCGACAGCCACGGCGAGACCGTCATGTTCGCGCCCGGCAGCGGCTTTTACGCCACGCCCGGCCTCGGCAGGGACGAAGCGCGCCTGGCCTACGTACTCAACTGCGCCGATCTCACCCGCGCCATCGAGATTCTCGGCGAAGGGTTGAAGGCCTATCCCGGCACGAAACTGCTGGCGTAAAACACCCCCGCGAAAAGCCGCGCCGGAATCCTGTCACACTTCCATAGAGTAACGCTCCTCCCACAACGGACGCCCGAGCGTGATTTGCTGCGCGCGCCCGTCACGGACAAAGCCGTTCTTTTCGTAGAATCGCCTTGCTCGGATGTTGTCGCACAGCACCCATATCGTGAGGCGCGAATAGCCAAGGGACTTCAGCCTCTTGATGCAGAATTCCAGTCCGGCCTGGGTGGCCGGAGTTCCCCAGAAATCGGGATGAAAGTAGATCGAGTATATCTCTCCGACGCAGTCAGGTTCGCCATCCTCGTGACTTCGGTACAGGGAAGCGACACCGGCGGGACGGCCGTCGACCGTGAACAGATAATATTCTTCCCGCCGGGCGGCAATCGCACGGGCAAATCTCTCCGCCTGCTTGTCCGCGGTAAACGCCGCGACGATTTCGTCGGGGACGATTCCTTTGTACGCCGTCCGCCATGAGCGCGAATGGATCTTTCCCATGGTGAAAGCGTCTTCCGTTTTCGCCATGACGGCCCCGAACTTCATGCGCCTCGCCTCCATTTCGTCCTTTCGTTGCGGCCATGCAAGAGGCGGCCCGCCGACGTGTTCCGGCGGGCCGCCTCTTTGACGTTCGGCATCGAACGTTTCACGCGGGACTTCTCGTAAGAAAAACGTCCTGCGAGCTTTCTCTTCGATTCTCTTTCCGCTTTCGCGGCGTCTCTCGCTTTATCTCCTAGCGCGCCGCTTCGGTCAGGAAATCCGCCGCGAACTGGGCCATCACGGCACTGCCGCGCTTGAGGATGCTCTCGTCCACGTCGTACTTCTCCTGATGGTTCGTGTAAACGTAGCCTTTTTCCTCGTTGCGGCTGCCGATGAAGCCGAAGATGTAGCGGCATTTTTCGCCGAACCACGAGAAATCTTCGCTGCCCATGATCGCGGGCATGTGCCCGACGCCTTCCTCGCCGTACAGTTTAACTACGGCGTCATGGGCAATGCGGTTCAGCTGTTCGTCCTCGTTGATCACGGGCAGGGTCAGATACTTGTATTCGAGCGTGCCCGCAGCGCCGAAGGCCGAGGCGGTGTCGGCGATAACGCGGCGCATGGCCTCCTCCACCGAGGTATCGGCTTTGAAGGTGCGCACCGTGCCCTCCATTTCCACCTCGCGGGGCACGCAGTTCCAACGGTCGCCGCCGTGGATCGTGCCGACGGTGAGCACGAGGGGATTGAGCGGGTCGTTCATGCGCGACACGCACTGCTGCAAGTTGTTGACGATCGCCGCCGAAACGGCGATGGCGTCGATGCCCAGATGCGGAGCCGAGCCGTGAGCCGACACGCCCGTGACGGTAATTTTAAACTGATGGCAGCAGGCCATGCGGTTGCCCGGCGTCACGTCGATCAGCCCGCTCTCCAGCACGCCCCAGATGTGAGCGCCGTAAATGGCCTCGACGCCGTCCAGCGCGCCCTCGGCAAGCATGGCTTTGGCGCCGGTAGCCACCTCTTCGGCGGGCTGGATGATGAGGCGCACGTCGCCGTGCAGCTCGTCCTTCACCTCGTTGAGGATACGTGCCGCGCCCAGCAGCATGGCCATATGATTGTCGTGGCCGCACGCATGCATTTTGCCCTCGTTTTTCGAGGCGAACGGCAGACCGGTCTGCTCCTTTACGGGCAACGCATCGATGTCGCTGCGCAGCGCCACCGTTTTGCCGGGATGGCCGCCGTGGATCGTGGCCGTCAGACCGCAACAGTTTTCCAGCTCTCTGATGTCGGTGACGCCCATGGCCTCGAGGTCGCGGCGAAGCTGCGCGCGCGTCTCCTTCTCCTCGCCCGACAGTTCCGGGCAGGAATGGTAATAGCGGCGGCGTTCGATGATATAGGATTCGTACTTGTCGGCAAGAGCTTTGATGTCCATAATGCATTTCTCCTTTCAATCGCTTCCGACGCGGAAAGCTGTCAGGCTATGGCTTTCCGCGCACCTATTGCACTCCGTTTAGAACAGCTTCTCGAAGATTCCAGCCACGAAGACGGACGTAATCGTGACGGTAACGAAGCCGCCGACGATCATGGCCGGCATGAGGATGCCCGACAGGTAATCGTGCTCTTCGTCGTTTTCGGCCAGAGCCCTGCAGATCGACTCGGTGATGACGGCATTGGGCGGAAAGCCGTACAGGGCGGTCAGCGAAACGGAGAACGCCAGCGGAATGGAAAGTTTGACGACCTTCGCCGCGATGAAGGCAAACAGCAGCTGGCCGGAAACGCCGGTAACGATCAGCTGCGCCAGGGGCAGGATGATGGACTTGAGCATCTCGGGGGTGCAGTCTTTCAGCCCGTCGAAAATGTACATCATCAGCGCGAACATGACGATGCCGAAGGAGTTGCATTTCGTCAGCGAATTTTCGTCAAGGAAGCCGATCGACGTGAACAGCACGCCGAGCAGCAGGCACCAGATCGCGCCGCTGATCTTGCCGATGGGACCGAAGGAGACGCCGCCCATGACCGTGGCGAGATAGCCGACGATCCCCAGTTTGAGCAGCACCACCACCGCCGAATCAAATTTCTTCGGCACGGGAGGAAGCAGCTTGCGGCGCACCGCGGCAGCGGCCAGGACGGCCTGCTCTTCCGTGACGCCGTTGGCGTCGGATTTGCCGGCGCGGAAGTTCCTGATCAAGCGGCGCCCTTCGTTCTGGAGGAAGATCGCCGTCAGAGGATAGCCCGCGAAACCCTGTACGCAGTACATGGCGATGGCGAACACGCCGACGGCCGTCATCCCCTTGGCGATGGCCGCCTGCTGCATGATCGAAGCGGCGACGATACCGCCCGTCAGAGGCGGCAGGCCGGCGATGACGAAGCTGCGATCCATGAACAGCGGGCAGACGAAGTAACCGGCAAGGCACATGCCGGCCAGACCGGCCAGCGCCACAACGACGACCTTCCACTGCTCCATCAGCTGTTTGAAACTGATAATCGTGCCCATGTGCACCAGCAACAGGAAAATGCCCGTGCTCGCGCCGAAGGGGATCAGCACCGAATTGCTGACCAGATCGTGAGGCACGCCGTGCCAGTATCCCAGCAGCATCAGGCAGGCCGTGACAAAAACCGAGGGAACCCAGGCTTTCGTGATCGTGGAAACCCATTCGCCGATGACGTACATCAGACCGCAGATGGCAAACGCCGCCATGAAATTGTACTTAAAAAACTCAAGCATAATCTCTTCTCGCTCCTTCTCGACACACAAGATTTTGCCGAAAAAACTTTCCGTCCCCCGGAACAAAAGTTTCTTCGGAACACATCGCAACAGCCGGCCCAAACGGGCCGATTGCCTGCGGATGGAAGTAAGTATACCGTCCGCGAAGAAATTTTGCAAATTTTTTCTGCGCTGTCCGTTTTTTAGCAAAACAAACTTTCTATTCCCCCGCAGAATCATAACCACCGGCAGTGCCGGTGGTTTTCGTTTTACAAAAAAACTCCCGGCAGAAAACCTGCCGGGAGACGTTCGTTACGTCGCCGATTTAAGTGAGGTTCATCCTCGTTTTCGTTAAAACGGGCAAAGAGTCTTCGCCCTCTTCAGAGCGCCAAAGGCGCGTCGAAAACTGCATGAAATCGCGCGCCGCATGCTTTTTGCGGCGCGGCCGCGCGCCGGCGCGGCATTTTCAACGATGCTTTCTCATTAAAAAATCAGTATCAGTTCGCGCCGCCAAGGATCGCTCCGAGCAGCAACATGGCGCCGCCCACAACGAACAGATCGTCGCGGTCACGGTGACGATGGTATCTTGGAGGGGGCGGCGGAGGCGGGCGGTGTCCATACGAAGGCGGCGGAGGCGCGGGATGGAACCCCGGGCCGCCGGGGCCGCCCGGACGAGGCGGAGGCGCGGGGCGGAACCCCGGACCGCCGGGACCGCCCGGACGAGGCGGCGGCACGGGGCGGAACCCCGGACCGCCGGGACCGCCCGGACGAGGCGGAGGCGCGGGGCGGAATCTCGGACCGCTTGGACCGCCCGGTCCAGGGGTGCCGCGCAGAGCGGCAATTTGGTTCACGGTGACTTTCTTTGAAGCGGCGTCCGCTGTTCCCGCCACGTTCAGAACGGCAACAGCCGCAACGACAAGAACGATGCCAGCCAGTTTTTTCTTATGCATGGAAAAACCTTCTTGTCTGCAACAGTTCAGTGTCCGCAGGACACTGAAAAATTAGATTTTGGGAAGTTTCAGTCGCCGCTGTTGGCGGCCGCGCCGACCAGCACTCCGAGAAGGAGCATGGCGCCGCCGATTTTCAGCGCGTCGTGGTCGTCGTGATGACGATCACGACGGGGCGGAGAGGGAGGAGGATTATAACCCCCGGGCGCGGGAGGCTGAGGTGCAGGCCGTCCTGGCATCGAACGGTCCGGGCCGGGGTGGTTCGGAGCGGGAGCAGGACGGTTGGAGTCCGGACGATTCGATTCAGGCCGCGGACGGTCGGGCCCCTGTCGGTCAGGCGCAGGCATCGGACGAGGCGGTGCCGGACGATCAGCGCCGCTCCGCGGCGACATGTTTTCTGCCGCGACATTGCCGCGGACGGCTGCAAAAGTCGCCGCCGGATACGAGAGGACAAAAGATCCCAAAAGCAGCGACGCAAACAGAGCGCGTGTAACTTTCATCAGAACTCATTCCCTTCTTCAGGCGAAGAAAACGGACGGATTCTCCGCCTTTCCGTCATCAAAATCCGGCATCGTGAAAAGTTGCCTACTTGGCCGCCGGAGCTTCGACGGCGGTGGACGTCTCGGGCGCACCCTGCTGGGGAGCTGGAGGCACCATCATGCAGGGGCAGCGGTACATCGGCGCCACGAAATAAGGCATCATCGGCATCATATACGGGCCGTGCGGGCCGAATCCGGGCGCGGCAGGAGCGGGGCGTTCCTCGGGACCGTGCGGACCGGGGCCGCTGCGATGCTGGCGGTCGTCGGGCTTGGGAGCATTGCCCTCAAGAATCTGCTTCACTTCCCACTCACGCACCTTGGCGTGCAGTTCTTCGGACTTCTTCAGCATCTCCAGCGCTTTGGCCGCGTCGGGTTTGTCCTTGCCCAGCTCGAGACGAAGATCCTTTTCCAGGCTTTTCATTTCCGCGAAAGCGTTTTTGATTTCCTCAGGCGCTTTCTCAGAAAGGCGCTTGTCTTCTTCCCAGCGCTGCATCCGCGGAGGCGGTGGGGGCATGCCGGGGCCGCCGTGAATTCCCTGACCGGGACGAGTCGGAACGGCCCATGCCGCTGTGCTGCCGAGAATTGCGATCGCCAAACCGCCAAGGACAAGGCGTGTCTTTTTCATTTTACATGACCTCCATATGATTGTTTTTCATGAAGATTGCGTCGCAGGAGAGCTTCTCTCGCGTTCTCCCTCGAACGTGCTCCAAGTATAATTGAAAAGCCCCCGCCGCACATTGAAGAATTCACCAATCAGCCGTCTGCGGATTTTCACAGGAAAATTTTTACGCCTTGTCCCTGACTGTCCAACCCCGCCATCGCGAAAGATTGTACAGATTTCCATTCCCAATCCGATTTTTCGGCGATACAATAAGCACGGTACCGGATAGCGACTCCATTTATAAAACAGGAGGTTCTTTCATAATGATTTCAATCGTTCTGGCCGATGACCATCCGCTCACCCGCGCCGGACTGGCCGCTCTCATCAACGAAGAAGAAGGACTTAACCTGCTCGGCGAAGCGTCCGACGGCAAACAGGCCTGGGAAATGATCGAAAAGCTCAGGCCCGACGTGGCCCTGCTCGACATCCGCATGCCGGAAATGGACGGCATCACCGTGGCCCGCAAAGTCAAGGACGCCAAGCTGCCGACGAAGGTCATCATGCTCACGGCCTACAACGCCCAGCCGTATATCGTGGCGGCGCTTTCGGCCGGCGCGCGCGGCTTCATCGTCAAGACGTCGGCGGTCATGGAGCTGACGCAGGCCCTGCAATCGGTGATCGGCGGCGGCATCTATCTCGATTCCGCCATCGCCAACTCCGTTGACTCTGCGTCGAACGAATTGGAACAGCTCTCGCCGCGCGAACGCGAAGTGCTGCTGCTTTCGTCCCAGGGTTTTCCCGTCAAAGAAGTGGCGGCGAAGCTGTTCATCACCGAACGCACTGTTCAGGCCCATCTCTCCTCCGTCTACGCCAAGTTCGGCGCCAAGAACAAGACCGAAGCCCTGATCATCGCCCTGAAAAACGGCGTGATCCTCGTCGACGAACTGCTCGAAGGGGAACTTCCCTCATGAGCAGACGCCGCTGGCTGCTCCCCGCCATTCTCATGATGATCCTCGTGCCGACGCTGTCCGCCCTGATTTTTTCGGGCTTTGGCCTCTACCAGCAGCAGCGGGCCATGGCCGGAATGGCGTCGCGCTACGCCCAAAGCCTGGCGCGCAGCATCGTCCGCGAGGAGAGCGGTGCGAGCAACGAATCGCCGCTGCAGCGCCACCGGCGCATGGGGCTGTTCCTGAAAATGCTCACGCTCGGACCGCCCGTGCCCGGCTGGATCGCCACGGTCGGACCGGGCGGCATCAAGCTGCAGGGATCGCCCGGCAGCAAGATCACGCCCGAACTGGGGCTCGCCGTCAACCGCGCCTTCGCCAGCGGCGAGATGCAGCTTCTCTCAGTGCAGATCGATCCGCATCCGCCCTCGGCCGCGGCCGTCTATCCTTATCCCGATGGCGTCCGCGCCGTCGTCGTCGTCATCTCCAAGTTTCTCGTGCCCGGGCCGATGCGCGATCTCGTTTTCCTGCAGCAGTTCATGACTATCGGCGTCAGCGCCATCGCCCTGATCGGCATCTGGCTTTTATGGCGCTGGTGCGTGACGCCGCTGCGCCGTCTCGCCGCGCAGGTGGAGACGCTGCACTGGGGCCGGGACGTGCTGCTCGCCGAAGCCGCGCCGCCGCTGCCCGAGCTGCAGAACATGCAGGAGGCGCTGTCGGAACTCTCGGTCAGCGCCGTCGACCGCGAGACTTTAAAGAAGAACTACGTCGGCGACATCGTGCGCACCCAGGAAGAAGAGCGCACCCGCCTCGCCCGCGAGATCCACGACAGCCCGCTGCAGACTGTGGCGTCCCTGATCCAACGCATTCAGCTGGCACAGCGCGGCCTGGGCAGGCCCGAGATCGACCGCGAACGCGTCGGCGGACACCTTGCCGCCGCGCAGGAAGCCGCCCTCACCGCCGTGCAGGAAATGCGCGACGTCTGCGACCGGCTCTCGCCGCCGTGGCTCAGTCTCGGCGCCGTGCGCGCCCTGGAGGAGATCTCCAACCGTCTCAGCCGCATCCACAACGTCGCCGTCACGGCTGCCGTCGAAGGCTGCGCCGATGCGCTCAGCGAAAAGGATGTGCTGGCGCTGTGCCGCATCGTCCAGGAAGCGGTCGCCAATTCCGCCCGGCACGGCCACGCCGCGGCCGTCGAAGTCAAGCTGGCCTGCGGCGACGGCTACCGCCTTACGATCGCCGACGACGGCTCCGGCATCGACCGCGAATTCGATCCCGAGGTCCTGCGCGTGCAGGGGCACCGCGGCATCGCCAGCATGACCGAACGCGCTACGCTGATCGGCGCATCGTTCTCCATCTGTCGCCGCCCCGAGGGCGGCACGCTGATCGCCGTCGACATCCCCGCCGGGCGATGAGCGCGCCTTCGACAAAAGCCGCCACGGAGAAGCGGCGAAGCGGAGAAAAAAATTCAAAAGAGATATGATATGGAGCGCCCCAGAACCATCCATATGCAGAAAGCCTGCCGATCAAGCGATCGGCAGGCTTTCTGCATTACATTCATCGGAATTTTTCGGTTCCTTCGTGACCGATCTTCGGGTTCTCCGCTTCGCCGCGGTATCCGTTGTTTTCCGCCGCTCACGAGCGTTTCTTTTTCGGTTCGAGCACGTTCAGCGGCACCTGCAAGTTGCCTTCGACCACGTAGTCGGAGCGGAAGATCCGCATCGAGCCTTCGCGCATCTTGCGGCGACGGACTTCGCCGGGAAATTCGCTGCGCGTCCCCGAATCGTCCTGGCTGACCAGTTCCACGATCACCTCGCAACTGCGTTCGCGTGTTTGCAGCTCGTACAGTAGCTGCTCGAACGACGACAAACGGCGATCGGTCACCGCCGGCTCGTTATCCGCATCGTCCGTCGGTGCGGGATTCCCTTGCCGCAGCGCAACCGTGTAGCCGCCCGCCGCATCCTCGGGGACCTTCAGCGTGAAGCTGCGGATCACCGGCTGACGGCGCCACGGACGCAGCGTCGCCGTCACCGTCACCGTGTCGCCCGGAGCTACCTCGCTGCGATCGACGCTGATGCCTTCGACAATCAGCTTGCGAATCTGCGACGACGCCGACAGCTTGATCTTCAGTCCCACGGGACTGACACTCCGATAAGGATTGCCGACCACGTTCGACACCAGCGCCGCGATCGGCGATACGGCGTCGCTCATCACGTCCTCGTCGGCAACCACCACGTCGTTCACGCTCCAGTCGTCGGGCATGCCGTCGCCCGTGACGGTGACGTCATAAC
This sequence comes from Pyramidobacter porci, assembly GCF_009695745.1. Taxonomy (NCBI): domain Bacteria; kingdom Thermotogati; phylum Synergistota; class Synergistia; order Synergistales; family Dethiosulfovibrionaceae; genus Pyramidobacter; species Pyramidobacter porci. The sequence goes on from NZ_VUNH01000005.1 coordinate 133,051, forward strand.
GCACCGTGCCCCCCGACTCGCGCGCCAGCTCGCGGTCCGCCAGTCCCGCAAGCAGCTCCGGCAAGAGCGAAACCACGGCATGCTCGTCGTTGATCATCTGAAAACGGCGCACCACCGTACGGCGGCTGTCGAGATCCTCGATCTCCACCCGCACCGAGACCGCCGGCGGGAAGCGTCCCAGCCAGCCGGCGATGCCCTCCGGCCGATCCTGCGTCACCGTGCCGACGAGGCGCTGCGACGCGGTCAGCTTGAACGGCGATTCGTAGCTGCCGATGACGCCGTAGACTTCGCTTTTCGCCAACGGGTAGGCTACGGCGCCCCAGTTCTTGAAGCTGTGGCCGAAGGCGATAAAACGCCCGTCGCGATCCACGGCCGTCAGCGTGCCGCTGACGTCGAGCGCCACGTCGCCCCAGGCCAGCATCGCCGAAACGGCGTCGCCCGGCTTGAGCGGCTTGGCCTTTTCCGACGCCGCCGTATTGTCGCCCGAGCCACCCTCGACCACGCGCATGCCGAGCCGATCGCCGAGCTTCTTCAGCGCGCGGCGGCTGAGCCCATCCGCCGTCACGTACATTTTCGCCGCGGTGTCGGCGACCGCCGGCTCCTTATGGGTCAGTTCTTCGGCTTCCGCGGCGGCGATATCCTGCGGCAGCGAGAACTCGAAATCGGGGATCGACTTTCCCTTCGCCGCCCGACGCTCCGGCGTCGGCGCCAAAACGCCGTCCGCTTTCTTCGCGGCGTTTTGCGCGTACTGGTCGTACAGCTCGCTGAACCGCCGTTCCAGCTCGGTATCTCTCTTTTTCGAGAGCAGCGGCCTCACGCTCGCAAGCTTTTGAGCGCGGCCCGGATAATCGAAAAGCTCCATCATCTGCTCGATCGGCGTCACCAGCCCCATTTTCGGATCGCCGAAATCCCAGCCGAAGGAAAAGGCGCCGATCAGCCGCCCGTTCACGTACACCGGCGAACCGCTCATGCCCGAGGCCATGCCGCCCGCCCTGTCGATGTCCGGACCGGAGGCGCGGATCAGGATCAGCTTCGAGGGACGGTCTTTCTTGCTGACGACGCCCAGCACTTCGACCGGGAACGATTTGACCTTGCTGCCGGAAAAAACCGTTTTCGCGTACCCCTTCATGCCGGCCCGCACCTGCGCCAGCGGCATGATCGGCTCCGTCGGCACAAAAGGCTGCCCCGCAGCCGGAACGCACAGCGCCAGCGCCGCGCACGCAGCCGCCAAAAAACGTTTCATCGTGCCCACCTCAAATACGCTAAGATAAACGGATCCAGCCCGCCGTCAAGCACGCCGCCGACGTTGCCCGTCTCCTCGCCGGTGCGGTGATCTTTGACCAGCGTGTAGGGCTGAAGTACATACGATCGGATCTGGCTGCCCCAGGTGCTTTCCTTCTTTTCGCCGGCAAGCGCGTTCATCTCCGCCTGCCGCTGTTCAAGCTCCCGCTGATAAAGTTTCGACTTCAGCACCGACATGGCCGTGGCTTTGTTCATGTGCTGGCTGCGCTCGTTCTGGCAGCTGACGACGATGCCCGTGGGCAAATGCGTGACGCGCACCGCCGAGTCCGTCATGTTGACGTGCTGGCCGCCTGCGCCGCTGGAACGATAGGTGTCGATGCGCAGATCCTCCGGCGCGATCGCCACGTCCACGTCGTCGGGCAGCTGCGGCGACACGTCCACCGACGCAAAGCTCGTGTGCCGCCGCTTGTTGGTATCGAACGGCGAGATGCGCACGAGGCGGTGCACGCCGATCTCGGAGCGCAGATAACCGTAGGCCGTCTCGCCCTGGATCAGCAGCGTCGCGCTCTTGATGCCGGCTTCTTCGTCGTGCTGGTAATCGAGCAGCTTCGTCTTGAAACGTCGTTCTTCGCACCAGCGCAGGTACATGCGGTACAGCATCTCCGCCCAGTCCTGCGAGTCCAGCCCGCCCGAACCGGCGTGCACGCTCAAAATGGCGCTGCAATGGTCGTACGGCCCCGACAGCAGCAGCGCCATCTGCTCGTCCTCGATCTGGCGGCGGAACGCCGCGCTGCGCTCGCCGAACTCCTGGAGCAGTTCGGCGTCTTCGCCGTCGCCCAGCAGCTCGGCCATCGTCTGCAGATCGGCGAATTCCCGTTCGATTTTTTCCCAGCGGGCCAGATCGGCCTCGTGCCGCGACAGCTGGGCCGAAATTTTCTGCGCGTCGGCCCCCGACCAGAAGCCGGGCGCGGCCGTTTTGGCGCGCAGTTCTTCACAGTCCTTCCTTATCGAAGGCAGGTCAAAGGCTTTCCTGCAGCTCGGCCTTCAGCGCCTGCAGTTCCTCCATAACCGTGGTGATCGGCATCAATGCCATCGGTTTCATTCCTCCCGAAAAACGGATTTGCCATTTATTATAGCATCCTGCGCCTCGATGCAGAACCTGTTACCTCATCTTTTGTCTGCATTCTTTACGTCTCTCCTCGCCGCGGCGCTTGCCCTTTTGCGCCGGCATGGTATAAATAAAACGACGGAGATTCTTTTGCCGCCGCCGGCTCATTTATGCCGCGCCGCCCCGGCGGACGCGCCCCGCTTCGAAACGCGGCACTTTCAATGATCCCATCCAATCGAAAACAAGGATTCCATGGAAAGGAATGAAATCATGGTTCACGACATCGGCAAAACCATCATGATCATCGCTCTCGTGCTGTTCGCCGTCGGCGCCGTCGTCCACTTCGGCGGGCGCTTTCTGCCCTTCGGCCGCCTGCCCGGAGACTTTGTCTGGCAGGGCAAGAACTGGTCGATTCATTTTCCGCTCGCCAGCTCGATCGTCGTCAGCGTCGTCCTCACCGTCCTCGTCAACATCTTCTTTCGCCGCTGAGCCGCCGGGCGACTTTTTGCCGCCGCCGCGGTATAATGGTTATAAAGAAGTTTTACGACAGGAGCGAAACGAAAATGAGCCTTGACCAACGACTGACCCAACTTTCCCACAGCAGCGGCTGAGCCGCCAAAATAGGTCCGGAGGACCTGGCAAAAGTTTTGGCGGATCTCCCCCGGCCCCGCGACGGGCGCATCATCACCGACTGGGAAGGCGGCGAGGACGCCGCGCTGTGGAAGATCACCGAAGAGCGCGTCGGCATCCTCACGCTCGATTTCATCACGCCGGTCGTCGACGATCCTTACGTGTGGGGACAGATCGCCGCGGCCAACTCGATCAGCGACGTCTTCGCCATGGGCGGCTCGCCGCTCGTGGCCCTCAACATCGTCGCCTTCCCGCTCAACTGCCTGCCGCTGGACATGCTCAAGCGCCTCATGGAAGGCGGCGCTTCGAAAGTGTCCGAGAGCGGTGCGTTCCTGATGGGCGGACACAGCGTCGAAGACCAGGAGCCCAAGTACGGGCTCTGCGTCTTCGGCGAGGTGGAGCGCGACGCCATGTGGCGCACCACCGGCGCGCACCCCGGAGATGCGCTCGTCCTCACCAAACCGCTCGGCACGGGCATCATGGCCACCGCCATCAAGGCGGAAATGGCCGACCCCGCTCAGGCGGCGGAAGCCGTGCGCTGGATGACAGCGCTCAACGACCTGCCCCGCCGCATGACGCCGGAGCAGCGCCGCCGCGTCCACGCCGCCACCGACGTCACCGGTTTCGGCCTGGCCGGACACGCGCTCGACATGCTCTCGGACCATCGCGTCGACCTCGAACTGAGCGTCGAGGCTCTGCCGCTGCTCGACGGCGCGGCCGACCTCGCCCAGATGGGACTGTTCCCCGCCGGCGGCTACCGCAACGAAAAGCTCTACGCGCCGCAGATCGACCATCTCGAAAAAGTATCGCGCACGTGCCGCGACTTCCTCTTCGACACGCAAACTTCCGGCGGCCTGATGATGGCCTGCCCGCCGGAAGACGCCGAAGAAATCGTGGCGCTGGCGAAAAGCCGAGGTTTCGACCGCGCCGGCGTGATCGGCCGCTTCAAACCCGGCACGGGGCGCATCGTCTGCGTCTGACCGTGGGACAAAGGCAACCGCGGAGAAGCGGCACAAAAATGGAGAAAAAGAGACATCGAAAACCGCGAGGGCGGACGACCGGATTTGAATCGGTCATCCGCCCTCGCGGTTTTCGATTTTCGCCGCAAAGCGGCGGCTCCATTTTTCTCTTTGCTTTTCCTCGTGTCTCCGCGGCGGCCTTTGCCCCGCCTCTCCGTTCAGCGGCGGCTGAGGCGGGAACCGACGTCGAGGAGGACGCGGTGCATGAAAAACAGGATGTCCTCGTTCTTCGGCGGCGCGATGTAAACGGCCCCGAGGTGAGCGATTAAAGCACGGCGAAGCTGGGGATCGGTATCATGAGCGACGACGACGAGGCGCCCCTCCGCCAACCCGGCGGCCAGGTTTCCGATGTATTTCGGACTGGAGGCCTGGCTGATCTGGCGGATACGCCGCATTTCCTCTTCGGTCGGAACGCTGACGATGCTGCCGAAAGCGGCGAAGAAGGGGCGGTACCGCTCGCTCAGACAGAGCACCTTCGTGCCCGTCATGAGGCGGCGCCCGGTGATCAGCACAGAACGGAGGCGCGCGTTGAACTCGCCGAGGCGGCGCTGGAAGTAGGCGTAGCGCTCGGGGACAAGTTCGCTGAGGGCGTTCGCAACCTGCTGCGCGGTGAACGGCATGTTGGCGGGGTCGCCGTAAAAGGCGTCGACGTCGCCGCGTTTCACGCCGTCGGGGTAAAGATAGTGCAGGTTGGCACGGTTTTGTTCGGCAGCGGTCAGATTCTTGCCGCGGCGGCCGGCCGCCATGAACTCGCGATACTGCGCCGGGTCGAGCGCGTAAAGCGGCAGCGAAGCGTTCGCGCCCCCCATGACGGCGGCACGGCTGATGCGCAGGCGGCCGTTGTCGTCCCAGCTCGCGCCGGATGCGGTGCTCACATAAGGGCCGCCGATAAACTGAAACAGCAGTTCGGTCATCGGATCAAGCGCGAGCACGCGCGTTTTTTCCGCGGCGGCGGCTGACAGCGCGCCCAGCAGCAGCGCCGCGGCGCAGAGGACGATTCGGCAGCGCATGGCTACGCTTTGGCGCAGATCACGGCGATATCCTCGCCGTCCAGCTCTTTCACGCGCACGTCCACGATCTCCTGCGACGAAGTGGGGACAGCTCGGCCGAGATAATCGGGCTGGATCGGCAGCTCGCGGTGGCCGCGGTCGATGAGGACCAGCAGCTGCACGCAGGCGGGACGGCCGATGTCGCCGATGGCTTCCAGCGCGGCACGGATCGTGCGCCCCGTATAAAGCACGTCGTCGACGAGAACGATGCGGCGGCCGTTGACGTCGACGGGAATGGACGTGCTGTGAACAACGGGCTGGTCGCTGAGCAGCGTGATGTCGTCACGGTACAGCGTGATGTCCAGCTCGCCCAGCGGCAGCTTGACGCCTTCGGAGGCGCGCAGAAATTCGCGCAGCCGTCCGGCCAGATAGACGCCGCGGCGCTGGATGCCGATGACGACAAGGTCGCCGGCGCCGCGGTTGCGTTCGACGATCTCGTTGCCCATGCGGCGCAGGGCGCGCTCCATGTCTTCGGCCGTCATCACGACGGCTTTTTCTTTCAGTTTCAACGCCGCGTCGCCTCCAGTCGTAAAAGGATCGTTGTTCTATTTCGCTCCGGGACGGCTGCCGGGCTTGACGGGCGGCGTGCCCAGTTCGCGGCACAGCGGGCAGTCGTCGGCTTCCCAGGTGGGAAAAGAGACTTTGAAGAGCGAAACCAGATCGGGGCCGAGCTGCTGCGCGCCGCCGGAACGGTCGACGATGCAGGCCGAGCCGGCCCAGACGCAGCCGCCCGCGACCATGTGCTCGGCCGTCTCCTTGACGGAACCGCCAGTCGTCACTACGTCTTCGACGGCGACGAATCGTTTGCCGACCGGCATCGGGAAGCGGCGCAGCTTCATCCTGCCGTCCTCGCGCTCACAGAACAAAAAGGGCACGTTCAGCGCGCGCGCCACCTCGTGGCCGATGATCAGGCCGCCCAAAGCCGGCGAGACGATGAAGTCGGGCCTGAGCGCGGCGATCCGTTTGGCGATCTCGCCGCCGGCGAAGGCCGCGTACTTGGGGAAGCGCAGCAGCATGGCGCACTGCATGTAATTGCCGCTGTGCCGCCCCGAGGTGAGCTTGAAATGGCCCTCGAGCCAGGCCCTGCTCTCGACGAGCATTTCTCTGAGCTTTTCCTGGATCTGAGAATCCGACATCACTTCCGGCATGACAATCCCTCCTCGATGGATCGGGCGATCTCCGCGACCGCTTTGCGGACGTCGGGCGCTTTGTAAATCGGGCGCCCCATGACGATGTAGTCGGCGCCGTTGCGGAACGCGTCCGCGGGCGTAGCGACACGGCTCTGGTCGTCGCCGCCGGCGACGAGGCGCACGCCGGGCACGACTTTGAGCAGCGTCGGCGGCGTCACGGCGCGCACCTCGGGCAGATCAAGCGGCGAGCACACCAGCCCGTCCATGCCGCAGTCGCCGCACAGCCAGGCGCGTTTTTTGATGGCAACGTCCATCGGGCAGCCGGGGGCGACTTCGTCCCAGCTTTTTTCGTCGAAGCTGGTCAGCACGGTGATGCCGAGCAGCTTCATGGTCGAGCCGAGACGGTCGCGGGCGGCGACGGACTCCTCCATCATGCGGCGGCCGCCGGCGGTCTGCAGCGTCAGACAGAAAATGCCCAGGTCGGCCAGCGTTTCCACGGCCAAACGCACGGTGTTGGGAATGTCGTGCAGCTTCAGGTCAAGGAAGAGCTTGAAGCCATGGTCGACGATCTCTTTCAGAAACGGCGCGCCGCCCTGAGCGTAGAGGCGCGGCCCAATCTTGATGGCGTCCACCGCTCCCGAAAGGACGTCCATGGTGCGCCTCGCCTCGCGCAGCGTGTCGAGGTCGAGCGCGGCAAACAGCGGCAAAGATGTGTGTTCGGTCATAAAAGCACTCCTCACGTTAATAGGATCGATCCCGTTTTTTTCGACAAAATTTTTGCGTACTCACGCGCGGCGAGCACGGCCGATCAGTTCGGCCAAGGAAGCGACGTTCCAGCGCGCCGCGGCGGCGAGCAGTCCTTCGTGGATATTTTCAAGCACTTTGAAATCGCCGAACAGCGCCGCGCCGACTTCCACGGCGCTGGCTCCGGCCATGATCATGGCCAGCGCCGAATCGGGGCCGTCCACGCCGCCGCAGCCGATCACGGGGATCTTCACCGCGCCGGCCGCGTCCCAAACGACGCGCAGCGCCAGCGGAAAGACGGCCGGGCCGGAAAGTCCCGCCACGCGGCGGCTGAAAACGGGAAGGCCGCGTGCGGTGTCGATCGCCATGCCCAGCCAGGTATTGGCAGCCACGATCGCGCTGGCCCCGGCCGACTCGGCGGCCTTCGCCACCGCGGGGATGTCGGGAGCCTGCGGCGTCAGCTTCACCCAGAGCGGACCGTCCCAGCGCCGGCGCGCCATCTCCGTGGCCTGGGCCGTCAGCGCCGGGGCGACGCCCCAACTCATGCAGCCGTGGTCGGTGTTCGGGCAGGAAACGTTCAGCTCCACGCCGTCGACCATGTCTCCAACTTCGGCAATGCGATCCATCATGTAAGCCAGATCTTCGGCGCTCTGCATGCAGACGTTGAGCACCACCGGCACGCCGCGTTTTTTCAGGTCGGGCAGGCGGCAGTCGATGAAGCGGTCGATACCCTCGTTCTGCAATCCGATGCTGTTGAGAACGCCCGAGGGGGTCTCCCAGATGCGGCAGCCGGGATTGCCGGGGCAGGGATCCTTGGTGATGGCTTTGGAGCAAATCGCGCCGACGTGGCGCGTCAGGTCGTCCATCCACAGTCCGGCTTCGTAAGGCCACGTGCCCGACGCAATCACGACGGGGACTTTCAGTTTCACGCCGCCGACGTCGAACGCGAGCCGATCAGGGATGCAGCTCATCCCACTTCACCTCCCTAGCCTGAAACACGGGGCCGTCGATGCAGACGCGCCGCCGTCCCGTCGTGGTGTCGACCACGCAGCCGAAGCAGCCGCCCATGCCACAGCCCATGCGGCGCTCAAGGCTGACCTGGATGTCGTCGCACTGCGAGCCGTACTGTTCGTACAGCGCTTTCATCATCGGATTTGGACCGCAGCAGGCCAGAGACACGCCGCTCAGATCCTGCCCTTCCAGTCCGGCGATGGAAAATCCCTTGCGTCCGATGGAGCCGTCGTCGCTGTACAAAACCATCTCCGGCGCGCGGGCCCGCACCCAATCGGCAAAGCTGCGCCACAAGGCGTTGCCGACGCCGAGAAACAGACGGTCGAAAGCGTTCAGCCGGCGGCGCAGGAACAGCAGCGGCGCGATGCCCAGCGTGCCGGCCACAGCCCAGACTTTTTCGTGCCTGAACGGGCCGAACTGCCCGCCCACGGGCCCGCGCACAGAAAGCGACGTTTCCGGCGCGGCTTGGGCCAGCAGCGCCGTGCCTTGACCGACGACACGGAAGAGCGTCTCGATCGTCCCCTTTTCGGGATCGGCGTCGAGGATGCCGAGCGGACGGCGCAGCAGCGGCGCCGAACCGGATGCCGTTTTCAGCAGCACGAAATTGCCCGGGCGGGCGTTTTCAGCGATCTCTGGACACGCGAAGGTCAAATGCCAGATGTCCGGCGCGACCTGTTCCTTTGCAAGCAGCCGCGAATCGTAATCGCGAATCAATCGGAATTCCCCCTCGTTCATGCGACCGCCGCGCCTTCGCGCGCGGGCGGCCGTTTTTCCTTCCCCCTGCGGAGCGCGCGGAAACGGCCGCGTTCATCGAACTCATTTTATCGCGGCGTTCCGTTTTATACAACCGATTGCGCGAAATCTCGCCGGTCACAGACGATCCGCCCGCCCAGCACGGTCATCAAGACCGTGCCGCTCAGCGTCCAGCCGTTGAACGGGCAGTTGCGCGCTTTCGACTTGAACTTCGCGGCGTCCACGCGCCAGCGGCGTTCGGGATCGAACAGCATCAGATCGGCCGGCGAACCGGGGCGCAGATGCACGGGCGGCAGCTCGAAGATACGCCGCGGCGCGGCGCTCATGCGCTCCACCAGCGCGGAAAGCGAAAAGCCGCGCTCGCGGCACAGGCCGTCGAGGCACAGCCCCAGCGACGTTTCCAAACCGATGATGCCGTTCGGAGCCTTGGCGATGCCGAGGGCTTTTTCGGCCGGCGTGTGCGGCGCGTGATCGGTGGCGACCACGTCGAGCACGCCGCTTATCAGCGCCTCGCGCACGGCCGCCGCGTCGTCGGCTGTGCGCAGCGGCGGGCTCATTTTGGCGTTGGCGCCGCATTCGAGGACCGTCGTCTCGTCGAGGAACATGTGATGCGGCGTGGCCTCGCCGGTGACGCGCACGCCGCGGGCTTTCGCCGCTGCGATGATCTCGACGCCGCGGCGCGAGCTGACGTGCTGCACATGCACGCGCGCGCCCGTCTTCTCGGCGAAGAACACGTCGCGCATGATCATCAGTTCCTCGGCCAGCGCCGGCGCGCCGACGAGGCCGAGTTTTTTGGAGATCTCGCCGCGGTTCATGGAGCGGTCGCCTTCGAAGCCCGGGGCCTCGCAGTGCACGCTCACGGGCAGGCCGACGGCGGCCGCCTTCTCCATGGCCTCGTAGAACAGCGGCCCGCTGCCGACGGTAAGACCGTCGTCGGTCAAGCAGACCGCGCCGGCTTCCTTCAGCGCCGCAAAGTCGGTCAGCTCTTTGCCGCCCAGCCCCTTGGTGACCGCCCCCGCGGGATAGATGCGGCAGTCCATGGTCCGGTTGCGCTCGATGCAGCGACGGATCAGCTCGGGCGAATCGACGACCGGCTTGGTGTTGGCCATCGTCACCACGGCCGTGAAGCCGCCGTTGGCCGCGGCGGCGCAGCCCGTTTCCAACGTTTCCTTCTCGGTCTGGCCGGGGTCGCGGAAATGTACGTGCAGGTCGACCAGCCCGGGCGCCAGCACCGCGCCGCCGCAGTCGATCTTTTCGGCGTCCGCGGCCGGCGGCAGCTCGGCCCCGACGGCGGAAACGACGCCGTTTTCGACCAGCAGATCGCCCGCCATGTCCATTTTCAGGTCGGGGTCGATCAGGCGCGCTCTTTGAAACAGGATCGGTTTCATGAACAGCCTCCTTATGAAAATATCCGTGGGATTCCGAAGCCTTCGTAAAAAAATTACCGAACGATATCCTTCACCGTCTGGAGCAGCACCTCATAGCCGGAACGCACGCGCCGCCAGTCCACCGCTTCGGCCGGGTTGTGGCTGACGCCGTCCTTGCACGGCACGAAAATCAACGCCGAAGGGATCAGCGTGGCCATGTACATGGCGTCGTGTCCCGCGCCGCTGGGCATGCGCCGGTATTTGACCTTCAAGTCTTTGCAGACGTTTTCGATGCGGCGCGCCAGCAGACCGTCCATGGCGACGGGCTTGTCCGCCGAATAGAGCGTGAAGTTCACCCTCACGCCGCGTTCGGCGCAGACGCTCTCGACGCGCGCCTTAATCTCGTCACAGGCGCGGCGGATGCTTTTTTCGACGATGCCGCGCACGTCCACTTTCAGCACGACCCGTCCGGGCACCACGTTCATGGCGCCGGGGAAACACTCGCACACGCCCACGGTCGCCACCGTGCCGAACTCGCTTTCCGCGCGGCCGGCGCGCTCGACGGCGAGGACGATCTCCGCCGCAGCCGCCATGGCGTCGCGACGCATGTTCATCGGGCAGGCGCCGGAATGGGCTTGTTCTCCGACCACTTCGAGCATGAAACGCGTCGGCGCGGCGATCGCCTCGACGATGCCCACGTCCTCGCCGTTCCAGTCGAGTACAGGCCCCTGCTCGATGTGCAGCTCGAAATAGGAATGATATGACGCCGGCGCCAGACAGTCGCGCGGAATCTGCTCTGGACGCCCGCCGAAATCGCGCAGCGCGTCGAGCAGCGTCACGCCCTGCCTGTCTCTAAAGCGCAGCGTGTCCATCAGCGACAGATTGCCCGTCGCCGCCTTGCTGCCGATCGTCGCCAGCGAGAAGCGGCTCGATTCTTCCGCGGTGAAGACCACCACCGACAGCGAACGCCGCGGGGGCGGATTTTCCGCGAGGATGTCGCGCGTCGCGCCCAGCCCGCAGGCCACGCCGAGCGCTCCGTCGTAGCGTCCTCCCTCGGGCACGGAATCCAGATGTGAACCGATCACCACGCCGGGGCGATCCGAGCTTCCCTCGAAACGCCCCCACAGATTGCAGCAGGCGTCGGTCGTCACCGACATGCCCAGGGCCTTCATTTCCTCGACGACAATATCGCGCGCCTGGCGATCCGCATCGGTCAGGGCGAGGCGGGAAACGCCCCGCTCGCCGCGGCCGGTCTGAGAAATCGTCGCGATCAGCTCTTGAACGCGTTCGAAACCCGACATTCCCTGCGCTCCCTAACGGCCGTACACCAGCGCCGGCAGGAACGTGGACAGCGACGGCACGTAGGAGATGACCAACAGGCCGACGATCGAGACGACGATGAACTTCGTCACCGCGCCGATGATCTTCGACATCGGCAGCCCCGTCACGCCCGCGGCCACGAACAGGTTCAGCCCGAACGGCGGCGTGAAGTTGCCCAGCGCCAGATTGGAGACCATGACGATGCCCAGGTGCAGCGGGTCGATGCCCATCTGCTGCGCGATCGGGAAGAACAGCGGCGCGAGGATGACGATAGCGGCGATGCCTTCCATGAACATGCCCACGACCAGCAGAATGACGTTGACCATGGCGATGAACGCCCAGGGCGTTTTGACGTTTTCGATAATCGCCGCCGTGACCATCTGCGGGATACGCGCCACGGTGAGGAACCAGGCGAAGCTCGTGGCCGCCGCGACGAGGATCATCACCTGCGCGCAGGTCACGGCCGAACGCAGACACACATCGAACAGCTTTGCCCAGGTGATCTCGCGGTAGACCGCCACGCCGACGAACAGCGCGTAAACGGCGGAAATCCCCGCGGCCTCGGTGGGCGTGAACACGCCGCAGTAAATGCCGCCGAGGATGATCACCGGAACCATCAGCGACCAGCCGGCTTCCAGCGTGTTGCGGACGATCTCGCCGCGGCTGGAGGGTGCCGAGACTCTAAGATCGTGATGGCGCGCGAAGTACCAGATGTAGACGACTGTCGCCAGCCCGTAGACGATCCCGGCGCTGACGCCCGACATGAACAGCGAGCCCACCGACACCCCCGTGGCCGCCGCGTACATGATCAGCGTCACGCTGGGGGGGATGATCAGCGCCACGGATCCCGACGACGTGATCAGACCGGCGGAAAAATCCTGCGGATAGCCGCTTTCGATCAGCTCGGGATAGAGCACGCGCCCCATGGCGACCACCGTCGCCGGGCTGGAGCCGCAGAGCGCGCCGAAGATCATGCAGGTGCACTGCGTCGTGTAGGCTAGTCCGCCCTTGCGCGCCCCCACGAGACTGCGCGTCCACTTGAGGATGCGCTTGGAGAGTCCGCCCGTGTCCATCAGATTGGCGGCAAAAATGAAGAACGGCATCGACATCAGCGAGAACTTGTCGAGCCCGCCGAACATACGCTGCGCCAGCACCATCGGATCGAGTCCCGTGAAAAGCAGCATCGAAGCCAGCACGGCCGCCGCCAGAGCGACGAAGATCGGCACGCTGCCGAAAAGCAGCGCCAGCAGCGCGCACATCAGAAAGACCGTCATTCAGGCGTCCTCCTTCCCGCACGCGGCCCGAACGAAGCGCAGCGTCATCAGCGCCGAGCCCAGCGGCATGGCCAGATAGGGAATCCACATGGGAATTCCCATCGCCGGCGAAGTCTGTTCGAGTTCCACGGTGAACCGCACCAGCTGATAGCTGTACCGGAACAGCGCCGCGCAGAATCCCGCCGCGATCAGATAGACCAGCCGCGTCAGCGCGCCGGCGACCTTTTCGGGCAGCATGCCGAGCAGAAAATCCATGCGGATATGAGCGCCCTTCCGAACGCAAACGCTCCCGCCGATAAAAGTGATCCAGATCATCAGATAGCGGATCAGCTCTTCGGCCCAGCTCGTGCTGGCGCTGAAAACATAGCGCAGCACCACGTTGACGAACAGCACAAAAGCCGTTATCAGCAGAGCGGACGCGCAGAAAATCTCCTCAATCTTCCCGAGGAACCTGAGCATTTTTCAATCTCCTCTCGATATTCTCATACTCGCGGCAAACGCAAAAAAACGAAAGGGGCGAACCTCCTGCAGGAGCCGCCCCTTCTTTTCGCCGCCCGGAAAACTCCTTTCGCCCCATCCGTCCCCAAAAAGCTTCAGGCGGGGCGGAGTTTTCCGCCGGCCGCTCAGCGCGCTTCCTTGGCCGCGTAAACCGCCTTCAGCAATTCCGTTTTGGTCGCGGAACCGTCCACGAACTTGTCGTGCAACGGTTTGCTGACTTCGATGAACTTGGCGCGGTTCTCGTCCGTCAGCTCGCCGACGGCGATCTTGGACTGCTTGATCTGCTCGAGGAACTTGGCCTCGCCCTCCGACTGGGCCGCGCGCTCCGCTTCGCGGGCGCCGCGTTCGCACTCGACGATCAGGTTCCGCACGTCCTCGCTCTGCTTTTCGAACCAGCGGCTGTTGACGATGAACAGATAACCGAGGAAGCCGTGATCGGAGATCGTCAGATAATCCTGCACCTCGTACAGCTTGGCCATGGCGATGGTCTGCAGAGGGTTCTCCTGACCGTCGACGATGTTCTGCTGCAGCGCGTTGTACAGCTCGGCGTACTCGATCGGGATCGGGTTGGCCCCCCACGATTTGTACTGCTCCACCAGCTGCGGGCTGGGCATGACGCGGATCTTCATGCCTTTGAGATCCTCGGGCGCGTTCACGGGCCTGCCCCTGGTCGTCATCTGTTTAAAGCCCGAAGCCCACAGCCCCAGCGTCTTGAAGCCTTTCTTCTCGCAGAAGGCGTAGAATTTCCCGCCGACTTCGCCGTCCATGATGCGGTACAGCTCGTCCTTGTCGGTCCACAGAAACGGGAAATCGATGACGCTCAGTTCCTCGACGAAGGGCGTCAGCACGGAAGTGGGCTGCACGGACATCTCCAGCGTGCCCATCTGCACCATCTCGGCCTGCTCGCGCATCGAGCCGAGCTGCATCTGCGGGAACACGTCCACGGTGATCCTGCCGCCGGATTTTTCTTCCATCAACTTCTTGAACGTCTGGGCGCCGACGTCCTCCGGACTGCCGACGGGCTGGTTGTGGCTGAGACGGACGTTCATCGACGGATACTCCGCCGCGGCCGCCAGCGACGCCGAAGCGGCCATCGAAACGGCGAGAAACAGACTTGCGAACTTCTTCACGTGCGATCCACTCCTTCGAAGGATAAAAACTTTTTCGCCGCCAACCGTTTACGACGGCACGGCTCATTATAACAAGGCGGGGAAATCCGTACAATCGGTTTCACACGACGCGACAACGCACAAAATTTACTTTTCATCCCGCCGAGAACAGGCGCTCCCGCGCGCCGCGTTCGTCATCAGCTCGCAAAAGTCCGCAACGGGGATCGCGCCGCGGCACATGCTCCCCCACAGAGATTCGTTCTGAGCGTTGCGCACGGCGAAGACCTTCATGCCGGCGGCGCGGGCGCTTTCGAGGCAGGCCGGCACGTCCTCGAAGACGGCGCAGTCCGCCGGCGTGACACCGAGACGGCGGGCCGCCAGCAGATAGACCGCGGGGTGTTCCTTGCCGCACGGCGTTTCGTCGGCCGACGTGAAAGCGTCGAAGAGGGCGTAGACGCCGTTGTTTTTCAGCGCCGCTTCGGCCAGCGAGTGCGGCAGCCCCGTCACCGTGCCGAGCTTCACGCCGCGTGCCTTAAGCCAGCGCAGATATTCGCCGGCATGAGGGCGCAGGAAAACGCCGCTGCCGTACTCCCGGCGGGCCATTTCCAGCCATTCCGCCGCCAGGGCTTCCGCCGTCTCGTCGAGGCCGAACCGCGCGATCGTGTACACAGCCGCTTCGCTGAACTTCTTCGAGCTGACGGCGCACATGTAATCGTCAGGCACGGCCAGCCCGCGCCGGCGCAGAAATTCCGCGTCGATGCGCGCCCACACGTCCGCCGAATCGATCAGCGTGCCGTCAAGGTCGAACAGCGCTCCCGCAAACTCCATCGCCGCGATTCCTCCCTTTGTCCGCGTTTGTTCTTCATGATACCATGCGCCCGCCGCTCTTGGAAAATTTTTTCCCGCGCGGTACAATCACCTCATGAAACATCATTTTCGAATCTCAAAGGAGGCCGCCGCCATGGCGCACATGCCCGACAACCGACTCGTCGCCGCCGGCGCCGAGTCGCTGACGTTGATTCGCCTGCCGCTGGCTGGACAGGCGGGGTTTGAGGAGTTCCTCGGCTCGTGGCTGCTGCGCTCCCCCGCCGAAACGGCGCTGGTCGACTGCGGCGTGACGGGCTCCTACGCGCATCTGAAAAAAGCGCTCGACGAGCTGGAAGCCGCGCCCGACTGGCTGCTGCTCACCCACATCCACCTCGACCACGCCGGCGCGGCCGGACGTCTGTGCCGCGACTATCCGCGGCTGAAAGTGTTCTGCTGCGAGCGCGCCGCCGCGCACCTGATCGCGCCCGAAAAGCTCTGGCAGGCGACAGCCGCCACGCTGGGCGAGGCGATGGCCGCCGCCTATCAGCCGCCGCTGCCCGTACCCGCTTCCGCTCTCGTCGCGCGCGAACAGCTGCCCCCCGCGTGGCGCGTCATCGACACGCCAGGGCACGCCGCGCACCACGTCTCGTTCCTGCGCCGCTTGGCGGGACGGCGCCTCTGCTTCGGCGGCGAAGCGCTCGGCGTCATCCCCGGCGACGGCGTCGCGAGCTGGTTCGCCGACGGCCGCTGGCAGGGCGGCATCCGTCCCGCCACGCCGCCCCGCTACGTGCCGGAAATCGGCCGCGAGAGCATGAAAAAACTCGCCGCGGCGGATTGGGACCTGTTCTGCGCCGGGCACTTCGGCGCCTCGTCCGACCGCACGCTGCCTGAACGGGCGCTGAAGCAGAACCTTTTCTGGGAAGAAACGATCGCCCAGGCCCTGCAAGACGGCCTGAGCGAAGACGAAACGGTTGAATTGCTGCGGCGCGAAGACCCCGAGCTGGCCAACATCGCCCGCTACGCCGCGGGTGCGCAGAGCCGCGAAGCGTACTTCCTCGGCAACAGCGTGCGCGGCTTCGCGCGCTTTCTGGGGCGGAACGTCTGACGGCCGGTGCATCCGCCGCGCCCGAGGAAACGCGCCTTGCTTCGCCAAACGCAAAAACAGGACGACACGCAAAAAATCCCCGGCGGCCGAAAAAAATGGCCGCCGGGGATTTTTCGTGTGCCGTATGCCCTGCGCAAAACGCAGACGTACGGTTCATGCCGGCGCGGTCTTCTTCGCGTTTTGGCGCCGGGGCGCCCGCCTTTTCGCGGTCACCGCCCGCCGGTCGGCTCCGGGGCTTTGAACGTGCCTTCGGAACGGGAGACAATCAGCGCCGTGGCCGCGTCGCCGACAATGTTCGGAATCACGCGGGCCATGTTGAGGATGCGGTCGATGCCGGCCAGCAGCCCGATCGCTTCCATGGGAAGATGCACCGAAGTCAGCACGATCGTCAGCATCACCAGCCCGGAGCCGGGCACGCCGGCCGTGCCGATGGAAGCCAGCGTGGCGGTGAGCATGATCATGACCTGATCGGCGACGGTCAGCGGCACGCCGAAGATCTGGGCCGTGAAGACCACGGCGATGGCCTCGTAAATGGCGGTGCCGTTCATGTTCATGACGGCGCCGAAAGGGATCACGAAGTTGGCCGTCTCCTCGTCGACGCCGAGTTTTTTCGTGCATTCGAGGTTAAGCGGAATCGTGGCGACGCTGGAGCAGGTGGCGAAGACGAAGGTCATCGCTTCCTTCATCGTTTTCAGGAAACGAAGCGGGCCGACGCGGCCGATCAGCCCCGCCATCACTCCGGCCTGGACGACGACCAGATAGAGGAACGAGGCGATGTACATGGCCGCGATCGCCTTGATGTAAGGGATGAGGATATCCGGGCCGTTGGCTCCCACGACCTGCGCCATCAGGCCGAAAACGCCGTAAGGCGTGAACTCGAGCACGATGGTGGTGATCTTTTTCATCGCTTCCTGACCGGCGCGGAACATGTCCAGCAAGGCTTGCCCCGAGGGGCCGATCTTCATCAGCGCGAAGCCCAGCAGCAGCGCAAAGAAAATGATCTGCAGCAGATTCTGCTTCGACAACGCTTCGAAAGGATTCTTGGGAATGATGCTGATCAGCGTGTCGAGCATGGAGATCTGCTTGGCCGTCGTCTTCGCCGATTCCTTGGCGATCTCGATGCTGACGCCCGTGCCGACCTGCATAAGATTGGCGAAAATCAGTCCGATCACGATGGCACACGCGGTGCTGGCAAGAAAAATGATCACCGTCTTCACGCCCATGCGCCCCAGCTTCTTGCCGTCGCCCACGTCGGCGGCCGCGCAGACCAGCAGGCAGAGCACCAGCGGCGCTACCACCATCGTCAGCAGATTGGTGAGGATCGTTCCCAGCGGTTTCAGCACCGCGGCCTGTTTGCCGAAGACCAGCCCCGCGGCGACACCCAGCGCGAAGCCGATCATGATGCGCGTAAACAGACTCAGCTTGTTCCACGTTTTGAAGATGAATCCCATTTCTCTTCCCCCTTAATGAAAAATCAGACAAAGCGACACACGTGATCGATCGCGACGTCGGAAAAACCGTAAATTTCGGCCTTGGTCATCTTGCCGTTGCAGACGTCTCCGATGACCGCGAGCAGTTCCCTGCCGCTTTCCCGATACGTCGTCGTGCCCTTGACAATGCCGCTCAGATCGACGTCCATGTTGTCGTCCATCATCTGATACGTGCGGGCGTTGGCCGTCACCTTGAGCACGGGCACGATGGCGTTGCCCGTCGGCGTGCCGCGCCCCGTGGTGAAGATCACGGCGTTGCAGCCGCCGGCCACCATGGAAGTGACGGAGGAGATGTCGTAGCCTGCCGTGTCCATGACGATGGCGCCGTGCTTCGTGGGGCGTTCGGCCTGTTCCAGCACTTCGACGATGGGACGCGTGCCGCCCTTGCGGATGCAGCCGAGACTCTTCTCGTCGAGCGTGGAAAGGCCGCCCGCCTTGTTGCCGGGCGTGGGCTGGCCGGCGCGGCAGTCCTGCCCCGCCGCCTTGAGGTGCTCTTCGTAATCCCGGCAGATTTCGATGATTTTGTTGTGAAGCTCCGGCGTCGCCGCGCGCCGGGCGACAACGTGTTCGGCGCCGATCCATTCGATGGACTCGCTCATGATCGTCGAAGCGCCGAGATCCACGAGCAGGTCGCTGAGCTCGCCGACGGCGGGATTGCTGGCGATGCCCGAGGTGGCGTCGGAACCGCCGCACTCGATGCCCAGCAGAAGATTCGACATGTCGCACAGTTCCTTGTGCTGCATGGCGGCTTCGGCGGCCATGTCGCGCGCGGCGCGCACCGCCTTTTCGATGGTTCTGAGCGTGCCGCCTTCCTCCTGAATGCCAAAGGACGCCACCGGCTTGCCGGTCATCTTCCGAATCTTTTCGCGCAGCTGCGCGTGCCCCACCGTCTCGCAGCCGAGACCGACGATGACGACGCCGAAAACGTTGGGATTGCAGGCGAAGCCCGTCAGCACTTTCTGCGACATGGCCGTGTTCGCCGCCACGTCGGAACAGCCGGTGTTGAAGACGATGTTCACGGCGCCGCGCACTTGCGACGCGACGATGCGCGCGCTCTCGCTGCCGCAGGCGCACGTGGGCAGGATCAGCACGTGATTGCGGATGCCCGCGCGCCCCTCTTGGCGCTTGTACCCCCAGAACTGCATTCTCTCTCCTCCTTAAAGCATTTCGCTGGCATAATCCCGCGGCACGCTGAAAATATTCTCGTGCGAGACCCAGTGTCCCTTCGCGATCGGTGCCGAGGTGCGGCCGATCAGCTCGCCGTACTTGATCACTTCGTCCCCCTCGTTCAGCGAGACCAGCGCGACCTTGTGGCAATAGGGAATCGTCTCCTCCGCCGTGAGCGTGCAGAGCTCGCCGCCGCGGCGATAGACGACCGGGGCGCCGGCCGGGATTTCTTCGACGCAAGTGACCACGTTGTCCTTTTCGTCCATGAGCAAGGCGTTGATGTTCACGTTCACTCCCCCCTTGAATGTCGAATATCTTGCTTGACCTCATCATAAAACGGCGATAACATAAATTCAATTTAGAAATTTTTACTCTATCATAAGCGGTGATTATGTTATGCAGCAGGAACTCGAATACATTTACGAAGTCTACAAAAGCGGCAGTCTCTCGAAGGCGGCGGAGAAACTCTACGTCACGCAGCCGGCGCTGAGCATGGCGATCAAAAAGATCGAGTCGTCCATCGGCATGACGCTGTTCGACCGCAGGGTGCGTCCCTTTCAGCTCACCGAAGCCGGCTGGCTTTACATCAACGCGATCACGCGCATCAAAAAAATCGAGGCGGAATTGACGCAGCGGATTGGCGACATCAACGACCTCCACACCGGACGCGTGCGCATCGGCGGTTCCCACTACATCAACGGTTACATCCTGCCGCCGGTGCTGGCGCGCTACAGCCGGCTTTATCCGGGCATCGCCCTGGAGCTGGTCGAGCACAGTTCGGCCGTCCTCGCCAAGATGCTGGAGGAACGCGCCGTAGACCTGACATTCAGCTGCAACGAACTTTTCATGAAGGACTTCGAGCGCTATCCCATGTTCAGCGATCGCATTTTGATGGCCGTGCCCCGCGCTCATCCGTTCAACCGCCGATACCGCGCCTTCGCCCTGCCGCCGCGCGGCGTCATGAACGGCCGTCACCTGCATGGGGATTGCCCCGTGCTGCCCGCCGAGCGCTGCGGAGAGCTTGAGTTCATCTCGCTGATGCCCGGCAACAATCTTCACGACCGTATGCTGCAAATTTTCGCCGCCGCCGACGTCAAACCGCGCCTCAAGATCGAGCTGAGTCAGCTTGCCACGGCCTATCATCTGGCGGCAGGCGGTTTCGCCGCCGCGTTCGTGAGCGACCGCATGGTTACGAACGCGGGCGCGCCGCTGTGTTTCTACAAAATCGATTCGCCGCTGGCGACGCGGCCGTTTTACGCGCTCCTGCCCAACCGCGACTACACGGCCAAAGCAGTGCGGCGCTTTATCCAGCTCGTCGGCGAAGTTCTGCGGCCGAAAGCGCGGGCGTAGGGGCAAAGGCGCGCTCGCTTTCGAACGGCGGAGCACTCTCAGCGGCCTTTTTCCGTGGAGGAATGTTCCACGTGGAACATTTTCCGCCTCTCTCCCGGCGGCGATCGCCCGAAAGCGGAGCGAGCGTCAATTCCGACGGTTCTTATTGACTAACACGCCGCGGTCATGACACAATGGCCGCGGCGTTTTTCCTGCGGGAAAAACGCATCTTCCGTTGTCCCGCCAACGAACATTTCACCTAAAATATGATAGAGTAAAAACGGGAACGGAGAGGGGCTTCGCGCCTCCGCCCCGGATCCGGGGAACAAAAACGAAGGGGGTTGCCAGCCATGCTGGAATTGAAAAATATTTCCTTCAGCGTCGCCGAGGAGGGGGCGCGGAAGGAGATTATCCACGACCTGAGCCTGAAAGTGGACAACAGAAAATTCGTCGTCGTCACGGGACCGAACGGCGGCGGCAAGTCGACGCTGGCGCGCCTCATCGCCGGCATCGAAAAGCCCACGAGCGGCCGCATTCTTCTCGACGGCGAAGACGTCACCGATAAAAGCGTCACCGAGCGCGCCCGCCGGGGCATCGGTTTCGCCTTTCAGCAGCCGGTGCGCTTCAAGGGACTGGAAGTCATCGATCTGCTGCGTCTGGCCGTCGGCAAAGATCTGCTCGTCAGCGAAGCCTGCGAGTATTTGGCCGAGGTGGGGCTGTGCGCGCGCGATTATATCAACCGCGAGGTAAACGCTTCCCTCTCGGGCGGCGAGCTGAAGCGCATCGAGATCGCCACGGTGCTGGCCCGCCGCGCCAAGCTCTCCGTCTTCGACGAGCCGGAAGCCGGCATCGACTTGTGGAGCTTCCAGAATCTGATCCGCATCTTCAAGAAGATGCGCGAGGACATCAAGGACAGCTCGATCGTCATCATCTCGCATCAGGAGCGTATCCTCAGCATCGCCGACGAGATCGTCGTGCTGGCGGAGGGACGCATCGAGAAGCAGGGGCCGCGCGCGGAAATTTTCCCCGCGCTGGTCGGCACAGAGTCGGCCGTCGACGTGTGCCACAAGCTGAAACAGGGGGAGGCTTAACCATGGTGCAGCTGGACGCGATCCAAAAACGCATTCTGGCGGAAGTGGCCGATCTTCACGAGGTCCCGGCGGGGGCGTACAACTTTCGCGCCAACGGCCAGCTGGCCGGGCGCAACAGCACGGCCCACATCGAGATCAGCTCCAAGGCCGACGGCACGGGCATCGACATCCGCATCGCGCCGGGCACCAAAAACGAGAGCGTGCACATTCCCGTCGTCGTCAGCGCCAGCGGCCTGAAGGAAACGGTCTACAACGACTTTTACGTCGGCGACGGCAGCGACGTGCTCATCGTCGCCGGCTGCGGCATCGACAACTGCGGCCGCCAGGACGCCGAACACGACGGCGTGCACCGCTTTTACGTGGGCAAAAACGCCAAAGTCCGCTACGTGGAAAAGCACTACGGTTCCGGCAGTGGCGGCGGCAAGCGCATCCTCAACCCGCAGACGGAAGTGTACATGGAGGACGGCAGCTCCATGGAGATGGAAATGGTGCAGATCAAGGGCGTCGATTCGACGCAGCGCATGACGATCGCCGAGCTGAAAAAGGACGCCCGTCTCGTGGTGCGCGAGCGCCTGATGACGCACGGCGACCAGCAGGCTGTCAGCGGCTACCGCGTCTCGCTGAACGGCGAAGGTTCGAGCGCCGACGTGGTGTCGCGCTCGGTGGCGCGCGACGCGTCGTTTCAGAAGTTCGACGCCTGCATCGTCGGCAACGCGCCGTGCAGCGGCCATACGGAGTGCGACTCGATCATCATGGACCGGGGCAAGATCCTCGCCGTGCCATCGCTGGAAGCTAACAACGTCGACGCGCAGCTGGTCCATGAGGCCGCCATCGGCAAGATCGCCGGCGACCAGATCGTCAAGCTGATGACGCTGGGCCTGAGCGAACAGCAGGCGGAAGAGCAGATCATCAACGGTTTCTTGAAGTAAAACGACTCGTTTGTCTTGACTAACACGAGGCGGCGGTGTCACAATACGTTCCGTGAGGGAGTAGCACGCGCTCGGCACGGAGCGCAGCACGTCAACATGCTGGCCGCAAAGGTCTGGCGTGCTTTAAACTGCGAGACTCATGTATAACTGTCAGGCTATACATGAGGACGATCGAAAAAACGACATCCGGGTATAGCCGAGGCTATGCCCGGATTTTTCGTTTCCGCGGGGGACGGGCGACCATTCGGAATGGGGTGGCTGAAATGGGATTGAGTTTCATGTTTGTGCTGAACTGCGCGCTGCTGGGCGTGGGGCTGTCGATGGATGCCTTTTCGGTGTCGATGGTCAACGGACTGAATGAGCCGCATATGAGCGTCCGCCGCGGCTGCGCGGTCGCCGGCGTATACGCGTTCTTCCAGGCGCTGATGCCGATGGCGGGCTGGGTCTGCGTGCGCACGATCGTCGAGGTTTTCTGTCCCTTCCGGCAGATTGTGCCGTGGATCGCGCTGATCCTGCTGCTTGGCATCGGCAGCAAAATGGTGTTGGAAGGGCTGCGCGGCGGACGTGAGGATTGCGCCGCGCTTCGGCTGACGCCCGGCGTGCTGTTTTTGCAGGGGGTCGCCACGTCCATCGACGCGCTCTCGGTCGGCTTCACGATCTCCGCATACGATTGCGCCGCGGCGCTGGCCGCCTCGCTGATCATCTCCGCCGTCACGTTCGCGGTCTGCGCGGCGGGACTGCTGATCGGCAAAAAGATCGGTGCGGTCCTGTCCGGCCGGGCGACGATCCTCGGCGGCGTGATCCTGATCGGCATCGGCCTCGAGATCTTCGCCGACAGCGTGTTCTAGCGCCGGGATACGGGGATAAAAAATGCCGGAAGCTCAAGCGCGAGCTTCCGGCATTTTTTACGGCTGAATTTTACAGCGCGCGGTACTCCACTGTGCCGTCGATCATGGTCATGACGGGGTGACAGCGGGTGTCGAGCGGGTTGCCGTTCCACAGCACGAGGTCGGCGTCCTTGCCGGCGTCGATGGAGCCGACGCGGTCTTCGATGCCGAGGTGCTCGGCGCTGGACAGCGTGACGCAGCGCAGGGCTTCGGCTTCGGTCAGTCCGGCGCGGGCGGCCAGCGAGGCGGAGACGATCTGTCCGTAAAGCGGGATCACGGGGTGGTCGGTGAGGATGCAGATGTGCACGCCGGCGTCGCGCAGGGCGAGCAGAGTCTCCCAGCCCTGATGGCGCAGCTCGGGCTTGACGGGTACGCCGAAGGTGGGGCCGACGGCGGCCTTGACGCGGTGCGCAGCCAGCCACGGGGCGATGAACTGCCCTTCGGTGCAATGCTCGATGGTGAAATCGAGGCCGAACTCCTCGGCGATGCGCACGGCGGTGCAGATGTCGTCGGCGCGGTGGCTGTGGACGCTGAGCTTGATCTTGCGGTCGAGCACGAGGGCCAACGCTTCCATGTCGAGGCTGGTCTCGAAGGCTTCGCCGTCTTTGCGGCACTTTTTCTTTTCCAGATAGTTGCGGGCGTCCTGCAGGGCCTTGCGCATGATGTAGGCGTTGCCCATGCGGGTCGTGGGCGTGCGGTGGCCGTTGTCCTTGTAGACGCGGATCGGGTTCTCGCCGAGGGCCGCTTTCATGCAGGAAGGCGACTTGACGAGCATTTCCTCGACGACGCTGGCCTGTTTGAGCTTGATGATGGCGCCGGTGCCGCCGATGACGTTGGCGCTGCCGGGCAAAGTCTGCACGCAGGTGACACCGCCTTTTTCGCGCGATTCGGCCACGTTCTTGTCGCGCACGTAGATGGAGTCGAGGATGCTCAGCCCGGGCGTGACGGGATTGGTCATCTCGTTGATGTCGCTCATGCCGTACAGTTCCGTTTCCTCGGACGTGGTGATGTGGGTATGGGCGTCGACCAGGCCGGGCGTCAGCGTCAGGCCGCGGGCATCGATGATCTCCGTGCCCTCGGGGGCACCGAGGTGTTCGCCGACGCCGGCGATCTTCGTTCCGTCCACGAGCACCGCGCCGTTCTCGATCGGCGCGGCGGAAACGGGCAGCACGCGCGCATTGACAATCAGTTTCATACAAGGACCTCCCCTGAAATTTATAATGCGCGTCCCCTAGAGATTCCCCCAGGGAACGTTCGTCACTACGATCTGCGTCTCGTCGTCGCCGGGATGGAACGTGTCCGGCTCTTCGGCGTAGTACTCGAAAATGAATTCGCCCGCGTCCCAGCGAGGGAGCACCGACCATTCTTCGGTGCGGAACGCGATGGTTTCGTCGTCGATGCCGCGCAGCGCCGGCGTCATCTCCGCCAGCAAAAAGGCGAAGCGTTCCTTGAATTGGCTCCATTCGATCGTCTCTGTCTGAAGCATGGCGTCTCATTCCTCCCTGCCGGGTCGATCGTGATCCGTTAAAAGGATAGCAGATTTATACACCTTTGCAAGTGAATAAATTCGGCTATAATAGGCGATGCTGCACAAACATTTTGTGCGCCTCGCGCACAGGAAGCGATTTCAAGGAGGAATTTTTCAGATGAAAAAGTTGTTTGCCGCCGCGGCGGCGCTCTCGGTTCTTCTGGCCGGTTCGGCGCTCGCGGCCGACCAAAACGCCGACAAAAAGGTGCTGGCCACCGTCGGCGGCGAAACGATCACGCAGGCCGACCTCGACCAGGCCATGAGCGGCTTCGACCCGCAGCAGCGCGCGGCCTATGCTTCGCCGCAGGGGCAGGCGCAGTTGTTGGACAACCTGATCGACTTCAAGGTCTTTTCACGCTCGGGGCGCGAGCAGAAGCTGCAGAACACGCCCAAGTACAAGGAGGCTATGGCCAACCTCGAGCAGCGCCTGCTCTTCACGCTGGCCACGGAGAAGATTCTTGACGAAGCCGGCAAGACGCCCGCGACCGACAAGGACGCGCAGAAGTATTACGACGAGCACAAGGAGATCTTTCAGGTTCCCGCGGCGATCCGCGCCTCGCACATTCTGATCCGCGCCGACAGGAACATGCCCGCCAAGGACCAGAAGGCCGCGCAGGAAAAGGCTGCCGATCTGATCCGCGACATCAAGGCCGGCAAGATCACGTTCGAGGACGCCGCCAAGAACAACTCGGCCGACGGTACGCGCAGCCGCGGCGGCGACCTGGGCTATTTCAGCAAGGGACAGATGGTGCCTGAGTTCGAAAAGGCCGCCTTCGCCCTGAAAAAGGGCGAGATGACCGCCAAGCCGGTCAAGACCGATTTCGGCTACCACATCATCAAAGCCACCGACAGCCGCGACGCCTCGATCCGTCCGTTCGCCGAGGTGAAGGAAGACATCAAGGCCGACCTCGTGCGCCAGAAGCAGGTCAAGGCCATCCAGGACGAACGCGACGCCCTGCGCGCCCGTTACGGCGTGAAGATCGCCGCGCCCGAGGCGCCTGCCTCCGCCGACAAAAATCCCGCCAAGTAACCCCGCCGAAAAAAATAAAGAGAGACTCCGCGGAGTCTCTCTTTATTTTTTCGGCGGCACGTTGAGATTTTCGAAGGGGCAGAGTAGAATGGATCAGTTTCCGTATAAAAACACGCTTCGGCCGCTGCGGCCGAAATCGAACGCAGGAAGGGGAGTTTTCTCATGAAGTACGATTTCACGAGCATCATCGACCGCCACGACCGCGACGCCCTCGCCGTGGACAATCTCGGAGCCGGCATGGCCCCCAATCCGCCCAAACCGGGATTCGACTCGATCCCGATGTGGATCGCCGACATGAACTTCGCCACCGTGCCCACCGTGCCCGAAGCGATGATCGAGCGCGCGAAACACCCGCTCTACGGCTATTTCGCGCCCAGAAAGGAATATTATCGGTCCATCATCGACTGGCAGACGAAGCGCAACGGCGTCGCCGGGCTCGAAGCGAAGCACATCGGCTACGAGAACGGCGTGCTCGGCGGCGTGGCCAGCGCGCTGAACGTGATCTGCTCGCGGGGCGGCAACGTGCTGCTCCACTCCCCCACTTACATCGGCTTCACCAACACGCTGAACAACAACGGCTGGCACATCGTCCATTCGCCGCTGTACCGCGACGCGCAGGGCGTGTGGCGCATGGATTACGCCGACATGGAAAAAAAGATCGCGGAGAACAAGATCCATGCCGCCATTTTCTGCTCGCCCCACAATCCCTGCGGCCGCGTCTGGGAGCGCGAAGAGATCGAAAAAGCCATGGAGATCTACCGCAAACACGACGTGTTCGTGATCTCCGACGAGATCTGGTCCGATCTGACGCTCGACGGTTATAAGCACATCCCCACGCAGAGCGTCGGCGACGACGCGCGAAACCGCACCGTGGCGCTCTATGCCCCCAGCAAGACGTTCAACCTTGCCGGGCTGATCGGCAGCTACCACATCATCTACAACGACTGGCTGCGCGAGCGCATCGAAAAGGAATCGTCGCTGTCGCACTACAACAGCATGAACGTGCTTTCCATGCACGCGCTGATCGGCGCCTACAAGCCCGAGGGCTACGAGTGGGTGGACGAACTGCGCCAGGTGCTGACGGGAAACGTGAACTACGCTTACGATTACATCAAAGAGCATTTCGACGGCGTCGATCTGGCCAAACCGCAGGGCACCTACATGCTCTTCATCGACTGCGAGCAGTGGTGCAAAAAGCACGGCAAGACCATCGACGAAGTCCACAGGGCCGGTTCCGACGTGGGCGTGTCCTGGCAGGACGGACGCATGTTCAACGGCCCGTACAGCATCCGCGTCAACCTGGCGCTGCCGCTGTCGCGCGTCAAGGAAGCCATGGCGCGCCTTGACAAGTACGTCTTCAACGCCCGATAAAACTCGAGCCCGCCTCCTTTTTGCGGAAGCGGGCTTTTTCGTCCGCGCCGGCGCAAAAGTTTTCTCTGCGCGCGGTATGACAACATTTCCTCGGGACAGAGCTTTTACGGCGGCCCATTTCATTTGCGGAAGGAGCGACTTCCATGCCGAGAGAATTTCTGGCAATGGGCGCGGCGTTCGCTTTTCTCGTCTTCTTCCCGAAGGGGAAGCTGTGGAACGGCGCCTCGCTGCTGATCACGGGTCTGATCATGGGACTCGGCGCCGGTCAGTCCCCGCGCGGTGTCGCGGAAAACTTTACGAGCATCGTCACCTCGCCGCCGACCATGAAAACCATCGCCGTCATCCTGCAGATCGGCGTTCTCAGCGCGCTGATGAAGCAGTACGACATTCTCGGCCGGCTTGTAGAAGCCTTCAAGGACGTTTTTTCGTCGGCCAAAGCGGTGATCATGATCCTGCCGGCGGCGATCGGCATGGTTTCGGTGCCCGGCGGCGCGGCCATTTCCAGCCCCTCCGTCGACGAATTGGGCGACAGCCTCAGGCTGCCCGTGTTCAAGCGCGCGGCGCTCAACCTGACCTTCCGTCACTGCGCCTTCTTCCTGCTGCCGACGAGCAGCTCGATGATCGTTTTCTCCAACATGGCGCCGCACGTCAGCCTGTACAAGCTGATCGCGCTCAACGTTGCCTTTGTCGCCGGCATGGAGCTCGCGTCTTACCTGCTTTATCTGCGCGGCGCCGAGGCGCCGGTCGCTCCGCGCTCCGGCGGCGGGCACACACTCCGCGGGCTCGTCAGCATTCTCAAATACATGTCGCCGATCTACGTCATCGTGCTGCTCAACGGTCTGTTCAAGGTGCCCATGTACCTGAGCGCCTTCGCTTCGCTGGCGCTGATCCTGGCCGGTTGGGGGCGGCGCGACGTGAAGACGTATGCGCGTGCGTTCCGGCAGGGGCTCAGCGGCCAAACTTTCGTGACGATGCTGGGTATCTATTTCATGCAGAACACCGTGCGCGATTTGACCGGCATCATGGCCGCCTTCCAGACCATGTTCGCGCAGTCGTCGGGGTTCGGCGTGCTGCTGGTGATCGCGGCCGCGGCGCTGCTCTTCGGCCTCGCCACGGGGCTCAGCTACGTGCCGCTGGGCGTTCTGGTGCCGCTGCTGACGAGTCTGCATCTGCCGCCGACGGAAGAACTGCTCTACTGCGTTTTCATCTACACGTGGAGCTTCAACGGCTATTTCTTTTCACCCCTGCACCTGTGCCAGGCGCTCACCCTGCAGCAGATGAACTGTTCCGTCTCCGCGCTGGACAAAGGATACCTGCCGCTGATGATCGAGATGGCCGTGACTCCGTTCGTCATTTTCGGCCTGTACAGAACGATCCTGTTGTGATCGCGATAGCCGCGTTTACGAGAATAAAAGTCTGCCTAACAGAACGCTGGCTCTTTCCCTCTCGGGCGAGAACCAGCGTTCTATTTCTTTCAGCGGCAAATCTCGATTTGGAATTCCCGAAATCATAGGCGTTTGCCGCTGATTATAGGGCTTTAATGAAATCCTCTGAAACCGAGAAAACAAAGGATTTTTCGCCATCTATTCCACCGAGAATCCCTTTATTAAATGTTACACCGTTTCAACGTCGCTCAGGCAACTCACAAGGGCAAAAAAACCATAACAGGATATAACAAGGTGTGGCAATCGGAAACCTGTGACATATATGCGAATACATCAGCGACACCTAAAGTCAGCAAACAATGGCTTTGGCACACGCAATGAACCGCTCGATCACGCTCCATTGATAGGACTGTGCCTGACAGCCAAATTGAATGAGGTACGCAGCTTCCTCCCCAAGCCGAAACATCCATAGGGAGTCCGCCTGCTGCGGCGTCAGAATACTCTGCACGATCTTTTGCGGACAGAAGCACGCTCCGACGCCGCAAAGGCAGAGGCGCAGCAGCAACCCGACATTGTGCGAGGTCGCTGTAATGACGGGATCGTCAATGCCCGCCCGCTTCAAAACGTCGCGGCCGATCCTCCCATCGATATCCTCGATACCGCCCAGCACAAACGGGCATTTTTTTAGCACGCTGTAATCCCCTGCGCGGAACCGTCTCTCGCACTCCTCCGCGTCGATCACAAAGACTTTGGCGAAGAGCCTCTTTTCGATCAGCAGCGCGTTTTCCTCGCGGTAGAACTCTGCCAGCCTGACGCCGGGCAGGGCTTCGGGAAAATCCGCTATAGCAAGGTCAATGGTGCCCTTCAACAGCTTTTGCTGCAACTCGCCGTTGGACGCCTCCGTCAGTTCAACGCCGATGTTTGGGTAGCTTTCCTGAAACAGCGCGACCGTTTCGGGCAGTATCATCTGCCCGCGCGTTGCCGCCGCTCCGACGCGAAGGAGACCCTTCTGCTTCTGCGAGATGTCGCAAAACTCACGCCGCATATCGCTGTGAGTTTTTTGAAAATCAGTCGCATACCGCAGCAACACCTCTCCCGCATAGGTAAGCTCCAACGGGACGCGGCGCACCAGCAGCTGGCTGCCAAGCTCTTTTTCCATCCCGGCGACATGGGAACTGAGCGATTGCTGCGTGATATGGAGACGCTCTGCCGCCCGCGTAAAATTGCGCTCCTGCGCAAGCACCACAAAATACTCCATGGACGAGAAGTTCATGACCGCCCTCCTACAGCTATTTTCTGTAGTATATATCAATAATAACAGTTTTACAATGTGATATTTTCGATTTATGATGGAGGCGCCAAAAAGAAATCCCAGAAAGGAGCGGTACTGTGATACCATCATCCCTCATTCCGTCATTCGTTCTCTATTGCGTCGTTTCGGCGATCACGCCGGGCCCCGCCAATCTCTGTTCACTGGCTTCCGCCGTGAAATACGGCAGGCGGCAGGCGCTGCGCCAGTGGCGAGGCATCTTCATTGGCTTCGCCGTAGTCGCGTTCGCCTCGTCCATAGCGGTCTGGTTCCTTGGCGAAGTGATGAACCGCTATCTCCGCGTAATGGCATGGATTGGGGCAGGATACATTCTCTGGCTTGCGTGGCATATCCTGCACAGTGACAGCGGAGCGGAGGCAGAGGCAGGCACGCACTGCAATTTTCTCACCGGACTTTTGATACAATTGACCAACGCGAAGATCATGATCTTCTGTATGACGGCGCTGGCAACCTATACGCTCCCCTATGCGGACAGTTATTGGGAAGTTCTATCCGTTGCGGTGATTTTGCCGTTTACAGGGCCGGTGGCAAATCTGGTCTGGCTGTTCGCCGGGACCGCTCTGCAGCGTTTTTTCCAAAACCGCCAGAGGGCAGCCAACATCGTGATGGCACTCCTACTTATGTTTTGCGCCATTAGTATTATCCTTTCCTAAAGGGAAGAAAAAAGCACTCCTGGAACTGGAAGGCATTGCTATGAGCCAATTTACAATATCTGCTGCCTTTCATCATTCATCTTCGTGATCGCGGCGATCATGGCCTTCGCCACGGGAACTTCACGGGGGACGTTCGCAGTCTGCATGCCCACTGCGCTGTCCCTGGCCTTTGACCGCACGAACAATCAGGTGACTCCGCTCGTCGTCGCCTGCTTTGCGGCCGTTGCCGGCGGCGTGTTCGGCGATCACTGCTCGCTTCTGTCCGACACAACCGTTCTTTTCTCCGCGGGAGCGGCGGCTGATCACATCGATCACGTCAAGACTCAGCTGCCTTATGCGCTCGTCTGCGCCGCGGCGGCTTCATACTATTTCTTAATAAAAAAGCCGAACGCAAGGACGCTGCGAGGGAGATTCACAAAGCGAGCTGCGCAGACTGCGCAGCATTCGAGGTAGTTCTGAGCGACTGAATTCCCTCGCAGCGCCCGGTAAACTGTGTTAATGCTTTTTATCAAGAAGAAACAGTATCAAAAGATCTCCGTCCATTAAGCATCGAAGAGGACTCGCCACTCGTGCTCCGCGTGAAACATCACAAAAAAACGGGTTGGATCACTTGTCGCAGGGCAAGTGAGCCAATCCGTTTTTTGTTCAGCGGCGAATTTCGATTTTGGGATGCGGCGAGCTGCGCATAACGCGTTTCGTCAATGCGATCAGACTTTTCACGACGGGCGTGAAGACGCGGTTCTTTTTCCAGGCAATGATATCGACGCGACAGTGCAGCGGGTCTTCGATGGTATAGAAGACAGGCCGACTGTCGCTTTCGTTCTGCGCCTGCAGAGCGCCGTTGTAGGTCGTGAAAGCCAGCCCCAGACCGGCCGCGGCCAGCATCGTGATAGTGCGCTGACTGGTGAGCTGAAGCACGGTGTTGACGCGCAGGCCATATTTTTCCAGCAGGTGCTGAGCGACGCGATACATGCCCTGCGCGGGCGTCAGCGTCAGGAATCTTTCGCCGTTCAGCAGCTCCGGCTCGATGTACTGAGGGCGGTAGGGACTGTTGCTGCGCAAGTCGGCACGGGACGCCAACGGATGTTCCGCCGACGAAATCACGTAGACCGGCGCTTTGTTGACCACTTCACAGGCGATGTCGTTGGACAGGATCGGCAGCGTGGAAATGCACAGATCGAGCTGGTTGCTCAGCAGGGCTCGCTCAAAAAAAGCGTTGACCCCCTCTTTCACCTGTACGTCCACGTCGGGAAAGGAAGCGGCAAAGGGCGGCAGAATCTTCGGCAGCCATGTGGTGCCGCGCTCCACGCTCACGCCGATGCGGATGCGTTCTCTGGTGCCGCGGGCGATGTTCCTCATCTCTTCGCGCAGCTCGGCATCGATGTCGAGCAGTTTGCTCACGCTCTCGAAATAACGTTCGCCGGCATAGGTCAGCGTCAGAGGCTGGACACTGCGGTCAAACAGCGTCACCCCCAGCTCCTTTTCCTGGCGGTGAATCGCCTTCGTCAGCGCCGGCTGGGAGATATGCAGCTGTGCCGCGGCCTTGGTAATGTTGCGCACCTTTGCCACCGTCATCAGGTAACGGTAAATATCAACATTCAAGGCGATGCCCCCTTCCTCCCAAAGTTATGATAAGCGGTCAGAAAATTCATGAGACAGACTCAGATGGCTTCATTATAATACATTCAAGGCAATT
Source organism: Pyramidobacter porci (assembly GCF_009695745.1). Taxonomy (NCBI): domain Bacteria; kingdom Thermotogati; phylum Synergistota; class Synergistia; order Synergistales; family Dethiosulfovibrionaceae; genus Pyramidobacter; species Pyramidobacter porci. The sequence continues at coordinate 165,103 of NZ_VUNH01000005.1, forward strand.
CGTTTCTTTTTATAATTCCCCATGTCCGAAAAGGGAGGAATTTCTATGAGTCTTGTCGATGTCCGCCGCCATATTGAAGCCCACCGGGACGATGACCTGGAGCTGCTGAAAAAACTTGTCGCCCAGCCCAGCGTCAGCGCCTGCAACATGGGCGTGCGAGAGTGTACGGAGATGCTGCGTTCGCTTTTGACTGAACTGGGCTGCAATACCGTCGCAATTTGCCCGACCGATGGGCAACCGCTTGTTTTCGCCGAACTTAAGTCGAAGAAAGCCGGTGCAAAAACTATTCTGTTCTATGGTCATTACGACACACAGCCTCCCGATCCCGTGGAGGAATGGATCACGCCGCCTTTTGAACCAACGGTGCGCGATGGGCGGCTCTACGGTCTCGGCACAGCCGACAACAAGGGACAGTTTCTCGCGCACCTCCTTGCCGTGCGTTCATGGCTGGCAACTGAGGGCGATGTCCCCGTCAACGTCAAGTTCATTCTCGACGGCGAGGAGGAAAGCGGCTCGCCCAACATGAGAGCTTTCGTCGAAACACACAAAGACATGCTGATGGCCGACCTGGTCTACAACTCCGACGGCCCTATGAACGCCGGGGACTTTCCGGAGATCAAGCTGGGCTTCCGCGGCGACCTGTCAATGGAATTTGAGCTGACCACAGCCACACACCAGAACCATTCAAAGACGGGGCAGCTGATTCCCAATCCCGCCATCGAGTTGTGCCAGCTCATCGCTTCGATGATCGACCGTGACGGCCGCGTGCTGATCGATGGATTTTACGACGACGTGCTGCCGCCGACCGCTTACGAGCGGGAGCTCATGGACCGGTACGCCTTCGAGCCGGAAACGCTGGCGCGCGTGTACGGCGTCAAAAAACTGCTCAAAACGGCGAAGGAAGCATACTACACTCAGCTCATGTTCCGCCCCACGTTCACGATCAACGGTATGAGTTCGGGCTATTGCGGTCCGGGCCATAAGACCTGCGTGCCCCGTTCGGCGCTGATGAAGCTGGATGTGCGTCTCGTCAGAAACATGGATCCCGACAAAGTGTTGGAAAAAATCCGCCGGCACGCAGCCGCCTTCGATCCGGAAATTGTTGTCCGCGCCGGTAAAGCCATGTATCCTTCCAAGAGCGATGCCGAACAGCCGCTCTGTCAAGCCGCTATCGCCGCCGCGCGCTCCGTTTATCCCAACGCCGTCGTTCATCCCAGTTCCGGCGGCAGCAATCCCGATTACGTGTGGACCGGCATCATGAAAATGCCGTCGGTGACAGTGCCTTACGGCAATGCCGACCAGACGAACCACTCGCCCAACGAAAACCTCCGCCTCGACTGTTTCCATAAGGGCATCCACGTCAGCGCCGCCGTGATCGGGCGCATCGGCGAAATTTAATTCTGAGGCGCGAATTTCGTTCAATCGCTTCAACGTCCATCCACTCTGCTTCGTAAGAATGTCGCAATATCCACGCGCGTGCAACAGGTTATGACACCGATAAAAAAGCTTCATTAGATTTTCCCCGCCAACATTGCTATATTTTTTTTAGCAGCTTAAGGCTCTTTCTGTTCACGATCATGATACAAAAACTCGGCTGCGACACAAAAAATCTGAAGGAGGAACATGAGCATGAAAGTAACGCGTTTCGAACTTCTCGCGGCGCTGGTTCTGGGTTTGGCCGTGTCAGCCTGCGCAGCGGAAGTCCCCAAAAGCTCCAAGGATACCCTAATGTACGGCGTGAACGCCGAGGCCGCTTCTCTCGATCCGTCCACCAGCAAAGACACCGTCACTCACATGATGATGCTCCAGATCTACGACACGCTGGTCGCCGTCGAGCCTCAGGACTATACCAAATATGTCCCCGGACTGGCCACGGAATGGAATTTCAGCGACGACAGGACGGAGCTGATCTTCACGATCCGCGACGGCGTCAAGTTCCACAACGGCGACACGATGACCGCCGACGACGTGCTGTTTTCCCTGAACCGTTCCTTCGCATCCAGCTACTCCAGCGGCATCCGCGGCGCCATCAAGGGATTCGAGAAGATCGACGACCGTCATGTCAAGCTGCTCCTCAAGTATCCCTACGCGCCCATTCTCGAAGTCATGAGCAACCTCACCTTCGGTATCGTCAGTCAGCGCGCTGTGAAGGAGGCCGAGGCCAAGGGCGTCAACTTCGCCCGCAATCCCTGCGGCACCGGCGCTTATCGCATGAAGGAATGGAAGAGCGGCGATCAACTTGAGCTGGAACGCTTTGACGGCTACTATCGCGGCCCGGCGCCGATCAAGACCGTCATTTACAAGTTGATTCCCGATGCTGCCAGCGGCGCCATCGGCCTTGAGGACGGCAGTCTTGATTTCTATTATCTCCCGGCTCATACCGACTACGAATATCTCGGCACGCTCGACTCCCTTGCCACCATCACCTGCCCGGGAATCGGCATCCATCACATCACTTTCAACACCACCGACGGGATCTTCAAGGACAAGCGTCTGCGCCAGGCCGTCGCGTATGCGTTGAACCGCGACGACATCGTCATCGGCGGCGCCGAGGGTTACGCCGACCTCTGCAATGTCCTTTGCCCCGTATCCATCTTCGGTTATGACAAAGAAGCCACGTGGTATCCCCAGGATCTTGAAAAAGCCAGAAAACTTATGGCCGAAGCTGGCTATCCCGAAGGTTTCGACGTGGTCTTCAGCATGCAAGGTTCGGCGACTTACATGAATCCCGCCGAAGTCATGCAGGACCAGCTGCGCCAGATCGGCATCAACGTCACGTTCGACAAGATGGAGCGCGCCACTTACCTTGACATCGTCGCTGGCAAGCGTCAGTTCGTCGCCAGCCTGCGCATGATCAACGCTTCGGTTCGTGACGCCGACTATGTGCTCACCCGGCGCGTTCACAGCTCCATGATCGGCGGCGGCAACAACTACTCCGGCTACAGCAATCCCGACGTGGACAAATGGCTCGACGAGGCCCGTCAGGAGCAAGTTCCCGAAAAGCGCATGGAACTCTATCGCAAAATCTATGCCCAGCTGAAGGAAGACGTCCCGCTGATCCCCATCTATACCGACTACCAGAAGTTTTTTTTCAATAAACACCTCAAGGGCATCCATCCTCACCCCGTGTTCCGCTTCCCGGTCCACGAGATGTACTTCGACTAAACCTCGTCCATCGCAAAATCTGCGCTGAACAGAGAGGGCGCTGCGGACAGAATCGCAGCGCCCTCTCTGTAAAAATCACTTAATTTATGGGGGGAAAGTCATGTCGCGTTATATTTTTCGGCGGCTGCTGATGCTTGTTCCCGTTGTGCTTGGCGTGGCACTGTTCATCTTTGCCGTCATGGATTTCACGCCCGGAGACCCGGCCGTGATGATCCTCGGCGAAGGAGCCACCGAGGCGGAATACGCCGCTCTGCACGCTAAGCTGGGATTAAACGATCCGCTGTTGGTCCGTTACGCGCGTTACATCTGGAACGCGCTGCACGGTGATTTTGGCGTCTCTTACCGCACGGGGCTGCCCGTGTTTCAGGAAATCGCCTCGAGGCTGCCCTACACGTTCGTACTGGCCGTCGTGAGCACGATCATCGCCGTCACGATCGGTTTGCCGGTGGGCGTCTTCTCAGCCGTCAAACAGTATTCCCTGGCCGATAACTTCGCGCTTGGCTGCGCATTGCTGCTCACTTCGATGCCAACGTTCTGGCTGGCCATGATGCTCGTGCTCGGATTCTCGCTGAAGATGCGCTGGTTGCCAGCTATGGGCGTTACGGGGTGGAAAAATTTTATCCTGCCGGCTATCGCCACGGCTTCAAGCAGCACGGCTTCGTTGCTGCGCATGACCCGCTCGACTATGCTCGAGGTCATTCGCCAGGACTACATCCGCACGGCCCGCGCCAAGGGCGCCAAAGAAAGTCGCGTCATCTTCGATCACGCACTGCGCAACGCCCTGTTGCCCGTGGTCACGCTGATCGGCGTTAATTTCGGCGTCGCCCTCGGCGGTACGATCGTCATCGAGCAGGTTTTCGCCATTCCCGGGCTTGGACAGCTGATGGTCAATGCCATTCGCACCAAGGACACGCCCATGGTCATCGCCTCGCTGTTGTTTACGGCCGTGATCGCCTCGTTGATCAATCTGTTGGTGGACATTCTCTATGCCTATATCGATCCACGGCTGAGAGCCAAATTCACCGTCGCCAAGAAAAGGAGGGTGAGCGCATGACCGCCGCAAACGCGCAGAAAATTTCCGTCGAGAACCGGCTGCGCCAATACAAGAAAAAGAGCCAGATGCGCACCATCTGGAACCGTCTCAAGAAAAACCGCCTTGCCATCTTCGGTCTGGCGCTCTTTCTAGTGATGCTCGCGGTAGTCAGCACCGCCGACATCTATTACAACTATGAGCAGGACGCCATTGCCCAGCATCTGTCGCTGCGCTTCAAGGGCCCCGGACAAACGGCCGGCCACCCGCTGGGGACCGATCAGTACGGCCGCGATGTGCTGGCACGCGTCATTTACGGCGGCCGCATTTCCATGTTCGTCGGCCTCGCCACGATCTGCGTGTCTCTGTCGCTGGGATCGCTCATCGGCGCGACGGCAGCTTACTACGGCGGCAAGGTAGACAACATCCTCATGCGCATTATGGACGTGTTTCTCGCCATCCCGAACATTCTTATGGCGATTACGCTGGTGGCGGCTTTCGGCACAAGCCTGCTGAACCTGATCCTCGCCATGGGGCTGGCCGGAACGCCGAAGATGTCGCGTATCGTCCGTTCGTCGGTGCTTTCCATCATCGGCACCGATTATATCGAAGCGGCGCGCGCCTGCGGCACTGGCGACATGCGCATCATCTTTCGTCATATTCTGCCCAACGCCATGGGGCCGATCCTCGTTCAGGCTACGCAGACCGTCGCCCGTTCGGTCATCACGGTCTCCTCTCTCAGCTTCATCGGTCTCGGCATCTCCGAACCCACGCCCGAATGGGGCGCCATGCTTTCGGCCGCCAAGAGCCAGCTTCGCTATCATCCCTATCTGGCCGTATCGCCCGGCATTGCCATTGTCATGGTCGTTGTTTCGCTGACGCTTCTCGGCGACGGTCTGCGCGACGCCATGGATCCAAGGCTGAAGAATTAGCGCAGGAGGGCAAAAACAATGGCAGACAAACTTCTTGAAGTCACAGACCTGCACGCGATGTACCGCACCGACGACGACAACGTTTACGCGCTCAACGGCGTCGACATTTCCGTCGAAAAGGGAAAAACTCTGGGGCTTGTGGGAGAAACCGGCGCCGGCAAGACGACACTGGCGCTCTCGATCTTGCGGCTGTTGCCGGACCGCGTCGGCTTCGTCACCCAGGGCGACATCAAAATGAACGGCGTCGAACTGCTCAAGCTGTCGGAGCCAGACATGCGCCTGCTGCGCGGCAACGACATTTCCATGATCTTCCAGGATCCGATGACCAGCCTCAACCCGATCCACACCGTCGGCGACCAGATCGCCGAGGTCATCGCTCTGCACAACGAGCATGCCGACCGCAGTTTCATCGAGAAAAAAACGAACGAGATGATGGAGATGGTCGGCATTCCCGCTATCCGCAAAAGCGAGTATCCGCATCAGTTTTCAGGCGGCATGAAGCAGCGCATCGTTATCGCCATCGCTTTGGCCTGCAACCCCAAGCTGCTGCTGGCCGACGAGCCGACGACGGCGCTCGACGTCACGATTCAGGCTCAGGTGCTGGAGATGATGAATCAGCTCAAGCAAAAACTGGAAACGTCGATGATCTTGATCACCCACGATCTGGGCATCGTCGCGCAGATCTGCGATCAGGTAGGCATCATGTACGCCGGCGAAGTGGTGGAGATCGGTACGGTCGAGGATATTTTCGAGGGCACACAGCACCACCCCTACACAGTCGGGCTTTTCGGCGCCATTCCCAATATGGCCGAGGAGTCGCCGCGGCTGCATCCCATCGACGGGCTGATGCCCGATCCTTCAATCGTGCTGCCCGGCTGTCCGTTTGCCGAGCGCTGTCCGCACCGCTTGGACAAATGCCAAGAAGAACGTCCGCAAGCCGTCCCCGTCAACAGTGGCATGCACCGTATCAAATGCTGGCTGGCCAAGGCCGTTCGGGAGGGATAGAACATGACGACGCCTCTGATCCAGACCAAAGGTCTGAAGAAATATTTCAGCACCCCTCACGGGTTGCTGCATGCCGTGGACGACGTGAACATTTCCATCGAAGCGGGACAAACGCTCGGCGTCGTCGGCGAGTCAGGCTGCGGCAAGTCCACGCTGGGGCGTGTGATCCTGCGGCTCATCGAGGCCACTTCAGGCGAAGTGCTTTTCAATGGTGAGAACATTCTCGCTTACACGCCACATCAGATGAAAGACATGCGCAAACAGATGCAGATCGTTTTTCAGGATCCTTTCGCCTCGTTGAATCCCAGAATGACCGTCTCGGAACTGATCGCCGACCCGATGAAGGTCTGCGGCACCTGCAAGAACAATAACGAGATGATGGAACGCGTCTTCGAGTTAATGGACACTGTGGGATTAGCGGAACGCTTCGTCAATACCTACCCCCACGAGATGGACGGCGGCCGCCGCCAGCGCATCGGCATCGCCCGCGCGCTGGCGCTCGATCCCAAATTCATTGTCTGCGACGAGCCCGTTTCCGCGCTGGACGTCTCGATTCAGGCGCAGATTTTGAATCTGCTCATGGACTTGCAGGACAGCAAGGGGTACACCTACATGTTCATCACCCACGACATGAGCGTGGTCAAACATATCAGCGACCAGATCGCCGTCATGTACCTGGGTCAGTGCGTCGAGCTGGCGCCGACGAAAACGCTGTTCAACAATCCTCTACACCCTTACACGCACGGCCTGCTCAACGCTATCCCGATTCCCAGCCTCAAGCACCGCAAAACATTGCATATCATGAAGGGGGAAGTTGTTAGCCCGATCAACCCCAAGCCGGGCTGCCGCTTTGCTACGCGCTGCCCCGAAGCGACCGAAGAGTGCCGCAGCCCCGACCTGAAATTGCGCGAGGTTGAATCAGGTCATTTTGTGGCCTGTTTCAAGCGTTGAGAAAAAATTTGAAACATGCGTCACCGCTCAAACGCCCAGAAACGCAGGGCAAATTAAAAAGTTCTCTGCCCCGTCGCGCGTTCGCGCCTTGGCAACGAAATTCATTCCCTGAAGAAAAGGAGCTACTCGTCATGAGACGTTTTCCGATCATCAACGTTGAACCCGGCACGCCTTACGAGATGGGTTTTCACTACGGCCGGCAGGCGACCGATCAGATCAGGAACGGACTGGCTGACTATCGTACCATTTTTGCCCAGACCAGCACGATGGCCTGGGAGGAGATCGGCACCTATGCGCTTAGCTACACGCCTGCCGTCAAGGCCGTTGATCCCGATCTAATCGACGAGGTGCGCGGCATCGCCGACGGCGCCGGCGTCAGTTTTGCCGACATCATGATTCTGAACACGCGCTACGAGATCACCAAGTTTCCCAAACCACACGAGTGCACATCCTTCGCGCTGCTGCCAGAGGCCACGAAAGACGGCGTCGCCTATGTGGGGCAGAACTGGGACTATCGCGTCGGTATCCTCGATCACATCGTCATCGTCCACTACGCCATGCCGGACGGCACGCGGATCGTCGGCGCAGCGGAGGCCGGCCAAGTGATCCGCAACGGTTTCAACAGCCACGGGATCGGCCTGTGCGCCAACAATTTACAGTCAAAGGGAGACAACCGCGGCACGGCGCTGCCGGTCACATTCCTGCGCCGCAAGGTACTGCAGAGCCGCAGTTTCGAAGAGGCAAAGAAGCTCCTGCTGGAGACGAAGCGCACCGTGTCGAATAATTTCATGCTCGGCTCCGCCGAAGGTCGTGCGCTGGACTTCGAAACCTCGCCGCTGGGTACTGATCTGATCGAGCCCGCAAACGGCATTCTCACCCACGCCAACCACTTCGTCGTCGAGCCCGCCAAGGAAGCCCTGGAACGCTCTCCGCGCGGCGATCGGCTTTACGAACTGCTGGCGCAGAGACGCGGCTCTATCGACGTGCCCTGGATCATCCGTTGCCTCAGCGATCACGAAAATTATCCCAAGGCCATCTGCCGCCATCCTGCCGACACGTCGCTGCCCATGCCCCGTCGCAGCAGCACCGTAGCTGGCATCGTTTACAATCTCAGCGAAGGCGTGGCGCACATTTGCGCTGGCCCAAGCTGCGAAAACGAATTCGTCGCCGTGCCGCTTTAAAAGGAGAAGCCTCGTGACAGACAAGGAAAAAGCGCTGCGCTACGTCGACGAACATTTTGACGAGATGGTCGCTGAACTGACTCGTGCCTGCGCCTGCGCTAGTTTCGCCGGCAATCCGGCCGGATTGGACGCGATGCGCACGGCGCTTCAGGACGACCTGAAAAGTTCCGGTCTGACGCCGACCCTCCACCCCGTAGAAGACGGCAACGCGCTGATCAGCGCCGGGCTCTCCGGCGACAGTCCCCGCACACTGCTGTTTTACAATCATTACGACGTCGTCGAGCCAGGCAAGACCGAACACTGGACAAACAAAGCGCCCTTCAAAGCCGACATCCGCGGCGGCAAAATATACGCCCGCGGAGTTTCCGACGACAAAGGCGGACTTTATTTCCGCCTCCACGCCGTGCGCGCCATGATGAACGCCAACGGTCATCTGCCCGTCTCCGTCAAGTTTCTCGTCGAAGGCGACGAAGAGACCGCCAGTCCGTCCATGACACGCTTCGCTCAGGCAAACACTGAAAAGTTCAAAGAATTGACAAAGGCCGACGTGTGTTTGTGGGAGAACGGACGTGTCGACGCCGCCGGCCGTCCTTGGCTGAGATGCGGCGTGCGCGGCGCCGTGGCCTTCGATCTGCGCGTCACGACCGCGAAATCTGACGTACACGGCCGCATGGGTGCAGCCGCCCCCAGCGCTTCGTGGCGCCTCATCTGGGCTTTGGCTGCGCTCAAGGAGATTGGTACCGAAAAGATCGCCATCGACGGCTTTTACGACGACGTCCTCCCCGCCTCCGAAGCCGATCTGCAGGTGCTGCACGATTTTCCCTACGACGAGGCGCACACGAAAAAAAGTCTCGGCTTGAAAAGCTTTGTGCGCGGGGCCACGGGCGAAGAATTGAAGCGACAGATCTATCTTGAACCGTCGCTCTCCGTCTGTGGACTGGAGGCCGGCGAAGTGCACAACGGCGTGCGCGGCATCGTGCCTCACACGGCGTATGCGCGCCTCGGCTTCTATCTCGTCGCCAACCAGGATCCCGCCGATATTGAAGCCAAATTGCGCGCGCATTTGCGCCAACAGGGCTTCGACGACGTAGAAGTCACGCGCTGCGGCGGCGCCTCGCGCCCTGTCCGCACGCGTCCCGACCATCCCTTCCGCGCTCGCGCCGTCATAGCGGCCAAAAACGTTTACGCTCAGCCCATGGTGGTCGAACTGACTCAGCTTGGCGCCGGTCCCGCCGCCGTGTTTCGCGACGCGTGGCCGGATCTGCCCATTTTCGGTATCGGTCCCGCCAACACTAGCGGCAACCACCACGCGCCCGACGAGAACCTCGGCCTCGAAGACTACAAGAACTCTATCAAATACCTGATCGAACTCTGTTATTCCTACGTTCGTGATTAAAGTCCTCGCCAAAGGGACAGCGCGGTGGACACGGGGGACGTTCGCAGTCTGCATGCCCACTGCGCTGTCCCTGGCCTTTGACCGCACGAACAATCAGGTGACTCCGCTCGTCGTCGCCTGCTTTGCGGCCGTTGCCGGCGGCGTGTTCGGCGATCACTGCTCGCTTCTGTCCGACACAACCGTTCTTTTCTCCGCGGGAGCGGCGGCTGATCACATCGATCACGTCAAGACTCAGCTGCCTTATGCGCTCGTCTGCGCCGCGGCGGCTTCAGTCGCGTATCTCTTCGTGGGGTTCTTGATGGTATGATCCCGTCAGCGTTCCGTTAAAGAAAGGCCGGTCTCTTGGCTGAGGCCGGCCTTTTTCGTGCCAAACGGTTCTCCGCGCGCAAAATGCCGCTTCTTCCCGTCACACAAAGCGCCGTTCCGCACGGCGATCATGGCCGTCCGGGAAAGAGATAAAGCGGCGCCCACGCTCGGGAAAAAACGCCTTTTTCGCCTCGCGTGTGTTATGATATGAATGTTCTGAAAGACTTCTTGCATCTGTCTTTCGTCAATCCACCGCTGAGGAGTGGCTTTCATGAATGGTTCCATCGCGACAAAATTCAAGAAGTCCATCATGTTCCTCTTCAAGATCCTGATCGTCGTCACCGCCGTCGGGCTTTACATCGGCGGCTTCAAAATCTGGTACGAAGCGCCGCGCCTGATGTTCAAGGACAATTATGTCATCGGCGTGGTCTACCTGCTGGTGTTCTATACTCTCAGTTACTCATACGGGGCTTACCGTATCGGTATCCTGCGCCTGCGCGAGCTGGTCTATTCCTTCTCGCTGGCGCTGGTCATCGCCAATTTCACGGGGTACTCGCAGCTCAGCCTGATGCTGCACCGTTTCATCGCGGTGGGGCCGATGCTGCTGCTCACGTTCGCGCAAGTTCTGGCGGGAACGTTGCTTTACATCGCCGCCAACGCCGTTTATTTCGCCATCAATCCCGCCCGCGACGCGCTGGCCATCCTCGCCAATCCCGAGGACGACGAGCGCGTGCTGAGAAAATTCCTCAGCGAAAGCAAACGCTATCGCATCGTCCAATACTGCCACGAGAGCGACGGCGACGCGGCGGTGCAAAGCGCCATGGACGGGCAGCCGCTGGTGCTCATGCTCGGACACGGGCGGCCGGAGTTCCGCAGCATGGTGATCCGTCACTGCTACGAAACGGACAAGCGTCTGCTCATGGTCCCTAACGTGGACGAGATCTTCGTTCACAGCGCCGTACGCTGCCAGATCGACGACATTCCCGCCTTTCTGTTCCGCGGGCACCAAATGAGCAGCGAGCAGAAGCTCATCAAGCGCGCCATCGACATCGTCGGTTCGGCCGCGGCGCTGATCGCGCTCAGCCCGCTGATGCTGCTCGCCGCGCTGTTGGTCCGTCTGCACGATGGCGGACCGGAGTTCTACCGGCAGACGCGCGTCACCGAGGGCGGACGGCCGTTCCAGCTGTACAAGTTCCGCACCATGGTGCAGAACGCCGAAACCAACGGCGCCGAGATGGCGTCGAGCCACGACGGCCGCGTCACTCCCGTGGGGCGCTGGCTGCGCATGCTGCGCCTCGACGAGCTGCCGCAGCTGTTCAATATCCTCAAGGGCGATATGTCCATCGTCGGCCCGCGGCCGGAGCGTCCCGAGCTGATCGAGCAATATTGCCGCCAATACCCGGAATTTCGCTACCGTCTCAAGGTCAAGGCCGGTCTGACGGGCTACGCGCAGGTGTTCGGCCGCTACAACACGCTGTTCGAGGACAAGCTCAAGCTGGATCTGCTTTACATTCAGCATTTCTCGTTGATCTTCGATTTCTATCTGATAATTTCCACCGTCAAGGTGCTCTTCATGCCGTCAAGTTCGGCAGGCGTCGAGGAAAAAGATCCCGGCGGCAAAAGAGCGTAACGAGACAAGGCCCGGCGCCGGAAAAATTTTTCCGGCGCCGGGCCTTGTCTCGTTACGTAACCGATTTCCGCCGTTCCTACATTTTCCTCAGCGCGCTGACGACCGCTTCGATGGATTCGAGCGCGTCCTCGGGCAGTTCGTCGACGCCGCCTCCGGCGGTCTCGCGGCCGGCGATGAAGCGGGCGCGGTCTTTCATGCGGGCCATGAAGGCGGCGCGGTACTTTTCGTCTCCCAGGTCCATCCCGAAGCCCTCGACAGGCAGGTATTCGATGCCGGGAAGCCCCGTCGGCTCGAACTTCGCCGTGCCGTCGACGACGGCTTCGAGCGCGGCGAACGTGTCTTCCTTTTTCACTTTCCTGCCCATGAAGTCGCCGGTGTTGAGAACGTAACAGTCCACGCCGTCCTCGATCAGCGCCTTGAAGCGCTCGTAATCCATGGACAGCGGATAAGTGCGGAACGGATTGGCATAGCTTTCGATCACCAGCGCGTCGGGATCGACGCCTTTGGCCAGCTGCTCGGCCGAGGTGCGCTTGGTGGCCAGCGTGGCCCCCATCGTCGCAGCCAGCGAGGCGCCGGTGAGCTTGAGCATCGGCGGCAGCGTCGGATCCTTCATCAGCCAGCAGATGGCGTTGAGCGGCTCGTCGATGCGGTCCACGCGGTTGGCCGTCCACAGGCGCGATTTGACGGCGCGGCCGTTGCCGTTGCGCACGTCCTCGGTGACGGCTATCGTTTTGCCGACGGCGTCGCGCGTGACGCCGCAGTTCTGCACCGTCAGCAGGTATTTGTTGTCCTCGCAGCCGATCGGGTAGTCCTGCAGCTTGTCGAAGTAGGTCGGCTCCATGGCGATGGCGTACTTTTCCCTTACGTTGACGACGAACGCATCGTCGTGCAGCACCATGATTTCGTACTTGCCGCCGTGCTTGGCGTGGGTGATGGTCGATTTGCCGGAACCGGAAAGGCCGAACACGGCCAGCACGAACTTTCCGCCGTCGCGGCGCGTGAAGCGCTTCAGCCCGCCGTGGCAGGAGGCGTAACCGTGGCGCGCGGCCGTGCCCCAGCCGAGCGTCAGCGTGCCTTTTTTGAACTCGCCGAAGTAGCGCATGCCGAGAATGGCCGCGCAGTTCTGCTGCGGCGAGAAGAAGGCCAGCCCGAGCGGAAAGTCGGGATGCGTCCAGTACGGATCGGAATAGACGAGGATGTCGCCTTCGCCGGGAATGACGCGGCTGCCGGCGTAGAATTTTTTCACTTCGTCGGTCATGAACTGGAAATTCAGCATCCAGCTCAGCAGGTTATTCTCGAAACCTTCGGGGATCAAAAGGCGGGCGCGGACGGTGAAGTCCTTGTCAAGCCCGACCACCGTTTCGGCTTCGTAAAAACGGCGGAAACGCCCCTGATAAACGGCTTCTCGCACGATCTTGCACAGCCCGGCCGTGTCCACGCCGGGCGTGCCGACAATGCGGCGGGCGGCCGCGGCGCGCCCGACGACGGCGCCGTCGTTGAACATCAACACGTTCGCACCCTTCGGCAGCCCTTGCGCCTCCGGCTTATACACGGGCATGCCGGTCAGTTCCAGCGTGCCGGGGCTGTTTTTGGCCAGCTCGTAAGCCTGAGCGACGCTTTCGATCTTCGTGACGTTGTTGCCGTAAAACGGCGTCTCGACGATGGTACGCACGGGCAAATCGTTGATTTTTTTGAAGAGTTCCGCGTTTTCGAAGCGCTCCAGTTCAACCATAAGATTCAGTTCCCCTCTTTTCCGTCATCTGCACATCTGCGGCTATAAGAATCTCTTGCATCATCTGATGCGTCTGCTTGCGATAACGCAAGAACTTCTTCCGTGTTTTACGAGTTTATAAAAAAATGCCGGAACAGTCAATTAAAATCTTATATTTCAACTATATTTTTCACAAACATTCTATTAATCTGTCTTTCTCCGTTTTTCCTCAAAATTCACCCCAACGGGTGATGTCTTTTCTTTCTTTTATCAGTATGTTATATTTAAACAGAATTCCCGCGAGGGATCGTTTCACGCGATCCGACAGAAGCAAATATTGTTGTTTTCGCTAATGCGTCCGGACATCTTTGCCGTTATGCTTTTTACTAAGCAACAAAATTTGCGTTGAAGGAAGTCCTCGTCATGAAACGGTTCTGCCGCACCACCGCTTTTCTCTTGATCCTGCTGACGCTGGTCGTCGCCTTTGCGCTCCTCGGAGCGGTCGCGAGCCGGGCTCAGTTTCTCAACACCATGTGTTTTTGAAGCCTTAATTTTGGGGAGGTATCCATTATGAATCGCAAAGTCCTTCGTTTCACCCTCGCCGCGCTGGCAGTGCTGGCGCTGGCGGCCACGGCCGTCGCGGCGCCGCTGCGGAAGAACCGGGCCATCGCCGTCATCCTTTACGATGTCGAACCCGGCACGCGCTACACGTCGCTGTCCAGCTGGAACTACTACGGCGGCATGAGCTACACGCACTACGCCTCGGCCGTCCGCGGCGCCGCCCTGGCGACGGAGACGATCCGCAGCGCGCTGGTGAAAAACGGCTACAAAGTCGTCAGCGATCAGGTCACTGCCCGCATCGTCAAGGCCCAGCCCAAACAGCCCGGCCCCGGCGCCGTCAAGAAGATCAGCCGCGCGCACGGCGTCAGCCAGTATGTGGACGGTACCGTGGAAGTGCTGGACACGATCCGCAACGAGTTCGGCATGTACACCGGCTCGGCCGTCGTCATGGTGCATGTTTACGATTCTACGGGACGCACGATCTTCTCCGATTCCGCCATGGGCAAAGAAGTGGGCGCCACGCGCGACGAATCCGAGATCAAGGCCGTCAGAAAAGCGGCCGAAGAACTGGCCGAAAGGATCACCGGCGTGCCCGCCAATCCAAACGTCGCCGAGGGGGGCTTCTACGTCTTCGTCAGAGGTGCGCGCGATTTCAAGACCGTGCAGAGCGTGGTCACCGCCTGCAAAACGGTTTACGGCGTCACCTCCGCCCGCGCCGGCCGTTTCGACGGCGACTGGGCGCAGCTGGCCGTGTTCGGCAACTTCGACCTCAAGGAACTGCAGAAGGCCATCGTCGACAAAGTGCCCTACGCCCGCATCAACGACATCACCGACAGCACCTTGTACGTCGACATCTATTAGATCGAAGGGAGTCCCCAGACCATGAAAAAATCGTTCAAAATCCTGCTGGCGCTTTGCGCCGCTCTGTGCCTCGCCGCGCCGTCTTTGGCGGCCTACACGATCTCCGTCGAGACGTTCCGCAACAGTTCCGGCCGCCACGTGCCCGTCGATTCCATCATGGACATGATGATCACCGAGCTCGTCAACAGCGGCACATTCCAGGTCGTCGAGCGCGACCGCCTCGACGTGATCGCCCGCGAGCAGCGCATGGGACAGTCCGGCTTGATCGACAGCAACACCGCCTCGCGCACCGGCCGTCTTGCCGGAGCTCAGTACATGATGACCGGCGCCGTGACCAAGTACAGCGCCAGCGACACCGCCGGAGGCGGCATCATCGGCGGCGGCAGCAGCCTGATCGGCGGCCTGATCAACACCAACACCGCCTACGTCACGCTCGACGTCAGGATCGTCGACACCACGACCGGCGCCATCGTTTACGCAGGACGCGCCGAGGGCGCCGGCACCAACGTCCTCGGCGGACTGCTGAGCCGCTACGGCGGTTTCGGCACCGGCCGCAGCGGCGGCCAGCTGGCAACGGCCACGCACAAAGCCATCACCAAAGTGATCGCCAACCTCCGCGCCGCGATCGGCGCCGGCGCCGCTCCCGGCAGCGCCGAGGGCTTCCACGTGCTCGAAGCCAAAGGGGCGCGCAATGTCACCATTGACGCCGGCACGGCCACCGGCGGCGCCCGCAAGGGACAGTATTACGCCGTGTACCGTGAGGGCGAAGCGATCCGCGACCTTCACGGCAACGTGCTTGACGCCGAACATTACTACGTCGCCGTGATCCAGGTCATCGACGCCCGCCCCCAATATTCCAAGGCCAAGATCGTCCGCGGCGGCGGGCTCAGACGCGGCGACGGCATCGAGCCGATCCGCAAGCCCGACGACGTCAAGCTCGATTACGAATAGCTTCTTCGACGCGCGATAACCTGCGCTCCCCCCAGAGCGCAGGTTGTTTTTTACTCCGAGGAGGATTGTCAATGAAAAGAATGAGAACTCTGTGCGCCGCCGCGCTTTTGATGTCGTGCGTCCTGCTCTCCCCCGCCGCGGCCGTGATCCGCATCGGCGTCGACCGCTTCAGATCGGGAGCGCCGGGCGTCTCGCCGGACGTCGCCGACGCGCTGACGGAAATGTTCATCACCGAACTTTCCAATTCCGGTTCGTTTCAGGTCTACGAACGCACCGCCCTCGAAAAAGTGGCCCGCGAGCAGCGTCTTTCCATGTCGGGACTGGTGTCCGAAGATACGCTCGTCAAAGTCGGCCGCCTCGCCGGCGTGGAATGGATCATCACCGGCGCCGTCACCCAGTTCGACGAGCAGCAGACCGGCGGCGTACTGCCCATCCACAACTTCGGTCTGGCCGTCGGCAGCAACGTCGGCACCGTCACGCTTGACGTCCGTACCATCGATACCGCCACCGGGGCCATTACCGCCGCCCTGCGCAAAACCGGAGCGGCCAGCCGCGCCATCGCCGGCGCCGTTTACGAAGGTACCGTGATCGGCACGACGCAGTACGGCGGCGTCGGTTCGCAGGCCGCCATGAAAGCCGTCAAGCGCGTTGTGCGCGAGCTGGAGCGCCGCATCGGCGGCGTCGCGTACCACGTCATCAAAGTCACGCCGCAGCGCGCTCTCAT
Source organism: Pyramidobacter porci (assembly GCF_009695745.1). Lineage (NCBI taxonomy): Bacteria > Thermotogati > Synergistota > Synergistia > Synergistales > Dethiosulfovibrionaceae > Pyramidobacter > Pyramidobacter porci. The sequence goes on from NZ_VUNH01000005.1 coordinate 181,507, forward strand.
CGACATGGGTTCCGCCAAAGGCGCGGCCAAAGGGCAGCTCTACGGCGTCTACGAAGAGGGCGAACCGATCCGCGCCATCGACGGTTCCATCATCGACGCGGAGAAAGTCTATCACGCCCTCGTTAAAGTCGTTGAAGTCAAGCCGAACTACAGCCTCTGTGCCTACGTGAAGGGCAAGGGCGGCCCCGCTTCCATCCGCGTCGGCGACCTGCTCGACGAGATCGACCCCGGCGAGAGCGCGCGCAGTCTGCCCGTCACCGCCGAACGTCTCGTCCCCGACGCGCCCGCTCCCGTGATTGCCGGCAGCGAAACCCCGCCCGAACCGACGGTCCCCGACGCCCCCCTGCCTCCCAAAAGCGACAAGACCGGCAAGATCTCCGTACCGGGCCAATACGCCGACGAAGGCGGTCCCGTCTTCAAAGACAATCCGCCCGTAAATGTGAATAACTGCACGGATGACCGACTGTTCACTGCCTACAACATGCCGGCCAACCGTCTCTCGAACCTGCGCATCATCTACCGCAACGGGCAACGATCCTACAAGGCCGGCCAGTACCGCAGCGCTTACTCCATGTTCAACCGCAGCGCCCGCGAGAACAGCTTCGACCTGCTCAACACCTACTGGGCCGGCATGTCGGCGTTGAAGTGCGGCGACAAGAAGAACGCCCGCAAATGTTTCGACGCCGCCCTCGCTGTCAACCCTAATTACCAGCCCGCTCAGAAAGCTCTCAAACAACTCGAGTAACGCGGATTTCCGATAAAACTTTTTCATCGAGAATCAGCATCGCGTTTGGCGGACGCGTTTCTGCGCCCGCGTTTTACGCTTTCTCGTTCATCGTCATATACCGGCCGATCACGTCGCCGACGACGGAATCGAACCAGCCTGACTTACCGATCCCGGCGCCGCTGACACAGCCCGCCGTATGACCGTTTCTGGACTCTTGACCTGAAGGGCGCTCAAACCTTTATAATGAGTCAACAGAGGCAAGGCAACGCACAAAGGCCTTCCCGGCAGAGGTCTCATTATGAAAGGAGATCCCAAATATGAAAAATCCGTACGCGCTGATGATCGGTCTGGCCGCGCTGGCGGTCCTCTGGGCGCTGCCCGCGGCGGCGAAGCCGACGAAGGAGAAGACGCTGATCGTTTTCTATTCGTGGGGCGGCAACACGCGCGACATCGCCCGCACCATCCAGAAGAAGACCGGCGCCGACATTTTCGAAATAGAGCTGGTCAAGCCCTACTCCGACGACTACAACACCGTGCTGAAGGAGGCTCAGCGCGACCAGCGCGCCCAAGCCCGGCCGGAGATCAAGGGCAAAGTCGCCGACATGGCGAAGTACGATACGATCCTGCTCGGCTACCCCAACTGGTGGGCGTCGATCCCCATGCCGATCGCCACGTTCCTCGAAAGCTACGACTTCGCCGGCAAGACGGTGTCGCCCTTTTGCAGCAACGGCGGCGGCCGCCTCGGCCAGAGCGTTTCCGCCATCACCAAGCTGATCCCCGCGGCCGTCGTGCAGAATCCGCTTTCCATTTACTACGACGGCGGTTCCTCGCTGAGCGCCGACCTCGACGCCTGGCTGAAGAAGAACGGATTTTAGGTGAGCGCCATGAAGAGCACGCTGATCCTGCTGGCGCTGCTGGCGCTGAGCGCGAAAGCCGCGCTGGCGGCACCGCAGGGCGAAATGATCCTGATCAAAGGCGGTACGTTCACCATGGGCAGCCCCGAGGACGAGCCGTGGCGCGAGAACGACGAACGCCAGCACCGAGTGACGGTGAGCGACTTTTACCTCGGCCGCTGCGAGGTCACTCAGGAGGAATACAAGGCGCTGACGGGGGCAAATCCCAGCCATCACACCCGCGATGCAGGTCTGCCCGTGGAGACCGTCAGCTGGTACGACGCCGTGAAGTTCTGCAACCTGAAGAGCGCCGCGGAGGGGCTGACGCCAGCATACGCGATCGACGGCGAAAACGTGACCTGGAACCGCGCCGCGAACGGTTACCACCTGCCCACCGAAGCCGAATGGGAATACGCCTGCCGCGCCCGCGGCGCCGGGCCGTTCAGCATCGTGCCGTCGCCGTCGTGGACCGACGCCAACTACTACGGCCATTACCCCTACAACATCGAGCAGAATTATTTCAGCACGGAAAAGCTGGCAGTGAAGCCCGGCACCTACCGCGGCGGCTCCATCCCCGTGGGCAGCTTCAAGCCTAACGCGTTCGGCCTCTACGACATGCACGGCAATGTCAGCGAGTGGTGCTGGGACCGCTACGGCGCCTACCCGTCCGCCGCGCAGACCGACCCCGCCGGCCCCGAGAAGGGGACTGCGCGCGTCTGCCGCGGCGGCGGCTGGAACGATTTCGCCAAACACCTGCGCAGCGCCTACCGTTCGTCGCAAATGCCTGACGACGCGTTCCGCAGTCGCGGCTTCCGCCTCGCCCGCAACAAGTAATACTACTTCTTGATAAAAGCATTAACATGGTTTGCCGGGCGCTGCGAGGGAGTTCAAGTTCAGTTGCTCAGAACTATCTCGACTGCTACGCAGTCCGCGCAGCTCGCGTTGTGAATCTCCCCCGCAGCGCCCTTAGGTCTAGCCTTTTAATTGAGAAATAGTATAAAACAAGGAACGAGTCCGGAGCATTTTTTCCGCGCAAACGAGAACGTTCCGTCTGAAACATTTCCAACGGCAAGGGCCGGCGAGCGTGCTCGCCGGCCCTTGCCGTTGCTCTTGAGTTTTCTGCCCGCACCCAATTTAGAAGTACAGCTCGTATTCCTGCGGCGTCGGGGCGTTGTAAACGTAGGCCGCCTCTTCGCGCTTGACCTTGATCCACTGCTCGATGAGCTGCTCGGGAAAGACGGGCCGCAGATAGGCGTGATCCTTTTCCAGACCGTCGAGCACGGCGCTCAGATTGAGCGGGAAGATCTTTTCCTGTAGGATCTCGGCGCTGTTCATGCCCAGCGCCACGGGGTCGAGCTGGGCGGCGATGCCGTCGCAGCCGGCCATGATCATACCGGCCAGCATGAAGTAAACGTTGGCCGAGGCGTCGCCGGGGCGGTACTCCACGCGCGTGCTGTCCTTCTTGAGATAGCTGGGAATGCGCACGGCGGCGCAGCGCGAGCCCTTGGCGAACGTGGCGCTGACGGGCGCTTCGAAGCCGGGCACGAGGCGGCGGTAACTGTTGGTGCTGGGATTGGTGAACGCCAGAAGACTGCCCGTCTGACTGTGGGTCAGCAGCCCCGCCGTGTAGGAAAGGGCCAGCGGCGACAGATTGGCGACGCCGTCGCCGGGGAAAAGGCTTTTGCCGTCGCGGGTCAGAAATTGGTGCACGTGCATGCCGCTGCCGGAAACCTTGTTCATCGGCTTGGGCATGAACGTGGCGAAGATGCCCATCTCGCGGGCCACGGTGCGGATGATCCACTTGGCCAGCGTCACGTCGTCGGCCGTCTTCTCGATCGACGTGAATTCCAGCTCGATCTCCAGCTGGCCGGCGGCCACCTCGTGATGATGATACTTCACCGGCACGCCGGCGATCCCCATCAGCTCCACCGTCTTGTCGCGGAAATCGCGGTAGCGGTCCTCGGGCGAGACGCGGTGATAGCCGTCGAACAGGCCGAAACGCGGCGCGCTGCTGAAATCGTCGCCCAGCCCCTCGGCGGTGGCGACACTGTAGCCGACGCGGTTAGGCTGGATCGTGTACTCCACCTGATCGAACGCGTAATATTCCAGCTCCACCAGCATTTTGGCGTCGTCAGCGATCTTCTTGTCGCGCAGATATTTGGCGGCGTTTCTGACGACGTTGCGCGGGTACTGCTCGAAGGGGATGCGTTCGTCGGTGGCGGAAACGACGTCGCAGAACACGTGCACGGTGTTGAACTCGCCGCGCTGTTCCAGCAGCGCCCGGCTCATGTCGGGAACGGCCACCATGTCGGAATTGCTGACTTTGGCGTAGCCGTAGTTGGAGCCGTCGAAGCCGATGCCGTCGCGCAAAACCTTTTCAGTCGCGTACTCGCGGGGCAGCGTCACCGAACGCAGATTGCCCCTCAGGTCAATCATCATCAGGTTCAGAAAGTTCACTTTCGACCAGTCGCCATTGAACGTGCTCAGATTCATGATTATCACTCCTTTTCATCTTTCTTCACTTTTCGGCTCGGCCGCAGCCAGCCTTCAGCAAAAATCCCGCCGGAAGTTCTCTCAGACGCATCACTTTATAAAAAATTAATAACTATCAATTAACGCCAAATTATCATAAAGGACGATTCACGTCATTAACAAAAAACGACCAATTTTTCTGTTTTAATGTACCGTATTACTGCAAAAACAATCACTTTTTCGCAGGTGATTTTTTTTGAACAGCAGTTCCGAACAAAAAAAGTCCCGCATCGTTTTTCAGGCGTTTTATGCCTGCATGCCCTGCGCGACAAAAAAGCGCTCCGAGGAGTTTCTCATTCCCTGCGAGAAACTCCTCGGAGCGCTTTTTGCATATTTTTTAAATGAACTGTCCCCAAGGACTCTCCCGCGCCGACGCAAAATCTATTCGGGCAGCCCGCCCATGTCGGCCCAGGAAAGAACAATACGTTCGGCCAGTTCACCGGCACGGCGCAGATCGTCGAGCACGATCCGCTCGGAAATGCCGTGATTGCCGCTGTATCCCGTGGCAACGCCGACGACGCCAATCCCGGCGGCGTTGAAAACGTTGGCGTCCATCCCTCCGCCGCCGCCGTTGACCTGCGCCTCCGCGCCCATGTCGCGCAGAGCGGCCAGCGCCGCCTGGATCACCGGCGCGTCCTCGTCGAAGCTGAAACTTTCGTATTGCGGCGTCACCGTCGTCTTGACCGCGGCGCCGGTTCCCGAGGCTGCTTCCCGGCAGTGCCTCTCGAAATATTCCACATAGGCGGACAAAGCCGCGTCGTTGCGGCTGCGCATTTCGCCCCGGCAGACAGCGTAGGATTGGACGATGTTGGTGACTTTGGTGCCGCAGTCCAGCACGGCGAAGTTGGCCGTGCTCTCGGGATCGAGACGGCCGTCGCGGATCGTGGCGAGGATTTTCGCCAGCGCCGTCACGGCGTTGACGCCCTCTTCGGGGCAGTTGCCGGCGTGCGCCGCTTTTCCCGCCACCTCGACCGTCAGGCTCACCTGCCCCGGAGCGGCGCAGACGACGCGCCCCAACCGCCCGGGCGAGTCGAACGCGTAACCAACTTTGGCGCGCAGCCGGCTTGTGTCGAAAGCCTTGCTCCCCAAAAGCCCCGCTTCCTCCCCCACGGTGAAAAGATATTCCACGCGGGGAAACTTTTGTCCGCAGGCCTGCAGACGGCGGACGCTGTCGATCAGCGCCGCCACTCCCGACAGATCGTCGGCCGCCAAAATCGTCGTGCCGTCGGAAACGATCAGGCCGTCTTTGATCTGCGGCTCGATCCCCAGCCCATTGGCGACCCGATCCATGTGGGCGTTGAGCAGGATCGAGCCGGGCAGCCCGCCGTCGAGCACCGCCAGCAAGTTGCCCGCGTTGCCGCCGAAGCTGGCCCCCGCGTCATCCTCCTCGACCGCCAGCCCTAGCGCCTCAAGCTTGGCCTTTACCGCGTCGGCCACGCCTCGTTCATTCCCCGACGCCGCGTCGATCTGCACCAGCTCAAGAAAATCCTCAACGATGTCTTCCATCTATAAAGTTCCCCCTTCTCTGCCATCCTGTCAGCAGATCCTGTAGAATGTCGCAGTCTGCTCTGCCTGTTAACACCGCCTACAACGTCTTGCTCATATTGTAACACTGTACGAGAGCAGCTCTCCGTATGACACTCGCATCACTAAAATTTTTAAATATACATTATACAACTTGACAAAGCTCGATGAAGGAAATAACATGTTCGCAATAGAGATACGCAATATATCGTGTATTTTTAAGATGGTTATTTATATTGAAAGGGCAGGTAGATAGCAATGGACAAGAACAGCGACAAGTACATCCGCGAAGTAGACGCCGAGATCGCCGACATCATCGTCGAAGAGTACCGCCGTCAGAACCGCCAGATCGAGCTGATCGCCT
>NZ_VUNH01000006.1 GCF_009695745.1 Pyramidobacter porci
TGTCCCATAAAGCGATGTCAATTGCCGAAATACCAGCAAAAACTACGGGGCCTCCGTTTTGTCCCCAGAATGTGCACTTATAGAGCTTGTCCCAGATGACTTCATTATCCAGAGGGTTCATGCCAATAATCAATGTAGCCAAGTCTTTGATCATGCCAAAAGCAGCAGGCGCTGCTATACCATAGCAGAGGGCTGCCTCGCCATCGCCGTAAACGCCCTCATCTGTATGAATACGGCAAAACACTGGGCGCCATGAAGCTCTGTCAGGATTCTGCTGTTGATAGACATCTACCTTTGTGATCTTCATCGTAGAAATTCCTCCTAAAATAGCTCTATATTTAACCTGTCATGTGTTTCACTACTTACTGCTCCATCCTGCTATCCCGTAGATAAATGGATATGTAAAGTGAGAATCCTTTTTGTTCACCTCCTTTTTATATTCAAACATTTCGTTTGGGCAACGTGAATATTAAGCTACTTAGCAACTTGTATAACAACCTATTAGGTAGTATATTATATTGACTGCAAAAAGTCAAGGTTGCTTGAGCGACCTGACTCAATTTTGTAAAAATTAAATTTACCTAGTTTAAAATAATAAAAAAGTATCTGTGTCTAGCATTGGGCATCGCCACGTCGGTGTATCCGCTGGCGGCCGACACGCTGACGGTGATGGGCGTGATCACGCACAACTATTTCGCCTGGGTCGCCGTGGTCTCGATGCTGGTTCTGACGATCACCGGCTGGGATCGTTTCATCCCGCTGTTCAGCATCCCCCGCGAGCCGGAGGTCAGTCTGAAGAAGGAGGCTTAACGCGAGATGCTTCATGCGAGCCGTCCGAAAAAAATGAGCGGAACGGCGATGTTCCACGTGGAACATCGCCGCTGAAAAATGCCCGGCAGCTGCTGAGCTGCCGGGCGTTGCGTTAGGTCCGAAAGGGACTCGCCCCAAATGGAGTGGTGATGCCGTTTCTTTGTTGTCAGCGCACCGGACCGGCGTCTCCGCATTTCAGCCAGCGCCGTCGAGTGGCGCTTGTCCCGTTTTCTTGATATAATCCAAACGGAAACGCGCGGTCAATCCCCTACGGAAAATGGAACGACTCAAGGAGCTGGATATCTTGGGTTGTTATAATAACCATCAAAGGAGGTTTGTTGCCGAATGACGTTGCCGTTTGATGTCGCGCCCTTTCGTTCCGCGCATCCGCGGGAAATGCGCCGGCTGATCCGCGAGGAAAAATGGATCTATCCCACGTCGGGGCTCTGCCATTGTCACGTGCAGGCGAACCTGATCGTTTTGCCCAAGGAGTGGGCCTACGATTTCCTCGTGTTTGCCCAGCGCAATCCCAAGCCCTGTCCGATCCTCGACGTCACCGAACCCGGAGATGGCGAGGCAAAGCTCATCGCTCCCGGATCGGACGTTCGCACCGACATCCCCAGATACCGGGTCTGGAAAGACGGCGAGCTGATCGACGAACCGACGAGCGTCGCAAAATACTGGCGGGAGGATTTGGTCGCCTTCCTGCTCGGCTGTTCCTTCAGCTTCGAGGGGGCGCTGCTGGAAGCGGGGATCCCCATCCGTCATATCGACATGAACTGCAACGTGCCTATGTACGTCACCAACATTCAGAACAGGCCGGCGGGACGTCTCTCGGGGCCGATGGTGGTCAGCATGCGCCCGGTAAAGCACAAGCAGGTGCCCAAAGCGGTGCTGGCGACGGGAAGGTTTCCGGCTGTTCATGGCGCGCCCGTTCACATCGGAGACCCTGCTGCCATCGGCATCAAGAACATCGACAAACCTGAATTCGGCGATCCGGTGGAGATCCGCGAGGGCGAAACGCCGGTCTTCTGGGCCTGCGGCGTCACGCCGCAGGCGGTGCTGATGAAGAGCAAGCCGCCCTTCGCCATCACTCACGCCCCCGGACATATGTTCATCGGCGACCCGAAGGACGTGGATTACGCCGTTTTCTAGGAACGAAGCGCTGAAAGCAGAGCTCCTCGTGAAAATCGGTATGAAAAAATGTTTCAGCGGCGGTGTTCCACGTGGAACATCGCCGCTGAAAAACGCCCGGCAGCTGTTAAGCTGCCGGGCGTTGCGTTATGTCAGAGGTATGATGTTTTTTTCGCTTTTCGGCGTTTTGCCGCGGCGGCGTTTGCGTTACCAGCCCATCAGCACGGCGATCTCGATCATGATCATCTGCGCGAGAAAGAGCATGGCGAAGAGCTTGGCGAACCATTTCAGCCACAGGTCGTAACGGATGTCGGCGAGGCCGCAGATGACGACGATGCCGCAGGTCGGCCAGAGGATGTTGGAGAGCCCGTCGCCGAACTGATAGGCCAGGCAGGCTACCTGGCGGCTGACGCCCAGCGCGTCGGCCAGCGGCGCCATGATCGGCATGGTCACGGCCGCCTGTCCGGAGGCTGACGGCACGAGGAAGTTGATGATCGTCTGCGTGACGAACATCAGCTGCGCGGAGATGGCCGAGGGCGCGTTTTTGAGCAGATCGGCGAGCGCGTTGATGATCGTGTCCATGATCATGGCGTCCTTCATGATCACGACGATGCTTTTGGCCAGTCCGGTAAGGATGCAGCCCCAGAGTACGCTTTTTGCCCCCGCCAGCATTTCGGCGCAGTACCTGTTGGGATTCCATCCGGAGATCAGCGCGGCCGCGGCCGACATGACGATGAACAGGCCGCAGAGCTCTTTGTAGCCCCAGCTCCATCGCGTCAGGCCGACCATCAGCGCGGCCAGCGTGACGAGCACGTCGAGCAGGATCAGCCCGTGCCGCCAGGTGAAGTCGTATTGGTCGAGTTCGCCGCGGTCGAAGGAATGGAGGCAGGGTTCGCCGTACATCACCGAGGACTGGGGCGATCTTTTCACTTTCGCGGCGTAGCGCATCACGTAGGCGATGCAGATCCCCATGAACACGGCGAAGCAGACGGCGCGGTAGACGACGCCGGAGTAGAGCGGCACGCCGGCGATGGACTGGGCGACGGCGACCGAGTAGGGATTCAGCGTCGCGGCCATGAAACCCACGTATTCGCCGAGGGCGAGGATGGCAAATCCCGTCATCGCGTCGTAGCCGATGGCAACGCCTAGGCCGACGATCAGCGGGTAGAAGCCGTAAAACTCGCTGAGCATGCCGAAGACCGAGCCGCCCAGGCCGAAGAGGACCATGAGAATGGGGATGAGCAGCTTTTCGCGGCGGCCGACCTTTTTCATGACCTTGCCGATGCCGGCGTGGAACGCGCCGGTCTTGACCATGACGCCGAACGTGGCCGCGCAGGCGAGGATGACGAAGATGATGTCGGCGGCCTCGTAGCAGCCCTGATAGAGCGAGGCGAAAAGGCCGATGAAGCCGGTGGGCTTCGTCTGCGCCTTGGGGATGGCGTGGTACGATCCGGCGACGGCGACGTTGCGCATCGTGCCGTTGACGTCGACCTTCTGGTAGTCGAAGCTGCCCGACGGAATCACCCAGGACAGCGCGGCCATGACCGCGACGATGGCGAAGACGACCAGCCAGGTGTCGGGCATGTGCAGTTTCCTTTTTGCCGCCGCTTGGGCGGTTGGTTCGCTCATGATGAAAGCCTCCTCGAAAACGTTTTTGAAGGCGCGCTTTTGCCGCGGCCTGTCAGTCCTTTTCGTCCCGCGCCAACTACGCTTTCAGCGCGCCGCTGGCCTCGAGGGCCTGCTGCAGGTCGGCGATCAGGTCGGCGGGGTCTTCAAGCCCGACGCTGAAGCGGAAGAAGCCCTCGCGGTAGACGGGCGGATAGTGGGGCAGCTTGTCGCTGTTCTTGTCGTAGTAGACGATCAGGCTTTCGATATCGCCGAGCGACACGGCGTGCGTGATCAGGCGCAGGCTGTCGAGGAACTTTTGATGGACCCTCTCGTCGCCCTTGATGTCGAACGAGATCATGCCCGAGTACTGGCCGCCCATGAGGCGCTTGGCCAGTTCGTGCTGAGGATGGCTCGCCAGTCCCGGGTACCAGATGAAGCGCACGGCCGGACTCCGTTCGAGGAATTCCGCCACCGCCTGCGCGGCGCGGCAGTGCTGAGCCATGCGCAGCGGCGCCGTCGCCAGCCCGCGCGCCACCAGCCAGGCGTTGAACGGGCTGAGGATGCCGCCATAGTTGACCATGGCCTCTTCCTTGATCTTCGTCAGCAGCTCGCGGCGCCCCAGCACGCAGCCGCCGAGCGAATCACCGTGGCCGTTGATGTACTTGGTCATGCTGTGGATCTCGAGGTCGGTCCCATGCTCGAGCGGGCGCAGGCAGAGCGGCCCGGCGAACGTAGCGTCGACGGAAAGCAGCGCCCCCGCTTCGTGAGCGGTCCGCGCCAGCGCGTCGAGGTCGGCGATGCCCGTGGTCGGGTTGCCGGGCGTTTCGGCGTGGATCAGCTTCGTGTTGGGGCGCACGGCGCGGCGCACCGCCTCCGCATCGGTAATGTCGACGAAGGTCACCTGGATGCCGTACTTTTTCGGCAAAAACTCGCGGAACTGCAGGTTCGTGGCGCTGTAGCAGACCTCGGAAATGACGGCGTGATCGCCCGAGTTGAGAAACGTGGTGAACACGCTCATCAGCGCCGCCACGCCGCTGGCGAACACCGCGCCGTCCTCCGCGCCGGTGAGGGCACAGAGCCGGTCCTGCAGCACCATCTGGTTGACGTTGCGGTTGCGCTGGTAGATGTTGCTGTTGATGCCGCTCCAGTCGACGGGCGTGCCGTCGGTGGGAATGCGGTAGTTGGACGTCATGTAGACCGGCGTGTTGATCGCGCCGAAAGCATCGTCCCTGCGCGCGCCGGCGTGAACCGCCAGCGTGTTGACGCTCAGTTTCCGTTCCATGAAAAAACGCCCCTTTTCTGTCGCTGAGATTGTGGTCGCGAAACTGCCGGAGTGCAGCTTGATTTTATGCCGGAATTCCGAATTTGTAAAATTGTTCTTCACAAGCGGCTGCCCTGCGAGGTTTTCAGCGCAGGCGGCGGAGCGAGACAATCAGGTTGCCGAAGCCGCCGTCCAGCCTTTTCCACGTGGCATCGACAGGGTAGACGAAGCGGTAGTCGTCGTTGCCGCGAAAGGCGGGGCCGTTCGCGTTGCCGGCGAGCGCGTCCCGACAGCCCCGGATCAGATCGTCGAGGATCGAGGCCGGCATTTCCGTGTAGTTGTGAAAGTTATACCATTGGCTGATCTGGCACTCGCGCATGCGTTTGAGACGCAGCAGCCCGCTCAAGCAGGCCGCTGCCGTGGCGGAACAGTCGAGAAACAGGAAGGTGCTGCGGCTGCCCGCGTCGCCGGAGAAGAAAACACCCGTTTTGGAGTCGAGAAAGCCCATGGAGCCGCGCGTGTGCCCGGGGACGTCGACGGCGGTGACAATGCGGCGGCCAAGATCGAAACGTCCGCCATCGTACAGCGGCCGCCATTTGATGGGATGGGGCGGCGTGAAATCGTCCCGCGTGAACTGCAGGGGAACTCTGCGCAGCGAGCAAAGACGGCTTTCGAACTGGAATTTGCGTTCCACGGCGTTCTGCTCGGCGATCATGCCGGCGTCGCGCGCCGGAATCCAGACTTCTTCGAAGTCGAGCGCGCCGCCGATGTGGTCGAAGTGGCCGTGCGTGCATACGACGGTGAGAGGCAGGCGGGTCAGTTTTTTCACGAAGGCGCGCAGGTTGCCGAGGCCGGTCATCGTGTCGATCAGCAACGCACCCTGGCGCCCCTCGACAAGATAACAATAAACGCTGCCGCTGCCCTCGAGGCGCAGGATGCCGTCGCCGAAGTCGACAACTTTGAAAAAATCGCTCCGTTCGTTCACGTTCACCGCTCCTCTCGCGCCGCGAAAAATGTCATATCGCCAAAGATACAACAAAGGCGCCGCCCTGTCCACTGGAAAGAGCGGCGCCTTTCGGTCTTTGCGGGGCGCGCAAAAAAAAACTCCGCCCCGGGCGAACGGGGCGGAACTCCACGTCTGCCGCGGCGGGAAACGGCCCGCTACTTTTCGCCGGGCATCTTCCAGCCGTGGTATGTCGTGTGAAGCAGATGGTGCGCTTTTTCCGACAGCGGCGCGCCGAGGAACTGTTTGTAGCACGCGAGGATGGACGGGTTCTCGTGCGAAAAGCGCAGCTCCATGCCGCGGTCGATGTCGTAGAGCGTAGGGGCGCGTTGAGGCGCCATCTCCACGCGGTCGTGGATCGGCTGCCCGCCGCCGCCGACGCAGCCGCCGGGGCAGGCCATGACTTCGACGAAATCGTAACGCACGTCGCCGCGGTCGAGCGCGGCCAGCAGCTTGTCGGCGTTGCCGAGGCCGTTGACGACGGCCACTTTGAGCGCGGTCCCGGCGATGTCGAACGTGGCTTCCTTCCAACCGTCCATGCCGCGCACCGACTTGAAGGCGTCGGGCTCGGGATTTTTGCCGGTGACGAGGAAGAACGCGCTGCGCAGCGCCGCTTCCATGACGCCGCCAGTGGCGCCGAAGATCGCGCCCGCGCCGCTGCCGACGCCGAGCGGCATGTCGAGCTCTTCGTCTTCGAGGTCCTGCGGCTGGATCTGCAGCGAACGGATCAGACGCGATACTTCGCGCGTGGTCAGAGCAACGTCCACGTCCTGCCCCGCGCCGGCTCCGTCCATGCCGGGCAGCGCGCACTCGGCCTTTTTGGCCAGGCAGGGCATGATGGAGACGGAAAAGATCCTGGACGGATCGACGCCGAGCGTCTGCGCGTACCAGCTCTTGGCGACGGCGCCGAACATCTGCTGCGGCGACTTGGCCGACGACAGCTGGCCGACGAACTGCGGCCAGTGGCTCTTGACGAAGCGAATCCAGCCGGGGCAGCAGGAGGTGAACATCGGGAATTTCTCGTGGTCGCGGTGCTTGAGACGCTCCACGAACTCGCTGCCTTCCTCCATGATCGTGAGGTCGGCGGAGAAGTTGGTATCGAACACGTAGTCGAAGCCGACGAGGCGCAGCGCCGCGGCCAGACGTGTGACGGTGGCCTCCCCGGGCTTCATGCCGAACTCTTCGCCCCAGGCGGTGCGGATGGCCGGCGCGATCTGGACGAGCACGATCTTTTCGGGATCGTCGATGGCGTCGAGCACTTTCTGCGTGTCGTCGCGTTCGTGCAGCGCGCCCACGGGGCAGTGAGTGATGCACTGGCCGCACAGAGCACAGTCGGCGTCTTCGAGGCGGTAGACGCGGGCCACGTCGACGGTGGTTTTGGCCCCGGTGTTGACCACGTCCCAGACGTTGGCGTGCTGAATCTTGTCGCAGACCTGCACGCAGCGCATGCACTTGATGCAGAGCGAAAAGTCTCGGATGAGCGGAAAATCGGGACTGGTTCGCCGGTTGACGTAATGCTTTTCAAACGGAGTGTCGTGGATGTTGAGCTCGTTGGCGATGCGCTGCAGCTCGCAGTTGCCGCTGCGCACGCACGTCGGACAGTGGTTGTCGTGCTCGGAGAGGATCATGCGCACGTTGGCGCGGCGGGCCTCGCGGGCCTTCTTGCTGTTGGTGCGGATGACCATGCCCTCTTCAACGGGATTGTTGCAGGCCGTGAAGAGCCGCTCGTACCCTTCCACTTCGACGACGCAGACGCGGCAGGCGCCGATCTCGTTGACGCCGGCGAGGAAGCAGAGCGTGGGGATCCTGATCCCCGCGGCCTTGGCGGCGTCGAGGATCGTCGTTCTTTCCTGAACCTGAATGTGTTTCCCATCGATGACGACATTTACCATTTTTCCACACGCCCCCCCTTGAACACGCCATAGCCGAAGTGATCGCAGCGCAGGCAGCGTCCGGATTCCTGGCACGCTTCCTGGTCGCTCATCGGCAGTTCCATCAGATCGAAATCGCGGATCCGCTCCGCAGCGGGGCGTTCCACCATGTTCACGCGACCGCAGGACGTGTGGTCGTCGAAGCGCACCTGCGGCACTTCGATGCCGCTCGTGATCACGTGGTCGAAGCCCAGATACTCGTCGATATTGGCCGCCGCGACCTTGCCGCCGGCGATGGCGCGGATGACCGTGGCGGGGCCGGTGACGCAGTCGCCGCCGGCGAAGATGCCGTCGGCATTCCTGATGCCGGTGGTGTCCATGCTCTCGATCGCGCCGCGCTTGACGGGGATGCCGTACTGTTCGAACTTGCGCGACTCGATGCCCTGGCCGATGGCCACCAGTACGCGGTCGCAGCGGAAGCAGATCTCCGGCGCGTCCGCGTCGACCGGCGCCGGCCGGCCGTTTTTGAACTCGCCGATGATCTGCGGCTGCGTGCAGAGCGAAACGACCTTGTTGTTTTCGTCCCTGATGACGCGGAGCGGCGCGTGCAGCTCGACGATCTCCACGCCGTCGGCGATGGCGCCTTCCACCTCCTCGGGCAGGGCGGTCATGTCCTCTTTGCGGCGGCGGTAGACGAGGCGCACCGACTTGGCGTGGCACCTTACCGCCGAGCGGGCCACGTCCATGGCGACGTTGCCGCCGCCGACGACGATCACGTCGAGCCCGGTGAAGTCGGGATAATGGCCGTCGCCGATGGCGCGCAGCATCTCCACGGCGGAGATGACGCCCTCGGCCTCTTCGCCTTCGATGCCCAGCTTCTTGTCGATGTGGGCGCCGATGGAGAGGTACAGCGCGTCGTACCGGTCGTACAATTCCTTGACGGAGACGTCGTTGCCGACGCTGATTCCGGTTTTGACGTGGATCCCTGCCGAAAGGAGGCCGGCAATCTCGCGGTCGAGCACTTCGCGGGGCAGGCGGTAGGCGGGGATGCCGTAGCGAAGCATTCCGCCCAGCTGCTGACGCTGCTCGTAAACGGTCACGTCGTGCCCCATGATGGACAGATAATAGGCGGCGCTCAATCCGCCGGGGCCGCCGCCGACGACGGCGATTTTTTTGCCCGTGGCGGGGGCGCGCTTCGGCACGGGGATTGTCTCCTCGTGCTCCACGGCGTAGCGCTTGAGCCCGCGGATGTTGATGGGATTGTCCACCAGCGTGCGGCGGCAGCGGGTCTCGCACGGATGCTCGCAGATCATGCCGCACACGGCGGGCAGCGGATTGTCCTTGCGGATCAGCTGCACGGCGTCGCCGTAACGGCCGGCGTGGATCAGGGCGATGTAGCCGGGAATGTCCACGTGCGCCGGGCACAGCGAGACGCAGGGCACGGGCTGGTTCTGCAGGCACATGCAGCGGCCGTGCTGAATGTGTTCGACAAAGTCGTCGCGGAAGCCGCGCACGCCTTTGAGCACCATGCGGGCGGCTTCCTGCCCGATGGCGCAGTCCGAGGTGAGGTAGACGCTCTCGGCCGTTCGCTCGATGGTGTCGATGGTGCTCATGTCGGCGCGGCCGTCCAGCACGGAATTGAGAAGTTCTTCCAGACGGCTGAGGCCGACGCGGCAGGGCACGCACTTGCCGCACGACTGCGAGTGGCAGATGTGCAGGAACGAAACGGCCAGATCGACCGGACACAGTTCGGGAGGACTGGCCTGAATGCGGCGCTCCATGTCCTTGTACAGGCCTTCGACGGTCGTCTGCGCCTGATTTTTTGTGACGATGCTGAGTCTGCTCACGATTCTTCCCCCTATTTTGAAAAATATACCTTTCCGCCGGCCCCCTTCGAATCTCCGGTTCAAGGCATGCTGTTTTTGCGAAAATTCCATTTTTCTCCGTCTCTGTAAAAGACAGTAATATAAGCTTATTCTAGACAATATGGGGAAAAGTTTCAATAGGGAATTATTTTTCTCAAATTGATTTGATAGGACTAACTTGATCTGGGCTTATAAAACGCAAACGGCATTTTACATCATAATAATGTAAAATGTCGTTTGTTTTTTTGGCTTTCGGGCCGGTTCGATTTCATGCAAATCCTCAATAGAACGGCTTCGCGGTGAGTGCCTCGCGCCCCGAGGAAATTCAGCAGATCGGAACTATCTTGCCTGTGCGGTCTGCGCAATTCGTTTTGCGAATCTCACCCGCTTGTCAGCCGCCCAGGTAGGCTTTTTTGATGGCGGGGGAGTCGAGCAGCTCACGCCCGGTGCCGGTGGCGACGATGCGGCCGGTTTCCAGCACGTAGCCGCGGTCAGCGATGGACAGCGCCATGCGCGCGTTCTGCTCGACGAGCAGGATCGTGGCGCCGTTCGCGTGCAGATTGCCGATGATGTCGAAAATGGCTTCGACGAGCAGCGGCGCCAACCCCATGGACGGCTCGTCCAGCATGAGCAGCTTGGGACGGCTCATCAGCGCGCGTCCCATGGCGAGCATCTGCTGCTCGCCGCCGGAGAGCGTGCCGGCGATTTGACGGCGGCGTTCCTTTAGGCGCGGAAAAAGCGCGAAGACCGTTTCCAGATCGGCGGCGAGGCTCTGTGCGCCGGCGGCATGGCGCGTGTAGGCCCCCATTTCCAGATTTTCCTGCACCGACATGTGCAGAAAGATGCGTCGGCCTTCGGGCACCTGGGCAAGCCCGAGTTCAACCACTTTGTAGGGCGGCACTTTCGCCAGCTTCCGGCCGAAAAAAGAGACGCCGCCCGTGCGCGGCAGCAGGCCGGAGATGGCGTTCAGCGTCGTGGACTTGCCGGCGCCGTTGGCGCCGATCAGCGTGACGGTCTCGCCCTGAAAGACTTCGAAGGAAATGCCCTTGACGGCGTGGATGCTGCCGTAAAAGACGTGGACGTCGTCGACTTTGAGAATCGCTTCGGCCATGGTTAGCCCTCCTTCTGCCGGCCGAGGTAGGCCTCGATGACGGCGGGATCGCTCTGGATGTCCGCCGGCGCGCCCTTGGCGATGACGCGCCCGAAGTTGAGCACGCAGATGCCCTCGCACAGGTTCATGACCAGATTCATGTCGTGTTCGATGAGCATGATGGCGATCGGGAACATCTCGTGCACGCGGCGGATGCTGTCGGCCAGCTCGCGCGTCTCCGAGGGGTTCATGCCGGCGGCCGGCTCGTCGAGCAGCAGCAGCGATGGATAGGTGGCCAGCGCGCGCACGATCTCGAGGCGGCGCTGCGCGCCGTAGGGCAGCGAGCCGGCCTTGACGTCGGCCAGACCCTGCATGTCGAAAATGGACAACAGTTTCAGGGCGCGATGATGCGCGGCCAGTTCCTGGCGTCGGTAGCGCGGCAGGCGCAGGATGGCGCCGAACAGGCCGTAGTGGATGTCGTTGGTCATGGCGGCCTTGACGTTGTCGGCGACGCTGAGGTTCTTGAAAAGCCGAACGTTCTGGAACGTGCGGGCGATGCCGAGGCGGTTGGCCTGCGCCGGCGTCATGCCGGCGGTGTCCTGGCCGTCGAGCAGCACGGTGCCCGTGGTGGGGTGGTAGACCTTGGTGAGCAGATTGAAGACCGTCGTCTTGCCGGCGCCGTTGGGGCCGATCAGCCCGGCGATCTCCGTGCGGCCGATGGTGAGGTTGAAGTTCTCGACGATCTTCAGACCGCCGATCGTCAGCCCAAGGTTGACGCACTCCAGGATCGGGGCGCGCCCGGCGTCGCGCTCGGGAACCAACGCGCGCGAAGGGACGGGAACGAGCTTAGTGGCCATGGGGCATTTCCTCCTTCGCTTTTCTGCCGAAGCGCTTCAGCCGCGCGAAGAAATTCCTCACGGAGGCGCTGTTGGAGCCCAGCATGATGGCGATCAGCAGCACCGCGTAGATCAGCATGCGGTAGTCGCGGAACTCGCGCAGTTTTTCCGGCAGGATCGTCAGCGCCGCGGCGGCGGCGATCGAGCCGAGCATGTTGCCCTGTCCGCCCAGCACCACGAAAACGAGGATCAGGATCGAAGTGTTGAAGTCGAACTTGTTGGCGACGATGGTGGAGTAGTTCATGGCGAACAGGCAGCCGGCCGCGCCTGCCAGCGCCGCGGAAACGACGAAGGCGGTCATCTTGTAGCGGGCGACGTCGATGCCGACGCTCTCGGCGGCGATACGGTCGTCGCGGACGGCCTGGAAAGCGCGCCCCAGACGGCTGTTGATGAGGTTGTAGACGACGACCAGCGCGATCATCACCAGCGCGAAGCCGGCGCCGAACGTGGCGATCTTGCGGATGCCGCCGATGCCCATCGGGCCGCCGACGATCAGACGGCCGCCGGGCAGCAGCCCCGTTGTGTCGGCCAGCATGCTGAAGTGCAGCCCCGCCCTGTCGACGCCCATGTAAAAGTTGTTCAGCACGCTTTTGATGATCTCGCCGAAGGCCAGCGTGACGATGGCCAGGTAGTCGCCCTTGAGCCGCAGCACGGGAATGCCGATCAAAAAACCGGCCAGCGCCGCGAACGCCGCCCCTGCCGCCATGGAAACGGACAGGCGCAGCGGCACGAAAGGCACGAGATCTTGCAGCAGGATGGCGCAGGCGACGCCCGAGAACGCGCCCACAGACATAAAACCGGCGTGTCCCAGCGACAGCTCGCCGAGCACGCCGACCACCAGATTCAACGCCACGGCCATGACCATGTAGGCGCAGATCGGCACCAGCATCCCCTTCATGGACGAACTGAGCGTCCGCGTCGAGATCATCACTTGCAGGACGGCGTACGCCAGCGTCACGAGAGCGTAAGTGCCGTAAACGCGGCGCGCTTCCGCCCGTTTGAGGTTGATCAGCCGCTTCATGGCTACACCTTCTCCTGCGCCTGACGGCCCAGCAGTCCCGCTGGCTTGACCAGCAGCACTACGATCAGCACGGCGAAGACCACGGCGTCGGAGAGCTGCGTGGAAATGTACGCCTTGGCGAAAATCTCGATCACGCCCAGCAGCAGCCCACCCAAAAAGGCGCCGGGAATGGAGCCGATGCCGCCGAACACCGCAGCCGTGAACGCCTTGATGCCCGGCAGCGAGCCCGTCGTCGGCATCAGCGTCGGATAGGCCGAGCACAGCAGCACGCCGGCCACGGCCGCCAGCCCGGAACCGATGGCGAACGTCAGGGAAATGGCGGCGTTGACGTTGATGCCCATCAGCAGCGCCGCGCCCTTGTCCTCCGAGCAGGCGCGCATCGCTTTGCCCATGCGCGTGCGGCCGACGAACCACGACAGCGCCGTCATGATGACGAGGCAGGAAGCGATCGTCACGATCGTCACGTGCGAGATGGAAAGCCGGCCGCCGAACAGCTTGACCGCGCCGTGTCCGACCACCGAGGGGAATACCTTGGGATTCGACGTCCACAGCAGCAGGGCCGTGTTCTGCAAAAAGTAACTGACGCCGATGGCCGTGATCAGCACCGCCAGCGACGGCGCCTGACGCAGCGGCTTGTAGGCCAGCTTTTCCACGACGACGCCCAGCAGCGTGCAGACTCCCATGGCCAAAGCGACGCCGGCGAGCGCCGGCAGATGGAAACGGAACACGGCGTAAAAGCACACGTAGGCACCGACCATGATCACGTCGCCGTGGGCGAAGTTGAGCATCTTGGCGATGCCGTAGACCATGGTGTAGCCCAGCGCGATGATCGCGTAAATGCTGCCCAGGCTGATGCCGCTGATGAAGAAGTTCAAAAAGGTCATGAGTTCACCTCGAAAGATCTCGCAAAAAAAATGGAAAAACGGCGAACGGCAGGATAGAGCCGTTCGGAAGAGAAAAGCGAGAGCGCCGCCGAAAGGACCGGTCAGGCCGGCCTTCCGGCGACGCTCTCAGGCAAGGCGGAACGGCGCGCCGTCCGCTTGCGCCCGTGAAGTTTAATCGAGCCCGACGTAAGCGCCGTTTCTGATGATCATGGCCTTGGGATCCTTGGAGATCTCGCCGTTGGGCTTCCACGTCATGTTGCCGCCCGTCAGTCCGTTGAACGTCATCGTCGTGAACTGCCCGATCATCAGTTCGCAGAGCTTCTCGGCATCCATGTCGGGCGCGGCCTTGGCGTTTTCGAGCGCCTGCTTGTAAGCGTAAACGCAGTCGTACGCGTCGGCGGCAAACTGATTGGGCACTTCGCCGAAGCGTTTCCGGTACTCGGCCACGAAAGCGGCCGTGCGCTCATCCGTGGAGTCGGCGTTGAACGGCGTCAGAAGCATGACGCCTTCGGCCAGATCCTTGTTGAAACCTTCCATGGTCAGGATGCCGTCCATGCCGTCCACGCCGAACCACTTGGGCGCGAAGTTCATGGCCGCCGCCTGAGCGAGGATCAGCGAGGCGTGCTGGTAGTACATGGGGAGGAACACCAGCTCCGCGCCGCTCTTCTTGGCGTCGGCCAGCTGCACCGAGAAGTCGGTGTCGTTGCCGTCGGCAAACGTGGTGTCGCTGACCACTTCCAGACCGGCTTCGGCCGCCTTGGTCGCGAACGTGTCATGAATGCCCTTGGAGTACACGTCGTCGTTCTTCCAGATCACGGCGACTTTCTTGGCCAAAGCTTTGCCGGCGATGTACTGCGCGGAGGCGGAGCCCTGATTGGGATCGACGAAGCACATCTGGAACACGTTGTCCTTGCCGGCGGTCACGGCGACGGCCGAAGCGGAAGGCGTGAGCGCGAAGATACGGTCGGCAAAATTCTCCGCGGCCGTCGCCTCGCAGGGTTTGGACGTGACCGATCCGAGCGAGAGCTGCATGCCCCAGTCCTTGAGGGCGTTGTAGGCGTTGACGGCCTTTTCGGCGTCGTGCGTGTCGTCCTCGTAATTCAGCTCGAATTTGATGCCGCCGGCCGCGTTGATCTCGTCGACGGCGATCTGCGCGCCGTTCTTGGCGGCGTTGCCGTAAATGGCGGCGCCTCCCGTCAGAGGAGCCGTGCCGCCCAGCTTGAAGGCCCCGGCGCCGAAGGCGCAGCCGGCCGTCATGGAGACGGCGAAAACGAATGCGAATACGTTCTTTTTCATCGTGCAAAACATCCTTTCAGCGAGAATTTGCAGAGCATGCGCTTTCAGGCAGGTCTGCCAACGCGAAAGAAGCATGAGCTTTCCCCGACGGTTTGGGGGAGAGGCGCAGCGCCTTTCCCGTCGATATGAAAATGAATTATATGAGCGGCTCAGCGAAAAGTAAACTGTCGACGCCGTTAAAATAAGTAATATTGCAATTATTCCGTTAATTCAAGTCTAAAAATTAGACGGCAAATAATAAAATAATCAGAACATTCATTTTCGTTTCGTTGAACGACGGCGGGCAGAAAAAACGGGGGCTGACCGATTGTTTTCGGTCAGCCCCCGTTTTTTCGAATGAATTTCGCGCGGCAAAGCGCGGCAAAAAACGTCAGCGGCGTTCCGCCGCGCCGCCGTGGCGCGCGAGAAAATCGCGGATCAGCCAGCCGGCCACGGTGATCGAGCCGGGAATGTTGGCGGGGATCTCGTCGGGGGCGAACCAGTGCGCCTCGCCGATCTCCACGCCGTCGGGGCGAAGTTCGCCGCTCTTCCAGCGGGCGCGGCAGGCCAGCATCAGCGAGCGGGGAAACGGCCAGTACTGGCTGTACAGGTACTGAATGCTGTTCCGGTCCACTTCGACGTTCACTTCCTCGCGCACTTCGCGGACAACGGCGTCCTCGATCGACTCGCCGACTTCGAGGAATCCCGCCAGCACGCTGAAGCGGTTGAGTCGGTTCCGCCGGTTCATGGCCAGCAGCAGCTTGCCGTCGCGCTCGACGGCCACGATCATGGCCGGGCAGATGACGGGAAAGAGCGTGTGTCCGCAGTTGGGGCACTTCATGGCGTGCTGCTCGCCGGGCGCGGGCTCCATCTTCGCGCCGCAGCAGCCGCAGTAGCGGGCTTGACGATGCCAGTCGGCCAAGCCCCAGGCGGCGCTCATGGCCTGAAAATCTTCTCTGCCGAACTGCTCGCCGAAGGCGCGGCGGCTGACGGCGCTCCAGCCCGCGGGGAGCTTGGCGCCCTCTTCGACGCGCCCCCAGACGCAGCCGGCCGGGCCGAGACTGCCGAAGGGCCCCGAGTCGCTCAACGGCAATTGCCCCGCCTCGGCGGCGTCGGGCAGGCGCCCCTGAAAGAGCAGGACCGAATCGCCCTGAAAAAGTACGGCCGTGTTTTCGTCAAGCATTCAGCGCGCCCCCGGCTTTCACGGCCCGAATGGGCATGACGCGGGACGCGCTGAGCGTAACGCGTTTTTCTTCCATGAAGAATCAGCCTCCTGCGAAAGAAAATTTGAAATGCTCTCAGGCGCCGAGAACGGCCCTTCCGGCCACAAGGCCGCTGGCCGCCGCCTGGATGATGCCGCGGCTGACGCCGGCTCCGTCGCCGGCCATGTACAGATGTTTGACGTTCGGCACGGCGAGGTTGTTTCTCAGCTCGAGACGCAGCGAATAAAGCTTGATCTCCACGCCGTAAAGCAGCGTGTCGTTCTGGTTGACGCCGGGCATGATTGCGTTCAGCGCGTCGAGGAACTCGACGATGTCGGTCATGTGGCGATGGGGCAGCACGAGGCTGAGATCGCCGGGGACGGCTGGGCCCGTCTGCTCGATCATGCCGCGGGCGATGCGGTCGGGCGTGGAGCGGCGGCCGTCGCGCAGGTCGCCGAGACGCTGCACCAGCAGCCCGCCGCCGGCCAGCATGTTGGCGAGGCGGGCAATGTGCGTGGCGTAACCGATCGGGTCGGTGAACGGGCGCGTAAAATTCTTGGTGACGAGCACGGCGAAGTTCGTGTTGTGCGACTTGGTGTTCTTGAGGCTGTGCCCGTTGACGGTGACGAGGCCGTGCGTGCGGTTGAACTCGGAAACGACGAAGCCCGACGGGTTCATGCAGAAGGTGCGCACGCGGTCGTCGAACGTGGGCGTGTTGTAGAGACACTTGACCTCGTAAAAGTCGCGGGTCAGCTCCTCGCAGGCGCTGTCGGGCACTTCGACGCGCACGCCGATGTCCACCGGCATCGAGGCGATCGGCAGCTTCAGGCGCCTGACGATTCCCTCCAGCCACGAAGCGCCGTCGCGCCCCGGCGCGGCGATGACGTCGGCGGCGCGGTATTCCGTGCCGTCGCTCGTGACCACGCCGACGGCGGCGCCGTTTTCGACGAGGATGTCCTGAACGAACGTGTTCATGAGGATGTCGCATTTGTCGCGCAGGGAGCGGTACATGGCGTCGAGCACTTCGCGCGAGGCGTCGGTGCCGATGTGGCGGATCCTGGCCGGCAGCACCTTGATGCCCTTCGCGGCGGCGCGGCGGATCGTGTCGTGCACGTTCTGCCCGCTTGGCTCGTACAGATGGGGATCCGCTCCGTCGGCGACGAAGCGGTCGTCCACGGCTTTCATCAAGCGTTCCAGCTCCGCCGTGCCAATGTACTCTTCGAGGTTGCCGCCGTAGCCGGTCGTGATCGTCAGCTTGCCGTCGGAAGCCGACCCCGCGCCGCCCCAGCCGGACACCACGGCACAGGACGGGCAGTTGACGCACTGATCGGCCTTGCCCGCCATGATCGGACAGATTCGCTCCCTGATCAGCTGCCCCTTGTCGACGATCAGCACTTTTTTGCCCGCGCCGGTCAGTTCCAGCGCCGCGAAAATCCCCGCCGGCCCCGCGCCGACGATGATCGCATCGTAGTTCATGGAAATTTCCCCCTGCGTTCCCAGCAGGAACGTTCGTTTTCATCGTTTGAGACACGGCTGAATTATAGCATGACGCCAAAATAAAAACGCAGCGCGAAGATGTTCCACATAGAGTAGCTTCGCTGAACGAAAAAATCCGGCGGTCGGAGGACCGCCGGACGTTGGGGGATTTTCATTTTTAGTAAGGAGTGAACAGCGAATGCCCGTCCTTACTTTTTCAGCACCATCAGGCCGTAGGGCATTCGGCGTTCGCGACCGTCGCTGACGGCGTTGACGACATGACCGTCCCACCACATTTCCGACGAGCCGCCGCCGTCGAGATTGAGCAGGGCGGTCAGCCCCAGCTGACGGCCGAGCTGTTCGGCCTCGTTCAGGAACAGGCCGCGGCTGTGCCACGACGAGCGGCCGTCCGCCACGATCCAGACCATGCGCTTGCCGTCCCAGCCAAGCAGCGTGCGCGGATGGCGCAGGGCGAGGATGCTCAGGCTCAGCATTTCGTCCCAGAACTGGTGCCCGGGCGCGTACAGCAGCGGCCCCGCCTGCACGGCGCTGGCGACGTCGATGGGCGGAGTTTCGCGCCACTGCGTTTCAAGCGCGACGCGGTCGCCTTTTTGCAGCGCGAACGCGGGATCGCGGCTGACGATCAGCCACTCGTCGGGATTCATATCGCGGCTGAATTGGAGCGCCGGCACCGCCTCCTGCACCAGTCCGTCGTGCACGCGGGCCACGAAGCCGTTGTTGCCGGCGCGGGCTTCGGACGCGCCCAGCGCGGGCGTGAGGATCGCCGTCGAGCCGTAATCGACTTTGGAATTGAGCAGCACGGGCACAAACGGCCCGCCGTTGACCGACAGGCGCATGCGGAATTCGCCGCCGCCGAAGTACATCGTGCCCCGTTTGTCCCATGCCGCCATGGAGCGGTTGTAATAGGGCAGCGTCACCGGCAGTCCGCCGGCGAACAGCGTGCCGATAGGGCCGTTGCCGCCGAAATAGCCGCCGTTCATGGCCGCGAGCGCCTTGTGGGCGGCGGCGATCTCCGACAGCTTGGCGAGCGTTTGAGAACTGACGGCGCGGTTCATGCCGATCACGGCGTCGGCCGGATCGGCCGGCGTGAAAGACGTCCAGAACAGGGCGCTGCTGTCGCCGGACTCCGGCAGGATCACGGCGCCGAATCCCTTGCCGAGGCGAGTTGCCCATTCGTGGGCCTGGCTGCGGTCGGCCACCAGCGGCGTGAAAACGCCGTAGCTGAAATCGACTTCCTGCACGCTCAGCGGACAAGCTTCGCTCGTCTTCTTCCGCGCGAAAGCGCTGGCCTGCGCCTCCGTGTCGAAAATGCCCAGCTGCACGCGCCAGCCCTGCGGCGGGCGGCCGACGTTTTCGCGGTGGATGCGCAGCGCGCCTTCGGGGCGTTTGATCTCATAGTCCCAGACCAAACCGGCGCGGCAGCGCCCGGCCCATTCCAAAACTTCGCTCAGCTGTGTTTCGGTGATGCTGTCCCACGGTTTGGAGAACACGCTCCGCGGCGCCGCCGGCTGAACCGACTTGGCCAGAGCCACGTAGCCGGAAATGTAGGCCGGCAGACTTTTGTCCTCCGGCGGCAGCGCCCAGGCCGCCGTTTCCGCCTCGTGGCGGAACCCCATGGCCTGAAACGCAAACATCAGCGCTTCGGCGTTCGTGCAGGCGATCTCCGGCGAGAAGTCATCGGCCGGGTAGAGGATCCCCAGCGAAAGTGCCGACAGCAGCGCCGGCCCGTAAGGCGTCGTCTCGTCCACGTCGCCGAACGTCTTGCCCGTCTTCAGCGGCAGGTCGAGGACCTGCATCAGCTCGCCCAACACCTTCCCGCGCGGCACTTCCGCGCCGGCCGTTCCCGCGGCCGCAACCAGCAAAGCCAGAGCCAAAACGGCGATTTTTTTCAACGACATGAATGACATGTTCTCAGTCTCCTTTTTCCAAAACAGATGACGCCTTATTTTATCACCTTCCGTATTTTCCGTCAGGATTCGCGCGTTGACGGCGCGGCGGTCCGCCACTCTAAGGCAACACATCCCCGCGAAGCCCCCGGCATCGCGGCGGTACAGGCCGGCTGGGAGAGCGCTTGCATGGCATGCGAGAGGTCAGGAGGCGAATCCCTTTACATCCTCCATAAGATCGGGAAAATCTAAACCTTTCGCCAGTCAGCGATGGAGTCGGGTTTATTTTTTAGGTAAGGCGCCTTTGAAATATTTGTGATTGAATCGTTGACATCGTCATTTTGCAGTTATAATATATTTGCATTGTATATTTAATATTTAAGGAGGCGTTTTTATGAAGAAGCGGGTTACGCGTATTCTTGCATTATTCGGCGCAGTTTCCCTTGCCATGGGGACGATGATCTGTCAGGGGACGGCGGCGGAGCTTGCGAGGGAGATTGTGCCGCTGGAGCGCGCGGGGGTAAAACTTTATCTGGAGTCTTTCCGGACACGGGACGCCCAGGAAAAGGATCCCATCCTGCTGGTGCATGGCCTGACGTATTCTTCTCACGAGTTCGACGTGAACTATGGGGACTATAGTCTGCTCCGCTTCCTCGTCGCCAACGGCTACGAGGTCTGGCTGCTCGACATCGCCGGTTATGGCAACTCGCAGCCGGTGGCGGACGGCTTCACGCCGAATTCGGACTACGCCGCCGAAGACATCGCCGCCGCTGTCAGGCTTATTCTTGCCAGATGCGGCAGGAAAGAGATGGATGTCCTCGGCTGGAGCTGGGGAACCGTTACCAGTGGACGCTTTGCCGCCAAGTATCCGGGACTGGTGCGCAGGCTGGTACTTTACGCTCCGATCGTGGCGGGGCTGGCTGACGTCAACGTCACGTCGCCTTTCAATGAAAACACGTGGGTTCATGCTGCCGGAGATTTTCAGGTGAAGGCGGACAAGACCATCGATTATGACATCGTTGAGCCGGCTGTGGCCGACACGTTCCTGTCGAACTGCTGGCGCTACGACAAGAACAGCAGCCCGAACGGCGGCCGTCGGGACCTGCTGGTCGCTCCGGACAAGCGTTTGATTCCTACGGCGGACATCAAAGCGCCGGTGCTGATTATCGCCGGTTCGAAAGACGACTATGTCTCGCCGGCGCTCTGCAAAGAGGCGTTTGCCACTTTGTCCAACAAGGATTCACGAATCGAGATCATTGTCGGCGCGGCGCATGCGATGATGATGGAGAAACCGTACTACAAAGTTTTCCGCGCCAAGGTTTTGGAATTCCTGAAGGCCAAATAAAACCTGTAGCGACCAAGCATGAGAGGGCAGTCCGCTTACCGCGGGGAGCGAGGCGGCCCTTTTGCTGCGGGGCGACGGGAAAAGCGGAACAGTTTTTATGGTCGTTTGCCTTTGGGATCTACATGATTTTTCTTGTCACCAACAAGCAGACCTTCGCAGAATTTATTTGACAGAACCTGCCTCCAAGCTATAATTTACGTATAATGATAGGAATGGAGATGAACTGTTTCGTGACGGCGTGTTTTTGCGTCGGTGCGGATCTTTTAAAGGAGGCTGGACAATATGGGGTTGCGCTTTAAAAAGAGCATCAAAATTCTGCCCGGCGTCAGCATCAACATCAGCAAAACCGGCGTGAGCGCCACGATCGGCCCGAAGGGGAAGAGCGTCAACGTCGGCACGAACGGCATCTTCGGCAATCTCGGCCTGGGCAAGGGCGTTTCCTATCGCAAGAAGCTGGGCGACGTGATGCCCAAGAACGCGGGCACGGCCGGCTTTAAAAGGATCCTCAAGATCGTCATGCTGGTCGTGATCGCGGTCTATCTGATCTGGCAGTACGCTGGGCCGTTTATCGGCGGATTTTTGGGCGGCGCGAAATGATTTTTTCGGAGAGACGGGTTCCGGTTCGAAAGAGCCGGAACTTTTTTGTCCGGAGGCGGCCGGTTGAACTGCAAGAATGTTTGTCGGCGTTTGGATATCTCTTCAAAGAATAATATTTATAGTGGATTCATTGACAATCGGGCGAGGCGATGATAGTTTAATATCGATTCATGGTCAAAATAAAATTGAAGGAGGTCTTTTTATGAAATACGGCGTTCGCAACGATCTGATGGCGACGGTCCAGGCGGTGAAAAAGGGCGAGATCATGTCGCAGATCGAATGCACTCTTGATGCCGCAGGCAAACTCAGCTCCGTGCTGACGACAGATTCCGTGGCCGAGCTGGATCTTAAGCCCGGCGACAAAGTGCATCTGTTGATCAAGGCGATTCACGTGATTCCCGCCAAGGACTGATTCCCGTATTCGCTGCAACGAGGCGGCCGAGCTTACGGAGGGCTTGTTTCCCGGAACACGGGGGCGTTTTGCGCCGATCGGGGCTAAGGGGCCGGCCTGATAGCCTCGAGTAGGATACGGTTCTCCCCGCAAGGACGGAGCTTCCGTTCCGCAAGACAGGACGGGAGTCTTTATTGTTTTCTCAATCGGAGGAGTTCGGCTTGAGAGCCGGGCTCCTTCTTTTTCTTTGTGACCGGCACGGCGTCGATTCGAGATTCCCGGGACGAGTCGGTTTGCAAAACAAGCGTCATTTCGTTCGAAGAGAAAAATTTCTTTGATAAAGAGCGATCGTTGACTTTGGAAAGATGAGGATTTATATTCTATGCACTGGCCTCGCTTTTCTGTGTGCGAGGCGCTGTTTGAGGCGGCGTTTTTCATGAGGAGGGAACGGCGATGGACGAGCGGCTGAAGGCGATTCTCAAATCGCACGAGAAGGAATTCGAGGCGGTCAGCGACCAGATCTGGGATTTTGCGGAATGTCGTTTTCAAGAGGTGAAGTCGGCCGAGCTGCAGGCAAAGTTTCTCGAAGCGCGCGACTTCAAGGTGACTCGCGGCATCGGCGGCATTCCCACGGCTTTCAGGGCCGAGTGGGGAGACGGCGGCCCGGTGATCGGATTTCTCGGCGAATACGACGCGCTGCCCGGTCTGAGCCAGAAGGCCGACTGCACCGAAGAGTCGCCGCTGATCCCGGGAGCTTGCGGGCACGGCTGCGGCCATCATCTGCTCGGCAGCGGCAATATGGAAGCGGCTTGCGCGCTGGCCGAATATCTGCGGGAGAGCGGCGAACCGGGAACCGTCGTTTACTTCGGCTGTCCCGCCGAAGAAAGCGGCGCCGGCAAGGCCTTCATGGTGCGCGAGGGGTGTTTCGACGGCGTCGATTTCTGCCTGACGTGGCATCCCAACGTTTACAACGGCCTGATGTACCGTTCGCTGGCCAACGCGCGCGTGATCTTCAAGTTCAGCGGGCGGCGTCAACGGCGCGATCCTGCCCTACGTGATCGCCCTGATCGGCACCTGCGGCAATCTTGCCTCCGATACGTGCTCGGTGCTTGTGCCGCCGCTGGGAGCGCTGGCTTTTATGGGCGCCGGGCGCAGCCCGATTGTCGGCATGTTCTGCGGCTGGCTGAGCGCCAACCTCGGCTTCTCGGCCAACCTTTTCATCGCCGGCACCGACTCGCTGCTGGCGGGCATCACCAACACTTCGATCAAGGTCCTGCTCGGGCCGGACGCCACGTTCGAGGTCGACAGCGCCTGCAACTGGTATTTCATGTTCTGTTCCACGATCCTGATCACGCTGATCGTGGGCTGGTGCACGAACCATCTGATCGAAAAGCGCGTCGGCCCTTATAAAGGGGAAACGATGCTCGACACGACCAAGCCGCTGACCGATCTCGAGCGCAAGGGACTGCGCAAAGCCGGCGTCGCCCTGCTCGTTTACGCTGTCGTGATTGTGGCGGGCATTTACGCCGGGCCGCTGGCCAACCCTCAGACGGGCGGCGTTATCGGCAGTTTGTTCCTGAAAGGCTTGATTCCGCTGATCCTGTTCATGTTCCTGATCTGCGGCATCGTTTACGGCAAGACCGTGGGCGTCATCAAGAGCGAACGCGATCTCTCCAAGATTTTCACCAAGGCCATGGCCAGCATGGCTTCCTTTGTGGCGTTCTGCTTTACGGCCGGCCAGTTCACGGCGCTGTTCGGCTGGACGAACTTGGGCGTGCTGCTGGCGATCGCCGGGGCCGATTTCCTCAAGGCCGTCAACTTTACCGGCATTCCCATGTTCGTAGCCCTTGTGATCCTGGTGATCTTCATCAACCTGTTCATGACCTCGGGGTCGGCCAAGTGGACGTTTCTCGGGCCCGTGTTCGTGCCCATGCTCATGCTGATGAACTATCACCCCGCATGGATCCAGCTGCTGTACCGCATCGGCGACTCGCCCACCAACGCGCTCTCGCCGGTCAGCCCGTATCTGTACATGTGCTTGGCGGTGGTCAACGAGAAGTATGACAAGGACATGAAACTGGGCACTTTCATCGCCAACTGCATCCCGACGATCTTCATCGCCCAGGTGGCGTGGATCGTCTTCGCCATCGCCTGGTTCCTCGCCGGACTGCCGGTGGGGCCCGGCGCGCCTCTGCACCTGCCCGCCGGGATTCTGTAATTCGGGCGGCGAAAGTTCGGCCCCGGCGTCTCAAGCGCAGGGCCCGTTTCTATGGAAGAACGTGCGGATCTTTACTTCTTGACTGCTGATTTAAAATATAATAAAATTCAGCGTGGTTTGTTACACACATCGAATCAATTGATAAAAGGAGGCAGAAAGTATGAAAAAGTACCATCTGGCGGCGTTGTTTTTGGGCGCGGCGTTGTTCGCGGGGGCGGCCTGCGCGGCGGAGCCGGCGAAGTTCCACATCGGCATCTGCACGGGCACGGTCTCGCAGTCGGAGGACGACCTTCGCGGCGCCGAAGCGCTGATCCAGAAATACGGCGACGTGACGAACGGCGGCATGATCAAGCACGTGACGTATCCCGACAGTTTCATGACCGAGCAGGAGACGACGATCTCCCAGATCGCGTCGTTTGCCGACGATCCGCTGATGAAGGCGGTCATCGTCAACCAGGGCATCCCCGGCACGACCGAGGCGTTCCGCCGCATCCGCGAGAAGCGTCCCGAGATGCTGCTCTTCGTCGGCGAAGCTCATGAGGATCCCAGCGTCATCGACAGCATCTCCGACCTCACCGTCGGCAACGACAACCTGTCGCGCGGCTATCTGAACATCGTCCTGGCCAAGCGCCTGGGCTGCAAGAACTTCGTGCACATCTCCTTCCCCCGCCACATGAGCTACGAGCTTCTTTCCCGCCGCCGCATGATCATGGAGCAGACCTGCAAGGACATCGGCCTCGGCTTCCACTTCGAGACCGCTCCCGATCCCACCAGCGACGTGGGCGTGGCCGGCGCGCAGCAGTTCATCCTCGAAAAGATGCCCACCTGGATCGACAAGTACGGCAAGGATACGGCCTTCTTCTGCACCAACGACGCGCAGACCGAACCGATGCTGAAGAGCATCGTCGAGCACGGCGGCTACTTCATCGAAGCCGACCTGCCCTCGCCGCTGATGGGCTATCCCGGAGCGCTGGGGCTTGACCTGGCCGACGTGAGCGGCAACTTCGAAGCGATCCTCAAGCGCGTCGAAGACACCGTGGTCGCGCGCGGCGCCGGCGGACGCATGGGCGTCTGGGCCTACTCTCTGGGCTTCACCACCTCCAAGGCGCTGGGCGAGTTCGCCGTCGACTGCATCAATCAGGGCGTCACGCACCAGAAGTTCCGCCGTTACTTCGAGATCCCCAAAGTCATCAAATTCTTCGACGCCGAGTCGCCGAACTCCTCCTGGAAGGGACGTTACTACGCCGACGCGCAGACCGACGTGGAGTCGAAGAACCATATCCTCATCCTTCAGGACACCTACATGCTCGGCGCCGGCCCGCAGCACATGACCGACATCGAAGTGCCCGAAAAGTACCTGAAGATCCACTAGGGAGCGTCGGGGCGATCCCGCCTGCGGGACGGGAAATAAAAAACCGTGGCTCTTGCAATTTTGATGAAGTCGTGCTAATATGCACGAGTCGTCCGGGAACATGGGCGGCGCATCTGGGGGTATAGCTCAGCTGGGAGAGCGTTTGAATGGCATTCAAAAGGTCAGGGGTTCGAATCCCCTTACCTCCACCATGTGATACCTAGACCGAAAGGTCTAACAAATAGAAGGCCTTCCTGAAGAGGAAGGCCTTTTTTGTATCTCGATGCAAACAGGCGGGACGCGGTGGATACCTCGGAGCATCCAGAGCCGTGAGTGTCATGTACAGGAGAAAAAATCTATTTCGTCTCGGCTCAGTGGCGTGTCATGAGAAAAAAGAACTCAAAAAAGGTTACCCTAGTGCCCCTCGCAAGTCTGTGACAGCATTTGCGAAGGGTGGCCGGGGTGACCTTTTTGTAAACGCGCACGGATGCGATAGGCGGGACGCGGGGGATACGCGGATACATTCAGAACCGTCCAGGTAATGTATAATAGACACGACAGTCATGCCAGCATATCGACGCGGGACACTGGGACACTCAGAAAGGAATGAACACAGTGAAACACCAGCCTGCTTATATAAGAACGATACTGAGCTTCAGAACAGGAAGCAGCCAGTGCTATAAAGTGAGTTTGCTCGATAAAGCGCCCGTGATAACCGAGGGTGTCAAGGACATGGCCGAGCTTTGCGAGGCATTTTGGCTCGTGGACAAGATCTGCACGGTACAGCAAACGGAACCTTACAGCAAAGAGTATTTCCAGGTGTGGCGTCTCATCATGAAAGAAAACCATCATGCAACGCTTATCTGCGACGACGGCAACGGCAAGATCATCTCGCAGGAAGAAATAAACTACACCGATTTCCCGCTGTCCGAGGGAATCACGCTTTACATGACGAACGACGTTATCATGCTGCCGACAGAATACTAGTGCAATCGCAGTCAGCAATCAGTCCATGGAAGTTCGCGGCATGAGCATCACAGGAAACTGCCGCGCACGGCAAAACCTATCGTAACAAGCAGCCGAACAGCAAAACAACAAACAGAGAGCGAGCTATCCCGAAATGGGATAGCTCGCTTTTTCTATTCAAAAAGGAGGAATAACCATGAAGCACAGCGCAGAAGACATCAAATCAGCATTAGCCATGCAGACAGGGACCTCTCATTATTGGAAAGTCTGCCCGTTCAAAAACGCTCCGGTCATCACCGACGGAGTGAAAGTCATGATCGACATGTGCGAAGCCTATTGGCTCGTCAATCATATCGCATCCTATCAAATGGAAGAGAAAATCCGCAACGAAGAATTTCAGGTCTGGACACTGGAACGCCGTCAGGACGACACGGCGACGCTGACCTGCGACGACGGCAACGGGCATGTGCTGTTGAGCGACGCGATCAGCTATACCGATTTCCCGCTGCCCGAGGGAATCAAACTCTATCTGGACAACGGCGTCCTGCTGCTGCCCAGTGAATACTAGATAAATGCAGTCACAGTCAAACCCAGCTTAAACTATCAAGGAGGAAAATACCATGCAGACCGAGAAAATGCTTGTAAGAACAGAAGCAGTCTATTCAGACGACAGGACGCGCAGATATCTTCTGCACCGCGAGTGGGATGTGAAAAAGCCCAAGGCCCTCATCATCATGACCAATCCAAGCACAGCCGGAACCATTGCCCTCGATTTTACGACCATGTACATCCTCAACAATATCACGGCGCTCGGCTACGGTTCCGTAACCACAGCAAACCTTGTCTCGAAAATCACGCTGAGACTCAGCGTCAAAGACGATATCGAAGCTGAGGACGAGAACTTCGACCAGATCGTCAAAGCCGCGCAGAAAGCCGACAAAGTCATCATTGCGTGGGGACGAATCGGCGAGACCAGCGTCAAAGTCAGAGCCGTGCAGGACAAACTGCTTGCCAGACTGGAACCGTTTAAGGAAAAGCTGTGCGAAATCGGCAACGAGAGCGGAGAGTCAGGATTCCATCCACTTGCGCCTCAGATTCGCTCGCACTGGATATTGAACCCGTATGAAATTCCAGAGCCGATCGCATCCAAGGAAGAAAAGCAGCCTAAGCCCAAAGTAAAACGCAAGTCGAAATCACAGGAAGCTAAAGCCGCAGATACCGACGATCCCTGCAAGAGCGAACAGGACCGCAGTATCCCAAGTGTCCCTGATAACATTACCGATCAGCAACCGCAGAAGGAGGCGGCAAAGTGATTGTCATCAGCAAAACAGCAGATATCGAACAGCAAAATCTCAAAGCCAAGCTGCCTTATGAAGTCTATGATGAAATCGAAAGACTCAGTAATCAAATTGACGAATTATATGGGGAATCGAGGGGCACTAACAGCGATGGAGGAATCATCATCGTAGCCGAGCGAAAATCCGACTTGAAAACTATCAAATCGCGATATGCCAGCCTGAATGAATCCGACTGTGAGGGTGAGGACACTATAACGACACCGAAAGGCGACTACGTGAATCAGCTCTATCTCAACAACAACGAGTTCGGAGTGAACGTTATCATGCCGGTGCGTTTTATAAGGAAGGCGACGAAGGAATGATCTACCTCATGGCGGGATTAGCGGCAAGCCTTGGCGTGCTCATCGCCATGGAAGACGAAAAGGAAGAGAACGACGATGATTAGCGCATTGACAGCGGCAGCCACGGGAGCGGCAGTGAAACTCTTTACCAAAGGCGTCATGCTCGGAATCGCCATTTACACGGCGCATAAGACGAACGGCAAAGGCGGCAAGGAGGGGCGGGACCGTCCCAGGCGCAAATAGATTGGATTACAGCTATAGCGTCCGGCAGAAATGTCGGGCGCTATTTTTTTCTATGAATGAATCTGAAAAATATAAAATTGTCGTTCGGACGATAAAATGCATTTTGAGTCATGTTGATTTGTTGTCTTTTTGTTGCATTGATAATCAAATATAAAATATACTGACTGGAAAAGAAGGCGGCTTTTTGAAAAAGAGATGAAATGCCATTGAAAAAAGATAACAAAAAGTAGTCATATGTAAACAGCGTTAATTTTATCGCGTTGTGGATAAGTTTTGCCATTAGCGATATTATCAAGAAGAAAAGATTGACAGGAAAGGTCAGACATGTTATCATTCGCTCATTCAAAACGCAGACGGCCGCCTCCACAGGAGGTGTGAAAAGGCCAACTACGTATTGATTAAATTTTTTAAAGGGCAACCCGCCGAGATTAGTTCCGCTCTTGAACGCAGCACTGCAATGCATGAGTCGGACCTAAGACCGAAAGTGATTTCAGCGGAGACCCGTATTATATGAACAGGGCAACCCGCCGAGATTCGTCCCGCTTTCGGACGCAGCAGAGCGTAAGACGGACCTAATGCCGGAATTGATTTCAGCGGGGACCCACATTATATGAGCAGGGCACCCCTGGCAATCCCTTTCAACGCTTGAACGCTGTGTAACCGGTTGCGCAGGCAGAACTCAATAACCGACAAGGCGTCAGGCTGCGGTGCTCAGGAAATTGACAAGGACCACTTGCTAAAGCCGTTTCTTAGACGTCCGCCGCGTTGCAGCGCGTAAGCCGATCACACTGATACAGGTCATAAGAACCTGGACGGCTTTCAGCGGTCCGTATAATAATAGCAGTCTATGGAGTGACGGAACCTCGCTAGTCGAGACCGCGCTAAAGAACCACGCACCATAGAGAAAATGAAAGACATATTATATATAATCTACGGCCTCCGTCTGCGTTTTGAGTAATTTTATAGATGGAGGAGTACAAATATGTACCACGATTCCGATTTTTCAGCTGACGAAAGAAACCGCTTGTGCAATCGCTGCCCGAAGTTCAAAGAGCTCTGCGAGCAGCAAAAGCAGGGTGAGCTCGACAAGAAACTGGCCAAGCTTGTTATAATGATGCTGGTCAGCGCCGGGAGATACCCGCTGGCTATCGAGTTCGCCAAAAAGGCTCACGACAAGAAGCTGGCGCCTAAGTACTACAGATACTACCAAGGCCTGATCTTCAACAAAGAGTCGGCCCTTGTCGATGGTTTCGACTGCACGGACTTTGGCTGTACGGCAGAGGAGATCAAAAAATGCTTCTCACGTCAAGAGCTCGAAAGGCTGTACCCAAACGAGGACTTCTCGTTTCGAAAGGACAAAGAGACGGACGAACCTTTGAACTCGCCTCTGGAAATGCTCAGGTTCTTCAGGAGCGAACTGCCCGAGATCGGCATTTTCACCCGCTGGAACAAGGCCAACAACGTCTGGTGTCCTGACACGGGGAACTTCAACCCTAATCTTTATCTGGATTATGTGATGAGTTCTCTCCCGATCGTCTTGACTGAAGACAATCCGCCGCAGCTCAGTGTGTACTGCAACGGAATTTGGAAGCAGCAGGATCTGCATTTGCGTGAAATCAATCAACTGCTCAGGATACACTACAATCGTGCCGCTCCCCACATGTGGAAGGGGTTCCCAAAGGAACTATGGCAAATGCTTCCGCAGGAATCCCCTTCATGCACGACCCTGAAGAGCGGTAAAAAATACGTGAATGTACAGAACGGCCTTGTCTATTTCATGGACGGCGAACTGTATAAACGCTCTCATACTGACGAGGTGTACACGACCCGTCAGGTTCCAGTGCCGATCAAGGAGGACTGCGAATGTCCGAACTTCGAATACTACCTTCAAAGCACGTTCCGTAACGACGAGGACCTCATCAAGGTCGTACAGGAAATGTGCGGCTATCTCTTGCTTGACACCTGCAAGGCTGAAAAGATATTTTATCTCATAGGCCCGGGCGGCAACGGTAAGTCAGTGCTTTTGGGTGTTTTGGAAGCGCTTTTGGGGCACGCACAAGGCACTATCGGCTTGTCGCTGGAGGAAATCAACACCAATAAATTTGCCCGCTTCAAGTTGATTGGAAAGTTCGCCAACCTCAGCAATGAGAGCGAGGCCAGCGGCAAAGACGCTGTGAACCTCAAAGTTTCCAGGGCTCTTGCAAGCGGAAACTCCGTTTGGGTTGAGGATAAAGGGAAGCCAGGCTTCATGGCAAAGCTGACTGCGAAGCAAGTTTATTGCATGAACGAGATTATGCCCGTCAAAAACGGCACCTCTCAAGGAAACCTGCGCAGAGCGCTAATCATACCTTTTGAGCAGGTATTCTCGTCGAATCCGGCAGAAGGCGAGCTGGCCAAGGACGTCAACCTTCTGGACAAGCTCCTTGGTGAGCTGCCCGCAATCCTCAGATGGGCGCTCGAAGGAGCCATGCGCCTGATTGAGAACAACTTCGAATTCTCGCATTCGGACAAGGTCGAGGAGTATTTCAAAATCTATGCGAACGCGGTCGATGAGCTGCAGATGAAGCGATTCGTCGAGGAGAAGATGATCCGCACCACCGGCAAGCCGACTAGCACAACTGAAATTTATAATGCGCATAGGCTCTGGTGCGAACAAAACGGCATAGAACTGCCGGACAAGGTTTCCGGAAACAAGTACTGGGATGCTCTTAAAAGCGCACTAAAAAGCCTCGGCGAGAAGAAAATCGAGAAGGTCGGCTGTAACGGAAACAGGGTCCATCTGAAAGGCTGGCGCTTGCGCACCGAAGACGATATCGACATCGATATCGAAATCGGCGAGGATACCAAGGAGGCTTCGACTCTCGACCAGATCATGGCTGAGATGCAGAAGTTGAGCCCCGAGAGGCAGCAAAGATACCTTGACAAACTGCGTACCCGCAATGCCGAAAAGGCCGCCAAAAAGGCGCAGTCGGACGAGGAAGTCGCCGAGGCCGAATCCAAGCCTAAAAAGGCCCAAAAGGCCGCCAAAAAGGCGCAGTCTGACGAGGAAGTCGATGAGGCCGAATCCCAGTCCAAGTCCAAGAAGGCCAAAAAGGTAAAGTAGCCGCGGGATAATATATAGGAGGGCATGGGGCGTGACTCCATGCCCTCCTATTTCCAGTGATACGGATTGAGGTGCCCGTGCATGAAGATTGAGCCAGTGAAGACCAAAAAAATAAAAAGGAGCTCTTTGGAAGATTACGAAAGCATTAAAATCAAAGATCTCCGACAGATGATGCGAGAAAACGACGGTTCAGAAAGTGCCAGAACTTTGAACGATCTGACACCTGCAATCAACCTGCTGTACTTCATTCATCAGCGTCTGATGGACGAGAACGAGGAAGAGGATTAGGGCGATGGACCGTCAAGAGAAGAAAAAGCTCCTTGCCAAGTTTGGAAAAATACCGCTCGACAAGAGAGCCGTCATCTACGCCAGATATTCGACGGATGTTCAAACCCCTGAAAGTATCGAACGCCAGGTTCAGCTCTGCAGCGATTACGCGCAGGAAAACGGCCTGACGGTTCCCAAGGCTTATTGCGACAAAGCGAAAAGCGGCACTCAGACAACTACCCGCTACAACTATAACCAAATGCTGGAAGACAGCGCCGAAGGACTGTTCTCGAAGATCATCGTATTCAAACTCGACCGTTTTTCTCGGAATCTAAGAGATTTCTTAAACGATCAGTACACATTAAATGAAAACGGCGTACAAATTCTATCGACACTGGAAATTTTGCCCGACGGCATATCAGGAAAGCTCGTCAAGTATAGCCTCATAATTGGCGCGGAACTGTACTCGGATTCGGTAGCGGATCATACGTCCTCGGAAATGTACCGCAATGCCAGGCAGGGCAACTATAACGGCGGAAAAATCCCACTCGGCTACAGAGCAGTAGAGGCTGAAGGCCGCAAGAAGTATGTCATAGATGACAAGGAGTCCGAGATTGCCGCCTTCATCTTTGAGCAGTATGCCCAGGGAAAATCCTACAGCGACCTTGTGAAACTGCTTGACCAGCGGGGCTGGAGGACGAAAAACGGCGACCGGTTCAGTACCGGCAGTTTCAACAGCATCTTCAATAACCGTATTTATATCGGCGAGTATGGCTACGGCAAAGGCACAAGCAAGGCCGTCGTTACTAAGATACCAGAGCTGCAGATCGTGCCTGACAAGATTTTTGAGAAAGTCCAGAAAAGAATGGCCCAGAACAAGGTCCTCGCCGGACGCCGGAGGGCCAAACGCGGATACATCCTCTCAGGATTTGTCAAATGTGGCGTATGCGACAGTAATATGCACCACGAGCCGATCAGGTCAAAGGGTAAAGCAGCGTATGATTGCTACCGTTGCCCGAATACAAAGAAAAATGACGAGCACGGGGAAAAGCTGTGCGACAATCTCAGAATCAGAAGGAAGTATCTGGAACGGTATGTCATGGACAAGATCTTCCGTGATCTGTTCGGCAACGCTTCGCTTCAGGACGTGACCGAGAGACTGAATGCGCTCATACTCGAACAGGCTCAGGACAGTGAACGTGAGCTTGCGGAAAAGGAAAAGCTGCTGAAAAAGAACCAGCAGGCCTTAAAGCGTCTGAAGACACAGAAAGCTGACGGAAAGCACGGCCTTGACTGGGATGATGAGGTCGAAAAAACTAATGCGAATATCAGGGAGCTCAGGGAGGCAATAAGTAAGCTCGAAAACAAACGCGACAGCATGACCTGCAAGCCGAACGATGTTATGAGGCTGATTGGACTTATCCGAAGCGCGGAAATCAAGAAACTTCAAGCGCCTGAGATTTACGAGTTTATGGAAGCCTATCTCGATTCAGTGACAGTCGATAAGGAACATGTGCGAGTCAAGCTGAATCTCAACAAGATCGTGGAGTAGGGGCGCGTCTGTATCGAGAGGGGCCTCCTAGGTCTCACAGGGCTCGTTCCTGAGCTGCATACTAACACAGCCGGATATGTCCGATATGGGCATATCCGGCTGTCGTGTATGAAAGAGTGATACGGGGGACACCTTGTGATATGAGCGCAGAGTGAACGTAATGAGTGCAGGTATTTCTATCTTGAGATCAATATATATTCAAAAATAATCAATTACAACCCGATTTTCGCCCTGCGGTCGAAAATCAGGACCCGCTTGACGCTGTTAGATTATGGCGGGCGTAACAGGAAGCATGGGGAAGAAGATGTTGGTGATAAATTATCCTCCCAGTACACCCAGTACTGATTTGTGAGTAAGCCGAATCACATAGCTAGAATACACACATTAGAATATAGCGGCGAATGTGTTTTTAGTGTATTTAGTAAGTGTGGGAATATAACTAAAGAGTTTTTGTCTAGAAAATGAGGTGGCATAATAATATGAGAAAAGAATATCAGGGGAAGTGAAAATATATTGGGTGACTGTATGTAATGAGAGCATAAGTCAATGCCAGAGGCATAATTGTTGAAACTGAAAGATTTATAGAAGTGAGGGCGGGAAGGCAATGAGGGTGGCTGATTTTTTCTGCGGTGGGGGAGGTTTTTCAGAAGGCTTCCGCCAAGCGGGATTTGAAATCGTATTTGCCGTCGACAAATGGGAGCCGGCAGTCAAAACATATAGAGGTAATAAGCCGGGAGTAAATGTGATTCAGGATGATGTTATCCGTATCGCCAATCTTCCGGATGAAGAATTTGAAGCATTGGTGCCAGATTCTGAAGTCATCATTGGTTCACCCCCATGTCAGTCCTTTTCGCACTCGAACAAGTCAGGAACTGCGGACAAGTCGATTGGCATCCAGTTGATTGAAGCATACCTGAAAATTGTCGCTCGAAAGAAGTTTAAACAAGGATCATGCTTAAAATACTGGGTGTTGGAGAATGTTCCGGCAGTCAAGGATTACATCAAAGAGGAATACACTGCTGCAGACTTTGAACTAGACGGTGATTTCGTTTTACGGCCTCATGATGGGGCATCAGGAAAATACAATGCGAAATACTACGGTGCTCCAACAAATAGGGAGCGTTATCTATGTGGGGAGTTCCCTGAACCAATAAAAACGAAAAGTAATCAAGACGTAACGACTTTGCGGCAAGTCCTTGATTCACTAGGTGACCCATTGAGGATGGATGATGCCCCAATAACAGACATCAATTATCCGAACCTTACTTTGGAATCAAATCAAGTTACCGACCAGCATTACATTTATGAACTGGCAGAGTTTGAGTACAAAACTGCAAAGCGTCTGAAACAAGACAAAGGCTATATGGGAAAGATGTCTTTCCCAGAAAACCTTGATAAACCTGCGCGAACCGTCATGGCGACTATGACTGCAAGTGCTAGAGAAGCCATGATCTTGGGATATGGTGTTGGGCGATATCGATTGCCAACAGTCAGAGAAACGGCATGTATGATGAGCTTCCCAATAGATTTTTGGTTCTATGGGGAATCAAAGGGCGTTAAGCACACCCTTGTCGGAAATGCTGTTCCGCCAAAACTCTCATATGCAGTCGCAGTAGCAATTGCAGCAGCAGAAAATGAGCCTGTTCCCAAAGAGTACATCCCGATCCAGCACGAACAGAATAATGAACAGCTTCAATTTTTTAATTTGAACGGTGCCAAATTTGAAATCCGGAAAGAACAACCCAAAAAGAAAACGGCAAAATTCAAATATCATATTCCATACTTGATTTATTCAGCATACCGGGTCGAATTAACAAATTACCATTCGAGCTTTGAGTCTGGTGCGTTTAAGTGGAATTCAGAAATTCACTATAGTCAAGGAAAAGATAAAGCGAAAGTACTAACGCCCCGTATAACAAAAAGAGATATTCCAAGTGTACTCTTTGTAAAAATCGAGTCATTTATTCATGAAATATCTCGCAGTTTGCCAACAACAAATCGAAGATTTCAGAAGCTATATTGCATGACAACAGAGGATCGAAAAGCCGCAGAGAGACTTGGCCCATATGAACTGCTAGAGAGTATCAGGCAATTCATAGATGACACTATTCCAAAAGAGGACCAGAGCAAGGAAGTTGAAGTGATCCACGGTACTAATCTGCCGTTTGCCATCCTGGTTGGATACTACACCATGTCAAGGATAGTAAACAAAATGCAGTAGCAGAAAAACGAAATGAACGATTTGCAGTCGACAATAGTCCAGGAAAGGAATGAAAACAATGCCTGTAATTAACAGAGATTTCCCGCTTTCTGCTGAGGCAAGAAAGGCGCATCTCAAAGCGATATTGGAAGATAGTAAACCTATCAGTTCAGTTAAAGTCCCTGGCCATGGTTCTCAAAACGTATATAGAATACCACTTCAGTTTTTGTCATATAACCCATATAACACTCGGTTTTTGTCACAGGCGAAAACGTGGCAGAAACGGCTTGGCCGTCGACTTAGCAACGAAAATCCTCGGGATGTGGAGAAAATAGAGGAGTTCTTATGGTCATATAAAAAAGACAAGAATGAAAACACGATCAATTCACTGATCAAGGAAGGACAGCTTCAACCAGGAGTTGTAACCATTGATGGCTTGATTCTTGCGGGTAACCGTAGATTTAGATTGCTGAATGAAATCGATAGGAATCCGGATAAGTACAATACACAGCATGCAAATATCGAAGGGTTAAAGTGCTTTGAGGCGGCAATACTTGGCACAGTACTTACGGAAAAAGAGATTGTTAGATATGAGTCGTTTTACCAATACGGGGCAGAAGATAAAGTCGATTACGACCCTATTCAAAAGTATATTGCTGCACATGACCAGAAAGACTATGGATTTGAATTGAGCGAGATAGCTGCTAATTTCGCTGCATTAACAAACGGTGATATAAAAATCGTTCAAAGATGGTTAGATGTTTATGCATTGATGGCGGAGTACTTGGAATATATTGGTGAGCCAGAAATCTATACTGCATTATTTGGGAATGAGGAGTCTTTCCTAAACTTACTAGACACAAAAAAGAGTCTGGAACGAGGAAGGACAAAGAATGAAAGTTGGGACTATGACGATATGGATATTGCCGATTTACAGCTGAGGTATTTTGACTATATCCGGGTGGGAAAGAGTACTCATGATTTTAGAATTTTCAAAAAAATATTCTTGAACAAGAGTAGGTGGAAAGATTTCAACAAAAGCGTCGATGAAACTGTTGGGAAAGCATCGGAAGAAATATTTAGTATTGATGAATACCGCAGCAAGTATCCTGATGAAACCGAAGATACTATTTCGGAGATACGAAATAATGATTTTCGTGAAAAAGCCGAAAAGCCGTTGAATCAGCTTTATGGCACTGAAAACGCGTATTTAGTGAGCAAAGCAGACGAAGAAACGCCATATAAAACTGCACAACAGGCTTATCAGAAACTCGAAAAACTTTCAACTTTTCTAGATCTTGGTTTAGACAGGATATCTGATCTTGATAAATTGTTAGATAAGGTCAGAGAAATCCAGAAGTTGGTTGGAAAAATCAAAATGAAAATTGATTAGGGACATGAGATGAGAATAAAAATCGGTATTCTTGGAGATAACGAATCGTTTGTAATAACCCCTATTGATTTTAACGTGACGGATATAAGAGGGATTAAAGTCTATTTGAAGAATTTGAACGGTGGGCATGTGGATAATGACAAAATAATCATTCCCATCGTCAATGTCGATGTCCTAGACCTATATCATAAGACCGTTGAATTGTTTGAAGGAAGGTTTAAATGTCATATTGAGAAAGATGCCGATGCTGGTTCATTGCTAGGCAATGCAGTAAACGAGGAAGAACGATTCCGGGCTTTTTCAGCTAAAGCATATGCTATTAGGAATAATAATATTGATAGCAGCGAATTGACTGCTTTTTTGGACTGTGTTAAACAGGATAGCTTTATTCGAACCCTGAAGCCGTTTCAA
The DNA here is from genome assembly GCF_009695745.1 of Pyramidobacter porci. Taxonomy (NCBI): domain Bacteria; kingdom Thermotogati; phylum Synergistota; class Synergistia; order Synergistales; family Dethiosulfovibrionaceae; genus Pyramidobacter; species Pyramidobacter porci. Next base: position 36,980 of record NZ_VUNH01000006.1, read on the forward strand.
ATCTTATCTGCGTATCATCTTGCGTTTTCTCACAACGCTTGCAATTTCTCAGTCCCTGGTGCGGGAAAAACATCCACAGTATTAGCGGCTTATGCTTATTTAGCTAGCTGCAATGAAATCGAAAAACTATTGGTAGTTGGACCACTTGCTTCATTTTTAGCATGGAAAAAAGAGTATTTCTACTGTTTCGGAACCGCCCCAAAAGTGCTTGAAATCATGGGGAATACCCCTGACAAGCGTATTGAAAAAGAACTAATGCGTTCAAGCATTGATTTAGATCTGATTCTGGTTAGCTATGGGAGTGTTAGCCGTCAACTTGATAAATTATTGTTCTTCCTCAGAAACAACAGGACCATGGTAGTTCTCGATGAAGCCCATAGAATAAAAAACGTCGAAGACGGGGTTCAGAGCAATGCAACACTTCAGCTATCTCCTTTTGCGAGGTCAAGAGCGGTTTTGACGGGGACTCCTGCACCGAACAGTTATGTTGATTTGTTTAACCTCTATAAGTTCATCTGGCCATCACATAATATAATCGGGTTTTCAGTTCCTCAACTTGCAAACATGAGCAAGCGTGAAGGCGATCCTAGGATTAGTGAATTGATTTCTAGGATTTCTCCTTTCTATATTCGAATTAGGAAAAGCGACTTGGGGCTACCTGAACCGTGGTTTCTTCCCCCAAAGAGTGTTCAAATGTCTCCTATTCAAGATAGGATTTACGATGCTATTTCCAGAATGGCTGTTGGAAGACTAGAAGATGGAGTATCGTCTCCCACAAATAGACTATCGGCGATCATTAGGTTGAGACAAGCTGCTTCGAACCCAGCTTTACTAAATCGCGGGCTTGATGATTATTATGATGGATTAGATGAATCTGTTCCAAGAGTGGCACTTGATAGTAATCTCAATGTAAGTGATGAGATCATGGATCTTATAAGGACTTACAAAGAGACAGAAATCCCCAGCAAATTCATTGAGGCCGGAGAACTGGCTAAGAGAGTTATAGCAGAAGGCGGCAAGCTAGTGATTTGGTGTGAGTTTGTTGGCACGTGTGATGACCTAAGCGATTACCTAAGTAAGTCTGGCGTCGAGAATAGGATCCTTTATGGAAAAACTGATTACCTAGACCGCGAAAGAATAATAAATGAATTTACTGACAAAGAGAAGCCGTCCGCCTTCAATGTCGTTATAGCAAATCCTCACGCAGTTGGTGAATCGATTTCACTCCATGTAACTTGTCACAATGCTTTATATCTTGAGCAGAGCTTCAACGCTGGAACCTATATGCAGTCAAAGGATAGAATTCATCGTGTTGGCTTACTGCAGAGTGATATAACACGGTATTATTACATTCATTCTGCAAATACTATCGATGGTGTTGTGTTTGAACGTGTCAACACAAAAGAGAAAAGAATGCTTGAGCTAATCGAGAGTCAGGATATACCGCTGATTGCGAATAATCAAGACTTCCTTGAAGACAATGAAGACGATATCAAGGCAATTATACGAGGGTATTATGAGTACCGATCTAAACATATTTGATTGTCTGCTAGATCCTTCAGAAATGTTCACCTTTTTTCAAAAAATCGGAACAGTTTTGAAGAATGATCGAGATATTGCTTCTGAACAGGTACGCGGACAGGCATTACACAACACATTATTGCTGCTGCAGAATACTGCAATGATTCAGCGGCATGATGATGAGTATATAAAGCTCTCAGATTGCCAAACGTATGAATCTTTTTATTCTGCTCTGATGGCGAGCCTAAAGGATACATATGCCAATGAAGTCGCTACGATCATAAACTGTGATAAACACTATGATGAAGCAAAGAACCAGTTTTTCATTTATGTAAATGACATTCCCCTGAGATATATGGGGCTAGCAATGCTGTTAGAACAGTCAGGCGAATTTGAAAGAATCAGGAATAGAGAATACTTCATCGGAATCGATAACTACCGGAAGGTAATAAAGAAAAAGCCGTTAGTCACAATTGAAGAGTTGCAAAAAAAGCTTCGTCGTGACATTGAGTATGGAGAGCAAGCGGAACAGTTTGCATGGAAGTATGAGGTAACCAGGCTAAGGCAAGCAGGAATCAACAAGGAACCATTAAGTATTTCTAGTGTTGATGTTATGGCTGGTTATGATATGATTTCTTATGAAAGCAAATCATCCAATGGTTATGACAGATTTATTGAAGTGAAAGCGATTTCACATTCCGGTTTTTATTGGTCAAGAAATGAATATGAGACCGCAAAACTCAAAGCTGAACAGTATTATTTGTATCTTGTGGATTTGAAAAGAATCAGCGATTCTGGATATACGCCAGAAATAATACAGAACCCAGCAATAATTATAATGGAAAATGGTGGATGGTTTGTAGAAGCAGAATCGTATCACATCAAGCAAGTGTGATTTGTATAGGAGGCTCTCCTATGAAACACCGGAAGCTATCAACGACACCAGAAATTTCTAAGCGTATGTCAAATGTCCATCTGAAGGAGAGCAAGGCAGAAATCACGCTGGCTAAGGAACTCTGGAAAAGAGGATTTCGATATCGTAAGAATTATAGAAAACTTCCTGGTTCTCCAGACATCGCCATCCTTAAACACAATATCGCAGTCTTTGTTGACGGGGAATTCTGGCATGGAAAAGACTGGGAAGACAAAAAGAATCGATTAAAAAACAATAGGTTATACTGGATAGAGAAAATTGAAGAAAATATGGCAAGAGATAGAAAAAACGATGTCTTGCTTATGGGAAAGGGGTGGCTCCCTATCCATTTTTGGGAAATGGAAGTCATTACAGATTTATCTTCTTGCATTGATATAATTGTTAATTTAGTAAGTGAGTAGATTTGTCATAATGAATATGTCAGTTATGGTAAGTCTTCGATGTGGTAATTAAAGTACGAGGAGGGGTAGGATGAATATCCCAAAGTTGAATAAAAGCGAAAGGGATCGAGAGTATAATCTTTACAATACGGTCCAGCGCGAGGCTGTTGTTAAAGCATTTCTGTTTGAAGGTATGCATCATAGACAGATAGATTCTAAGATCTTAGGGCTTGACAGCGATTATACTCACGGGTTCCAGTCGATGGGGATCCTACATTATCTGGGGCTGGACAGGCATTTTAAAGGTCTTTTCAGAGATATGTCAGTTAGCGATGCAATCAATGAGTTAAAATCGACCAAAGACTCGTCTTATTTCGATTTGATAACGATTTTAGAGGGGCATGTCATTCGCTAATATTTATTATGGAACGATTATTGAATTTAACCTCCCAAGCCACCCTAAATAGTCGATTCTATACAGAGATTTAGCTAGGGTAGCTAGGGTGACCTTTTTGTATTTGATGATAAGCTGATGACAGGCTCAGACTAGACTCTATAGGTATCATACCTATCAACTAATAATAAAAATAAATATTCAAATTGTTTGGTATCCCAACTTAGTCCTTCGGGACTAAGTTGGGGCCCACTGTAAGAACCTGATTTTCTCCCGACGGTTGAAAATCAGGTCTTTTTTATATTGATGGATACCATTGGAATAAAGTCGTTTTCTGTGTCCCAGAGCTCCCAGAGATCATAGATACAGTAAGAGTGAGGCATTGGGATTCAATCAATAAATACAAAAAATCAAAATACAACTCACAACCCCAGTTTTTTCCTACGGAAAAATACTGTGGCCCCTTACGCTGAAAGCAGATTTGCTTTCAGCGTTGTTTTTATTGGATTGATGATGATGATTTCAGATTCTGTGTCCCGCGCCTCCCATCTCCAAATCCGTAAAGTCAAAAAATGGACTGGATCTTATTATTATGATCAAAATATGATCGACCATATTTTCTTATAGAATCGGGAGGAATTTCATGTCAGCAAGGAGAGCCAGGATAATCAGCAACACGGCAGTCATCTATGCGAGATATTCAAGTACCAATCAGCGAGAGGAATCCATTGAGGCACAGGTCAGAGCATGCCAGGAATACGCAAAGAGAAACGGACTTGTCATCGTCGATATCTATGCGGATTCAGCCAAGACAGGAACCAATGCGGAGCGTGAAGAATTTCAGCGCATGATCGCCGACAGCGCTACAGGAAAGTTCGAGTTCGTCATCGTCCATAAACTCGACAGATTCAGCAGAGACCGATACGACAGCATAGCCTATAAGCGCAAGCTCAAACTCAACGGCGTAACACTGCGTTCCGTACTGGAAAACCTCGACGGATCGCCCGAGAGCCTGATACTCGAATCATTGCTTGAAGGCATGGCAGCCTATTACTCACAGAACCTTGCGAGAGAGGCATTGAAAGGAATGAAGGAAAACGGTTACCGCTGTATGCACAACGGGGGAATACCGCCGTATGGATATGACGTTGACAAAGAAACAAGAAAGTACGTCATCAACGAAGAGGAGGCGATGGTAGTACGGTACATATTCAGCAGTTACGCCGACGGAGTGGGGTACAACCAGATCATCAGATATCTGAACGCCAACGGCTACCGCTCAAAACGGGGAAATCCCTTCGGCAAGAACAGCATCCATGACCTGCTGAAAAACATCCGCTATACAGGAATCTATACATTCAATCTCAGAAAGGAGAAAGATGCAGTCGGAAACAGAAACCACAGACCAAAATCCGAAGAAGAGCGCATCATGATCGAAGGAGGAATGCCGGCGATAATAGACAAAGATACCTTTGACAGAGTCCAAATGCAGATACGCAGGAACAAACGACTCGCTGCCTGTGAAAAAGCCCATGAACCTTACCTGTTGTCTGGACTGATATACTGCGGTGAATGCAAAGGGACAATGTGGGGCAGCAGGATCAAAGACCGTCACGGCAACATCACACGTTTCTATGTATGTAGTACCAGAGACTACAAGAAACACTGCGACAATAGAAGCATAAGGAAGGAAGTGATCGAAGGATTCGTCCTGGCGCAGCTGGAGCGTGATATATTCAGTCATCAGGGAATAGAAAAATTACGCGTCAGCCTTATCCTGTACAGACAGAGAAGACAGGCAACAATCGTCGAAGAGAAAGAAAGACTGATATCGGAAGGAGAAGAGATCAAGCATAAGATCCAGAAGATCGTCGAACTCGTCTCGCAGAGCGGAATAACAATCGGAACAGTAAGCGATGAGATAAAGCTATTGGAAGAAAAACGCCGTCAAATCGCAGATCAGATCGATAAGCTCAATAAAGAGGCAAGATTGCTGATTCTATCGCAACGACAGCTCGAAGGCATGAAAGAACACGGGAAGGAAGTGAAGGAAAGGAAAAATCTCAAGAAACTGCGCCAGATAATATCGTACTATGTCGAAAGCGTTGCAGTCTATCATGACAGGATCGAGATAACATACAAATTCGCCCTGCCTGATAAGCAAGCCGACGGAATCATACCTATGACAGTCGTAAGAGACCTTGCGCAAGTCAAAGAGGAGTTCAAAGCGCCTCGCAAGTCCAGGAAAGTAGTATGATCGAAAATAGTTCCCGATGCTCCCTAGCGCATAGATACAATTTTGACGAATCGATTAAACGTTGACGTGCGCAAAATAAACTCGTATCGAGCCTCCCTCGGCTCCCGCTAAAGATTCCCATCAAGCAGTTGCAGGCAAGGCTGCCCTGATCCGCCTGAGATACTAGACCGACAGATAACTATTTGGTCTAGGGAGCACATAGGGATGGGTTACCTCCACCAGACGAGTGTACGGCGTCCGAAGCGATTCGGGCGCCGTTTTTTGTCGTTTCATTGCGGTCTTGAAATCGGGGCCGGCTGCCCCATAATGAAGTTCGAGCTGTTTTTCTTCATAAAATCGGTGCTGAAAGGAGCGATATCGATGCGACTTTTGCAGGAACCTGTGACGATCAAAAACGTGACGCTGAAAAACCGTCTGGTGATGCCGCCCATGGCGGCGGAAAAGGCCGACGGCGGCGCGGTGACGGCAGCGACGCTGGCCCGGTACGACGAGAAGACCCGCGGCGGGTTCATCGGCCGGGTCGAAACGGAGCACTGCTACGTCGCGGGAGAAAAAAGTAAAAATGCGGGAAGCTTTGCCTTGTTCAGGTATTGACTTTTTAGTGTCCGGGTGTAAAAATATTTTCGTCGCAATGCGCGGCGATAACCGAGAAAGAAAGGAGCGTTCCTACGCCATGAAAAGAATGAGCTCGCAGCAGTTCTACTTTAGCTTCTATTACGGCGTCCATTGCGTGGGAATCTCCTTGAGGTCCGACGTTTAACGCGTCGTGGCGCAAAGATCAAGGACCGGTCCCCATGCGGGGGCCGGTCTTTTTTTATTCTCCCGTTTTTACCGAGACGTCTTTTCCGGAGAGGCGTCTTACGTAAAAAGAGCGCTTGAAAAATTTTTCGTTGCCAATTTCCGAAAGGTGGGGTATTTATGGATCAGTTAAGCGCGTTGACGATCATCGCTCTCGTTTACGCCGCGGCGAACCTTCTGGCGATGAAGACCCGTGCCCGCGTGAGCATGATGTTCATCTGCTCGGTGATTTTCCTGGCTTTGTTCTGGAGCGGGGTGCCGACGACTCTTTTCGAGGACAGCAAGATGGTGCCGCTGGCCACGTCGTTCATCGCCCTGCTGATGGTGCAGATGGGCAGCATGATGGATGCCCGCAAACTGCGCGAGGAGTGGAGGACGGTGGCGGTGTCGTTCCTCGGCATGTGCGCCGGCGCCGGCGCGATCCTGCTGATCGCGTCGCCCTTCATCAGCTGGAACTACGCCGTGGCGGCGACCGGCCCGGTATCGGGCGGCGTCGTGGCCGGGCTGATCATGACCGAGGCGGCCGACGCCAAAGGGCTGACGGCGATCGGCGTGTTCGTGACGATGCTGCTGACGGTGCAGGGTTTCTTCGGCATTCCTATCGCTTCCAACTGTCTGCTGCACGAGGGCAGAAAGCTCAAAGCCCGTTTCGCCGCCGGCGAGCGCGCGCTGACGGCGGGGCAGACCGGCACGTCCAAGTGGGAGAAAGTGATCCCGCCGATGCCTCAGCGCTGGCAGACCAGCTACGTTTACATCGCCAAGGCTTTCGCCGTCGCCTGGCTCAGCTTCAAGGCCGCGTCTCTGCTGGGCAACGCCGTGCATCCCTTTGTGATGGCGCTGCTTTTCGGCATCGTCTTTCACGAGCTGGGCTTCATCGAGACGAACATCATGACGCTGGGCAACGCGAACGGCATGGTCATGTTCGCGATCATGATCCCCATTTACATCAGGCTGGCCAAGGCCACGCCGCGCATGATCCTCGATCTGCTCGGGCCGCTGTTCATCGTTTTCGGCGCCACGGTCGCCGGCATCTTTATCGCTTCCATCTTTTTGAGTAAAATATTCAAGTACAGCTGGTGCCTTTCCGCGGCGCTGAGCGCCACGTGCATGATCGGCTTTCCCGGCACGCTGATCATCTCCGAGGAAGTCGCCGCTCAACTGAGCGGCAGCGACGAAGAGCGGGAGTTCGTGCTCTCGCACGTGCTTCCCAAGATGCTCATCGCCGGGTTCACTACGGTCACGATCGCCTCCGTGTTCCTAGCGGCGTTCCTCGTCAAGTTTTTCTAGTTTTTTGCGGCTGAAAGCGGCTCCGCGGCGCGGGGCCGATAATTCAAACGATTCGAAAGGGGTCTTTTCACATGGCAGACAGGCAGGACAGCGTCGCACGCGCTTCCGAAGCGGCCGTGGCCTTGCGCCGCGAGCTTCACCGTCACCCGGAACTTTCCTGGCGCGAGGTGGAGACGACGAAAAAAATCGCCGCCCGAATGGCGGAACTCGGTGTTTCCGTGGTCAAAAAAGGATTCAAGGGCACTCAGTGCGGCCTCGTCGCCGAGATCAAGGGGGCCAAGCCCGGCCCGACGCTGATGATCCGCGCCGACATCGACGCGCTGCCCGTCGCCGAGGATCCGTCCCACGACGTCGCCTCCGAATGCGCGGGCGTCATGCACGCCTGCGGGCACGACGCCCACGCGGCCATCCTCGCCGGCGTCGTTCAGGTGGTGCAGGAGCACCGGGACGAACTGTGCGGCGCGGTGAGGTTCCTGTTTCAGCCCGCCGAGGAAGCCGGCCCCGGCTCCGGCGCGCCGGCGGTGATCGCCGACGGCGCGCTCGAAGGCGTCGACGCGATCATCGGCGAGCACGTGCAGAGTCAGATGCCGGCCGGCAAAATCGGCTGGAAGAAGGGGCCGATGATGGCCTCCGCCGACATCTGGGACATCGTCATCCACGGCAAGGGCGGTCACGGCGCCAGCCCCCACCGCGCCGTCAATCCGATGCTCTGCGCCGCGGCCCTGGTGCCGGCGCTGACGGCCATCGCGCCGCAGGAAGTGAGCGCCCTCGAACCGGTCGTGGTCGGCATCGGCGCCATCAAAGCGGGCGAGGCCCGCAACGTCATTCCCGATACCTGCACGATGTGCGGCACCGTGCGCTGCTCCGACATGGAAACGCGCGAAGCCATGCCCGAACGCTTCCGCCGCATCGTCGACGGCATCGCCGCGGCGTGGAACTGCACGGCCGAGCTGAAGTACGAGAAAGTCTACCCGGTCACCGTCAACAATCCCGACGTCACCGACTGGATCCTGGACGTGGCGAAAGCTGAAGGGCTTGAGGATCGCCTTGTGGAACGCGAGTTTGCCATGGGATCCGAGGATTTCAGCTACTACGGCGAAAAAATCCCGGCCGCGTACTTCAACCTCGGCATGGGCACCGACGCGCCGCATCACAGCGCCGAGTTCCGCGTCGACGACGCCGTCGTGCCGCTGGGCGTGAAGCTGCTGTCGGCGCTGGCGCTTGATTACGGCAAAAGCCGCGGGAAGAAATAGAAGTTTTGCGCCTTTTGCCGCCGCGGCGCGCTTGTCAAATCGGCCGCGGCCTGCTAGACTGTTCCTGCATCAAACGAAAAGCGAACCGGGGAGCTTGCGTCACGCAGGCTGAGAGGGAACTGGCGTTCCGACCCGTGAACCTGTTGGGATAATGCCCGCGGAGGAAGACGCAGAAAAATGTATGGAGCGGGCTCCGCACGGGGAGTCCGCTCCATTTTTTGTGCTGGAGGAAAACGCCGGTTCCACAGGAATTTTCGCTATCCACAGCGAAAGCAGGAAGGGAGTCCGCCACATGGAACGAAACTACCACACGCAGATGGAAGCGGCGCGACGCGGCGTCGTCACGCCGGAAATGGAGATCGTCGCGAAGAAAGAACGCTGCGGCGTCGAGGAACTGATGGGCTGGATGGCCGAGGGCACAGCCGTGATCCCCGCCAACCACGGGCATCGGGGCCTCGATCCCAACGGCATCGGCAGCATGCTCAAGACCAAGATCAACGTCAATCTCGGCGTCAGCCGCGACTGCACGGACTACGACGTGGAAATGCAAAAGGTGATGAGCGCCGTCGCTCTGGGCGCGGAGGCGATCATGGACCTGTCCAGCCACGGCGACACGCGGCCTTTCCGCCGCAAGCTGTGCGGCGAGTGCCCCGCCATGATCGGCACCGTGCCCGTGTACGACGCGGTCATCCATTACCGGCGCGACCTTTCCACGCTCAGCGCTCAGGATTTCGTCGACGTGGTGCGCCTGCACGCGGAAGACGGCGTTGATTTCGTCACGCTCCACTGCGGCATCACGCGCAAGACCATCGAGCAGATCAGAAGCTGCGGACGGGCGATGAACATCGTCAGCCGCGGCGGCAGCCTTGTCTTCGCCTGGATGTGCATGACCGGCGAGGAAAACCCGTTTTATTCCCATTTCGACGAGATCCTCGACATCTGCCGCGAGCACGACGTCACCATCAGCCTCGGCGACGCCTGCCGCCCCGGCTGTCTTGCCGACGCCACCGACGTCTGTCAGATCGAGGAGCTCGTCCGCCTCGGCGAATTGACCCGCCGCGCCTGGGACAAGGACGTTCAGGTCATGGTCGAAGGCCCGGGGCACGTGCCGCTGGACCAGATCGCCGCCAACATGAAAGTGCAGCAGACTATCTGCCGGGGCGCGCCGTTCTACGTGCTCGGCCCCCTCGTTACCGACATCGCTCCCGGCTACGACCACATCACCGCCGCCATCGGCGGCGCGGTGGCGGCGGCCAACGGCGCGGCCTTCCTGTGCTACGTCACGCCCGCCGAACATCTGGCCCTGCCCAACGTGGACGACGTCAAACAGGGCATCATCGCCAGCCGCATCGCCGCCCACGCCGCCGACATCGCCAAGGGCATTCCCGGCGCGCGCGAGCAGGACGACCGCATGGCCGCGGCGCGCCGCAAACTGGACTGGGACGCGCAGTGGCTGGAAGCCGTCGATCCGGAAACCGCCAAAGCCATCCGCGCAAGCCGCGCGCCCGAGGACGACCACAGCGAAACCTGCAGCATGTGCGGCAAATTCTGCGCCGTGCGCAGCATGAACAAGGCTCTGGCCGGCGAGTACATCGACATTTTGTAAAAACGAGCCGCCGCGGGGACGCAAAAGGATCCTCCGCGGCGGTTCGTCTGTTGCCGAAAGACGGCGACTCATTTTCGGTCGATAGTTTGCAAAGAAGCGTCATTCGTCATTTCAAGCCAAATGTTCCACGTGGAACACTCGGGAACATCCGATTCAAATCGTTTCGCGAACGAGCGCGACGAAAACGGTCTGACCGTGTTGATGAGTGCCGTCCAATTCAATCCGCATATTTGCGTCATCAACGCCCTGATTAAAAACGGCGCCAGAGTGAACGGTCACGACCGTCACGGCGCTGATGCACGCGGCCGGGAGCAGCGAATATCCCGCGCCCTTTTCAACGAAAGCGAGAATGAACGCCGGTGCTCTGGGCGCGCCGGAAAACGAAAAAACGGAACCTGCTTTTTCAGGCTCCGTTTTTTGTGGCTCCTTGACAATGGGCGTCGCGATCGAGTCACCTTTAGCCGAACTTCCGTGCGGTCTCGACGATCAGGGCCGCGGCGGCTTCGCAGCCGAAGGCGCTGCTGTTGAGCGTAAGGTGGTAACGGTGGATATGGCCCCACTTGCTGCCGGCGTAATACTGGTAGTGTTTGGAACGGATCTTGTCGTTGCGCTGCACGGTTTTCTCGGCGCCCTCCGCGGGCAGGCCGTATTCGCCGACGGCGCGGGCGACGCGGTCGGCCAGCGGCGCGTGGATGAACACGTTCAGGCAGTCGGTGCGGTCGCGCAGAATGTAATCGGCGCAGCGCCCGACGATGACGCAGGGGCCTTTCTCGGCCAGCTCGCGGATGATCTTGCTCTGCAGGATAAAGAGATTGTCCGAAGCGGGCAGCCCGTCGTTGATGAACATCGAATTAGCGTAATAGCCGTTAGCGGCCAGGTTGAACAGATAATTGGGCGTGACCTGCTCTTCGGTGTTTCTGATGTAATCGATGGCAAAACCACTCTTCTTGGCGGCGAGGTCGATCAGGACCTTGTCGTAGAATCCGTATCCCAGCATTTTGGCAGCTTGTTCGCCGATGCTGCGTCCGCCGCTGCCGTACTCGCGACCAATGGTGATGATGCGTGCTGTCATGTGAATCAGTCCCTCCTGCCTCTTGAGAATGGATTTTATGCAGATTGTTCGGGAAGAATGGTGCGGCCGGGAATAAAGGCCCCACTGCTTATAATAAAATACCACAAATACCGCCTTTTTTCCAGCATCGGACTGAAGCGACGGCGATCTCTCCGAAGCCCGCGGGGGAAAAAGGAGCTCGCGAGGAATGGTTGTCGGAATTGCCGTAACAGTGAAAATTTATTTCAATTCCGCTCTTGACAGACGGGAAACTACGGTTATAATTTTCACCAACAGATGAATATGGATAAAGGCGATGAACCGGATCCCGTCGATTCGTCATTTTCACGGCGCCAGAGAGGAGATTCCACAGGCTGGAAGAATTTCCGCGTGAAAGAATCTGACGGGCAAGGCCCGGGGAGCTGGAATTGAAAAAGCGCGCCTGGCGCCGGAGTAAATTTCCCGGATTGACCCTCGTGATCGGGTCCGAGCGGGATGCAGCGATGCGTCCAAGCAGGGTGGTACCGCGAGACTGATCTCAGACTCGTCCCTACAGCGTGGGGGCGAGTCTTTTTGCTTCCCGCGCTGTCACGGTCCTCCCGGCGGGACGGCTGCGTTCAAGCAGGGTGGTACCGCGTGCCGAAAATGTGAAGCGCGTCCCTGTGTATTTGCGAAGAATACACGGGGACGCGCTTTTTTGTGAACTTTTCCGAAGGGATGGGATGGCAATGAATCATCTGATCTGGGGTGGCTGCGACACAGTGACGCTGGCAAAACAATACGGCACGCCGCTGTACGTGATGGACGAAGCGATGCTGCGCGACCGTTGCAGAAGGCTGCGCGCCGCGGTGGCGGGACGGAACGCGCGCGTCTGCTACGCCGGCAAAGCTTTTTTGAACGTCGCCATGGCGCGTCTGGTCGACGAAGAGGGGCTGTGCCTCGACACGGTGTCGTTGGGCGAGTTCCACGTCGCCTGCGCGGCGGGCTTCCCGATGGAGCGCGTGACGCTGCACGGCAACGCCAAGACGGAGGCGTTCCTCGCCGCCGGGCTGGAAAAGCGCGTCGGCACGGTGGCGGTTGACAGCGAGGACGAGCTGGCATTGCTGGCGAGCCTCTGCGCGAAACGCGGCCTCCGGCAGAAGATCCTGCTCCGCCTCAGCCCCGGCATCGAGGCGCATACGCACCGTTTCATCCAGACGGCGCAGAAGGACTGCAAGTTCGGCGTGCCTCTGGCGCATCTGGAACGCGCCGTGCGCTTCGCCCTCGGCGCGCCGGGGCTCGACCTGGCGGGGCTGCACGTCCACGTCGGCAGCCAGATCCGCGACGTCGAGACCTACCTGCTGACGGCGGACCGCATGACGGAGATCATGCGCAGCCTGCGCGAGGCGACGGGCTTTGCGGCGCGCGAGCTCGACCTCGGCGGCGGCTTCGGCATTCCCGAGCGTCCCGGCGCGGCCGGGGCGCCGGCGGAACGTTTTGTCGCCGCCATCCTCGACCGCGTCGACGCGCGCTGCGCCGAACTGGGGCTGCCCCGTCCCGAAGTCGCTTTCGAACCCGGGAGATGGGTGGCGGGTGAAGCGGGAATTACGCTCTACACGGTGCAGGGCGTCAAGGAGATCCCCGGCGTGCGCACCTACGTGGCGGTGGACGGCGGCATGACGGACAATCCGCGCCCGCAGCTTTACCAGGCGGAGTACGGAGTGCGCCTGGCCAACGACACGGATCGCCCCGCGGGCCGCCGCGCCGCGATCGCCGGGCCGTGCTGCGAGACGGGCGACGTGTTGACGCTCGACACGCCGGTGCCGGAACTGCGCCGCGGAGACCTGCTGGCCGTGCCGCTGACGGGCGCCTACAATTATTCCATGTTCAGCACCTATAACTGCGCCCTGCGCCCCGCCGTGATCTTCGTCCGCGACGGACAGGCCCGCGTGGCGGTGCGCCGCCAGACGTTCGACGAGCTGCTGTGCGGTCAGCTGGAGTGAGCGGGGAATTCGCGGCGGAACGCCGCCGCTGGATCCGATAAAACGGTATGAGCCGATTTCGATTTTCGAGGAGGTCTTTGTGATGTCTCACCGTCGAATTTCTTGTGTACTTTTCGTCGCGGCCGCTCTCTTTGCGGCGCTTTGCGGAACGGCGTTTGCCGCCGACGAAGCGGCCTCGCCTCAATTCGGGGTTCTGTCGCTGCTGCCGCCCGTGGTCGCCATCGTGCTCTGTCTGACCACGCACGAGGTCATTCCCTCGCTGTTCGTCGGCAGCTGGATCGCCGGCACCATGATCAGCGACTGGAATCCGATTTACGGTTTTGGCGCGGCCATCGAGAACATCTGGAACTCGCTCGGTGATCCGTGGGGCGCCCGCATCTTCATGACGTGCATCGTCATGAGCGGCATGGTCGGCGTCATGCAGGCGGGCGGCGGCGTGCGAGCCGCCGTCAACGCCCTGTCGCGCAGGATCAGAAGCAGCCGCAGCGCCATGCTTTTCACCGAGCTGGCCGGGATCGTGATTTTTTTTGAGGACTATGTGACCGCCGCCGTGGTCGGCACGACGATGCGTCCTATTTCCGACAGCTACCGGGTGTCGAAAGAAAAGCTGTCCTACCTCGTGGACAGCACGGCCGCTCCGGTGGCGGCCATCGCCGGCGTCTCGTCCTGGGTGGCCTATATGGTCGGCCAGATCGGCAAACAGTACGGCGAGCTCGGCATTCAGGGCAGCGCTTACAACACGTATCTTCAGTCTATCCCGTTCGTGTTCTACAATCTGATCGCTCTTCTGCTGGTGACGCTGGTGGTCCTGAGCAGCCGCGATTTTGGGCCGATGCTGGCCGCCGAGCGCCGCGCCCGCAGCTCCGGCAAAGTCCTTCGCGACGGCGCCATGCCGTTGACGAGTGCGGCCGGCGATCCCGACCTCGAACCGGCCGAAAACGTGCCCGACCGCGTCGTCAACTTCGTGCTGCCGGTCGTGTTTCTCGTGGTTTTCATCGTCGGCATGCTGCTGGTCACGGGAGGTTTCCCAAAAGTGGGGCTGAGCGAAGCCATGGCCAACTCCGACAGCTCGCTGGCGCTGATCTACGGTTCTTACGCCGCGGCGGTGATGACGCTGGCGCTGTTCCGTCTTCAGCGCGCGGCCAGCCTGAGCCGCCTGTTCCGCGGCTTTCTCAAGGGCGGCCAGGCGGTCTTCGTCGGTTCGATGATCCTCATCTACGCCTGGGGCATCAGCGCTTCGATCAAATCCGTCGGCACGGCGGCATATCTCGTCTCGGTCACGAAGGACTTTCTCTCGCCCGCTTGGATCCCGCTGCTGACCTTCCTGACGGGCATGGTCATCTCCTTCTGCACGGGCACGTCCTACGGCACGATGGGAATCCTGATGCCTATCGTCGTGCCGCTGCTGGCCAAAGTTTCGGCCGCGGCCGGCATCGACGTGACGACCTACATGCTGCCCACCGTCGGCGCCGTGTTCGCCGGCGCCGTCTTCGGAGATCACTGCAGTCCCATCAGCGATACGACGATCATGTCGTCCATGTTCTGCGGCGCCGATCACATCGACCACGTCAAGACGCAGCTTCCTTACGCGCTTCTGGCGGGCGTGGGGGCGGCGGCAGGCTATCTCTGCATTGCCCTCGGCCTGAATCACTGGCTGTCGCTGGCAGTCGGAGCGGCGCTGGTCGCGGCGGCCTTCTTCGCCGTGTCCGGCCGCGTCGATGACTACGTTTCCGCCGGCGGCGAAACGCAGGATTGAAATGCGCGGCCCCCCAGGCGGACCGTAGAGATGCAGGAAACTGAATCTGACGAACGAACGATGATGTTCCACGTGGAACATTTTGCGCGTCCCCCGATGACGGTTGAGCCATCGGGGGACGCGCTGTCGTCGGAATCTGCTCGGCATCCGTCTTTGGAACCGGCGCGGCGGGCGCGCCGGGATCGCGGCGTGGTAAAATTGTCGGAAAGGACAATGTCCGTTTGCCGCCGCTTATTTAGAATCGCCCCAGAGAGAGGAAGATAGCCCATGGCCCTGATGTTCACGAAAAAATTTTCGGTCCCCCGGTCGGAGGTGACGCCCTGCAGCGCGCTGAAACCGTTTCACCTGCTGAACATGTTTCAGGACGCGGCGGACGGCGCCGTCGACGCCATGGATCCGCCGCCCGACTACTGGCGTTGCGGCTGTGCCTGGATGCTGCACCAGTATTCGATCCGCCTCGACCGGCCGCTGATGAGCGGCGATGCGGGCGCGATCAACACGGGGCACATGCCGCTGCGCGATCTCTATTCGGTGCGCCGCTTCCGGCTGCTCGACGGGCGGGGAAAGCAGACCGGGCTCGCCGACAGCATGTGGATCTTCGTCGATCTGGCCTCGCGGCGTCCCGTGCGGTTGAGCCGCCATCTGCCGAGGGTGTTCATGGAAAAGGCCGAGGAGACGCCGTTCGAACCGGTCTTCGTGGCGCCGAAAAGGCTGGAGCGCGCCGATCGGTCCGTGCGGCTGCACGTGCGCCTCGGCGAGCTGGACGCAAACGGCCACGTCAACAACGCCTATTACCTGAGCTGGGCTGCCGAGGCCGTGCCGCGCGAGGTCTACATGAGCTGCGGTCTCGTCGGGGCCGACATTCTCTACAAGCATGAAGCCGTCTACGGCATGGACCTGACGGTGACGACGCAGCAGGACGGCCTGGACTTCCGTCACGAGATCCGAAGCGACGGCGGCGAGCTGATCGCCCAGTTCTCGACGCGCTGGGCCGAAGTGGGGAGCGCGCGGCCATGATCGCCGCGGCGGATCTTGGCGGTCACACGCTGACGGCCGGGTTGGTCGAAAGCGGGCGCGTGTTGCGCAAAAAGACCGTGCCGACGCCGCCGCAGCGCACGCCGGCAGCCGTCTGCGCGGCGCTGGCGGCGCTGCTGGCGGAGCTGGGGGCCGGTGACGCGCCGCTGGTCATGGGCGTGCCGGGCATGGTGCTCGACGGCCGGAGCATCGGTTGCTGCCCGAACCTGAACGGCTGGGATGGGCTGACGGACTATGCCCTTGGCGAACTGACCGGGCGCGAAACGTCCCTCGCCAACGACTGCGACTGCGCGGCGCTGGGCGAGATGCGCGGCGGCGCGGCGCGGGGACTGAAAGACTTCGTCTTCTGCGCGCTGGGCACCGGCGTGGGCGGTGCCGTGATCGTCGGCGGCCGGCTCGTGCGCGGCCGGCGCGGCCGCACCGGCGAGATCGGTCACTTTCCGCTGCTGGAGGACCGCGGCTGCGGCTGCGGCGGACGCGGGCACGTGGAAAGCTTCTTTTCCGCCGACGTTCTGGAACGCGCCGGCGAGAAATACGGCTACGGCCGCGACATGAAAAAACTCTGGGAACAGCGCGAGAACGCCTGGCTGGCCCGTCCTTTCGCCGAGGGACTGCGCGCGCTGGCCTGCGCCTTTACGACGCTGACCCATCTGCTCGACCCCGAGGCGATCGTCGTCGGCGGCGGCCTGTCGCGTCTCGACGGGCTGCTTGACGATCTGCGCGACTACATGCAGCCGCTGCTGTCGCCCGTGTACCGCCCCGGGCCGGAGATGCGGCTGGCGCGCCTCGGCGAGGACGCGCCGCTGCTCGGCGCCGAAGCTCTGTGGGCGGAAGTTCACCCCAACGGGTGATGCGTTTCGATAAAGTCGGCTTTATGATCGGTTCAGATTGAGGTTCCGCGCCCCGATCCGGAGAAAATGAAACGATCCAAAAGGAGAGATTGATCCATGAAAAAACTCTGTGCTCTGTGTCTTTCCCTGTGTTCCGTCCTGACGGCCGCGGCCGCCCTTGCCGCCGTGCCGCCCATGCCCCAGCAGGTTCAGCAGCGGTCGGACGGGGTCCTGCCGCGCGACGGGAAGCTGCCCGAACTGTCCCACGATCACACCGACAAATGTCCGCCGCTTGACAAGGACAAGGTGCACCTCGTCTGCATCCTCGACCGTTCCGGTTCGATGCAGCACCTCACCGGCGACACCATCGGCGGCTACAACAGCTTCATCGACAAGCAGCGTCAGGAAGCCGCTTCGGCCATGGTCACCACGGTGCTGTTCGACCACCAGTACGAGATTCTTTACAGCGACAAGCCGATCAAGGACGTGGCGGCGCTCACCGAGAAGGAGTACTTCGCCCGCGGCAGCACGGCGCTGCTCGACGCGGTGGGGCGCACGGTCCTGCAGGTGGACGGCGACTTCAAGAAAAACGGGACCTGCCCCAAGTCGGAGCTGGTGATCTTCATGATCATGACCGACGGGCTGGAAAACTCCAGCCGCGAGTTCAGCCGCGCCGCCGTCAGGAAGCTCGTCTCCGACGCGCAGGAAAAGTACGGCTGGCAGTTCATCTTCATGGGCGCCAACATCGATTCCGTGGCCGAGGCCGGCTCGCTGGGCATCCGCAAAGAAGCCGCCATGGACTACGCCGCCGATTCCAAGGGCGTGGGGGCCGTCTACGAGAGCGCCGGCGAAGCGGTGAAGATGCTTCGCGAGAAAGGGCAGCTCGACGGCAGCTGGAAAAAAGCTCCGGCTCCCGAAAAGAAATAACGTCGTGTAGAATAAGTGCCGGAGAACTCTCTCGCGAAGAGTTCTCCGGCACGTTTCATTCGAATCGGAGGTGGCCGAAAATGAAAAAGAAAATGATCGTCGCTGTCATCCTGTGCCTGGCTTTCGCCCTGCCGGGAAGAGGCGCGCCGAAAGAGCGCTGGGAAGTCGGCGAAGTGGACACGGCTTTCAAACTGGTGGGGCCCAATCACAAAGTCGTCGTCGAAGCGTTCCGCGATCCCGATTTCCCCTCGATCGTGTGCTATGTCTCCTACGCCAAGGCCGGCGGTGTCTCCGGCGCTCTGGGGCTGGCCGAGGATCCGGCGCGGTTCTCGCTGTCGATCGTGCGGACCGGGCGCGAGCCCATCGTTCCCGATAAACGCCAGAAAAAAGAGACGCAGGTGTTCAAATCCCGCTCGGCCATTTTCCGAAAGATGAAGGTTGTGCGCTTTTACGACGGCGAGACCGACTGTTTCGTTTATCTCGCCACCTCCACGCTGTTGCTCGACGGCAGCCCCTTCAACGCCATCGCCGTGATCCCGCTGGCGGGAGAACCGGGAAGCGGAAAGTGACGAATCTCCGCCGCTTCGCGACGTGTTTTTCGCTTGCTTGACAAATACCTAATAGGGGTATATTATGCACTCATAACGAGTCGGGGGGAAAGAATACATGGACGAAAAATGCTGCGCGCGCGTTCAGCGTACCAAGGAGCGCTCGCCCGAAGAGTACCGCAAGCTGATCAACCGCCTCAGCCGCATCGAGGGACAGATCCGCGGCATCAAGGGCATGGTGGAAAAGAGCGCCTATTGTCCGGAGATCCTGATCCAGTGTTCGGCCGTCACGGCGGCGATGAACGCCTTCAACCGCGAGCTGCTGGCGAACCACATCCGTTCCTGTGTGCTCGACGACATCCGGGCAGGGCGGGAGGGAACGATCGACGAGCTGCTGGCGACGCTGCAGAAGCTGATGAAGTGACGGCGATTTTTTTGCAGGAAAAGAGGTTTTCGCGATGGAGCAATACAACGTTACGGGCATGAGCTGCGCGGCCTGCAGCGCCCGCGTGGAAAAGGCCGTGTCGAAGGTCCCCGGCGTCAGCGCCGTTTCCGTCAGCCTGCTGACCAATTCCATGGGCGTGGAGGGAACGGCGTCCGAAGCGGCGATCGTCAAAGCCGTGGAACAGGCGGGCTACGGCGCCTCGCTCAAGGGCGCGGGGACAAAGCCCTCCGCCGCGGCGAAGCTGGCCGAAGACGAGGAGGCGCTGAAGGACCGCGAAACGCCGGCGCTCAAACGCCGCCTTTTCGCGTCGCTGGGCTTCCTGGGGGCGCTGATGTACCTTTCCATGGGACATTCGATGTGGGGCTGGCCGCTGCCGCGGTTCTTCGACGGCAATCCCGTCGCCGCGGGGCTGGCGCAGATGATCCTGGCAGCCGTCGTCATACTGATCAACAAAAAGTTTTTCACGAGCGGCTTCAAAGGGCTGATGCACGGCGCGCCCAACATGGACACGCTGGTGGCGCTTGGCTCGGCAGCGTCGTTCGCTTACAGCGTCGCGGCCCTGTTCCTGATGACCGGCGCGCAGGCGCGGGGCGACGCGGCCGCGGCGGCGCATTATCTGCACGAGTTCTACTTCGAGTCGGCGGCCATGATCCTGACGCTGATCACCGTCGGCAAAATGCTCGAGGCCCGCTCCAAAGGGCGCACCACCGACGCCCTCAAAGGGCTGATGAAACTGGCGCCTCAAACCGCCACGCTGCTTCGAGACGGCGCCGAGACCGTTGTCCCCATCGACCGCGTGCAGGTCGGCGACGAGTTTGCCGTCCATCCCGGCGAGAACGTGCCCGTCGACGGCGTGATCCTCGACGGCCATTCCGCCGTCAACGAAGCGGCGCTGACCGGTGAGAGCGTTCCAGTCGACAAGGCCCCCGGCGACAAAGTCAGCGCCGCCACGGTCAACCAGTCCGGCTACCTCCGCTGCCGCGCTACCCGCGTCGGCGAGGACACCACGCTGTCGCAGATCATCCGCATGGTCAGCGACGCCGCGGCCACCAAAGCCCCGATTGCCAAAGTCGCCGACAAGGTGTCGGGCGTCTTCGTCCCCGCCGTGATCGCCGTCGCCCTTGCGACCACCGCTGTGTGGTGGCTGCTGGGCGAAGAGTTCGGCTTCGCGCTCGCCCGCGGCATTTCCGTGCTGGTCATCTCCTGTCCCTGCGCGCTGGGCCTGGCCACGCCCGTGGCGATCATGGTCGGCAACGGCATGGGCGCGCGTCACGGCATCCTCTTCAAGACCGCCGCCTCGCTCGAGGCTGCCGGCCGCGTGCAGATCGTCGCCCTCGACAAGACCGGCACCATCACCAGCGGCGAGCCGAAAGTGACCGACCTTTTGCCCGCCGATGGCGTGAGTGAACGGGAACTGCTCGAGCTGGCCTGCGCGCTGGAAAGCAAGAGCGAGCACCCGCTGGCCCGCGCCGTGATGCAGAAAAGCCGCGACGAAGGCCTGGCCGCGGCGGAAGTGAGCGGTTTCCGCGCCCTGCCCGGCAACGGCCTGACCGCCGCGCAGAACGGGGAAGAACTGCTCGGAGGCAGCCTCAAGTTCGTCGCCGGCCGCGCCGCCGTGCCCAAGGACATGAACGCCAAGGCCGAAGCGCTGGCGGAACAGGGCAAGACGCCGCTGCTTTTCACGCGCGGCGGAAAGTTCATGGGCGTCATCGCCGTGGCCGACACCATCAAGGAAGACAGCCCGCAGGCCGTGAAGGAACTTCAGGACATGGGCATCCGCGTCGTCATGCTCACCGGCGACAACGAACGCACCGCCCGCGCCATCGGCGCGCAGGCCGGCGTCGATCAGGTCGTGGCCGGCGTACTGCCCGACGGCAAGGAAGCCGTGATCCGCGAGCTGCAGAAGCGCGGCAGAACCGCCATGGTCGGCGACGGCATCAACGACGCCCCCGCCCTCACCCGCGCCGACACCGGCATCGCCATCGGCGCCGGCACCGACGTCGCCATCGACGCCGCCGATGTCGTGCTCATGAACAGCCGCCTCAGCGACGTTCCCGCTGCCGTGCGCCTCAGCCGCGCCACGCTGCGCAACATCCACGAGAACCTGTTCTGGGCCTTCTTCTACAACGTCGTCGGCATTCCGCTGGCGGCCGGCGCCTGGATCTCCCTGCTGGGCTGGAAGATGAGCCCCATGTTCGGCGCCGCGGCCATGAGCCTGTCGAGCTTCTGCGTCGTATCCAACGCGCTGCGGTTGAACTTCTTCGACCTGCGCAGCGCGAAAAAGGATAAAAAGATCCGGCCCGTGGGGCTGGACAGATTGAATCGGAAAAGGAGAACGGAACAATGACCAAGACACTGAACGTTGAAGGCATGATGTGCGGCCACTGCGAAGCCCGCGTCAAAAAAGCCCTGGAAGCCGTGGAAGGCGTCGCCTCCGCCGAAGTCAGCCACGAAAAAGGCACCGCCGTCGTCACGCTGAGCAAAGACGTCCCCGACGCCGTGTTGAAAAAAGCCGTCGAGGACCAGGATTACGCCGTTGCCGCGATCGAATAAGACTTTTCACCGCCACAAGTTGCATCAAGCTCAGGTCGGAACGTTCCGGCCTGGGCTTGATGCATGTCATAGTGTGACAGAAGCCTGGTGTGCTGAAGTTCAAAAGTATCGATGATTATACTACTTTTTAATTAAAATGCTGAACACAAGGGCGTTGCGAAGGAGATTCACAAAGCCCTTGTGTTCAGCATTTTAATTGAGAAATAGTATCATTTGCTGAAATGTTCACACTCATGTGGCTGTTCTGATGGTATGAAGAAATATTTTGTAATTGTATTTCGTACTTTTGCTGATTTCTTTTAGGTTTCCCCTTCGATGCACAACCAAGAACTTTCAGTTTCCATTCGATTCTCTTGTGCTGGCTCTTCTTGCGCGTTTGTTCAATTTCTGCTTGTTGTCCTTAGAAGGTCGTATATTTGGATATTGCTCAGTATATTTTAAACACGTCATAGACTGTGATACTTAACTTTAATCATGCTATTAAAATAATATTACGTCTTACCCTCTGATGTCCAGTCTACTTCCATAATAGGTCAAAAAATAATAATAGCTAATATTATTTTATTATAATTCTTGCAAATTGATCTTTATCGGACAGAAATTGTGAAATCTTATTTATATATCACCATTATAACAGCATAATTCTTTCGTTCTTTACAAATAAATTTCATTAATATATAATGCCTATATCGGTTTCGTACTTAAAAATCGAGCCGGTCAAAGTATTCCACATCCATTTTCGTATATGGAGGGAGTGTTTTCATGCTAAACGCGTTATCTCCTATCGGCGTAATGGACGCCGGACTGGGCGGCTATACCGTCGTCAGGGAACTGCAAAAAATTTTGCCGTGCGAAGACATCATCTATCTTGGCGAAGGCAAATACCAGCCCTACGGCAACCGCAGCAGGGAAGAGATTCTCCATCTGACGCGCCAGAGCCTTTCCTTTCTCAGAGATCAGAGTGTTAAAGTTGTCGCCGTGGCGTGCAACACTATCTCAACGTTGATCGACGCCTACCAGCCGGATTTTGACTTCAGAATCTTCAGCATCGTCCAGGCTGGGGCCGACGACGTGATCGCACTTAAACTTTCCGAAGTTGGCGTACTTTCCACCATGTTCACGGCCAAGACAGGGCAATATGTACAGCTGATCCGGGCTGGGCTGCCGGAAACAAAAGTCTATTCCAAGGGATGCCCGTGGCTGGCGCGTATCATCGAAGATGGCGATCTCGATCAGAAACGCATCAACGCGGAGCTGAAAGATACGCTTGGCGTCCTCGTTGCTGCGCACCCCCACCTTGAATCGCTCGTTCTCGGCTGTACGCACTTCCCGCTCATCATCGACAACATTAAAAAACTGTATCCGCAGTTTACGCGCTTCATAAACCCTGCCGCGTCGCAGGCTCGAATGGTCAAAGCATATTTGAAGCGCGAAAACGCCCTTCGCCCAAACGGGCAGGGAACGCTGAGCATCTGCACTACAAGCGACACGAAAGTCTACCGCCGTATGGCGTCGTTCGTCGGCCTGAAAAACATTGAAAGCATCCGTCTCGTTCCGGCTCCGACGCCTCTGGAAAAATAACGTTTTGCATTCAACCTGTAATAAAAAGGTAAAGAGTTTTCAAGGCTGTAATTGTACCAGAACCATACATTCTTAGGGGGGAGCATGATGAAAAAGTTTTTCGCGTTTGTAATGCTGACGGCTCTGATAGCCGTGTCTGGCGAGGCTCTGGCGGCTTCGTGGCCGAAAGGGCGAACCGTGCAGATTTACGTTCCGTTCGCAGCAGGTGGCAACTCTGACTTGTGTGCACGCATCTTTGCCAAAGCGCTAAACAAGAAAACGGGGCACAACTTTGTTGTCGTCAACCAGACCGAAGGCAATGGCGCAGTATGTTACAACACGGTTGCCAACGCCCGCAAGGATGGCAGCGTAATCGGCTGGGTCACGCCGAGCTGGTTTACCAGCTACTTCGCGGGCAACCACGACCTTAACCCCACTGAAAAGTTCAGCACGGTTGCCGTGACCGAAGCAAAAACGTCGCAGTATCTGATCGTTCCGAAGAATTCCCCGTTCAACACGGTGCAGGATCTGGTCGCATACTGTAAAGCCAATCCTGGAAAACTCCTGTTTGGCATGCAACTCGGCTCGGCTTCTCACTACTATGCTGAAAATGCCCGACAGAATCTGGGCGTCGAATGGAATTATGTCGAAACTGGCTCTGGCGACGCAAAACGCGTGACGGCTATCATGGGCAATATCATCGAAGCGACTACGGTCGCGGTTACGCTGGCTCAACAGTATCTGGAAGCCGGCGAGGTCAAAGTGCTTGCCGCGCTTTACGTACCCGAAAGCACGCCAGAATCGTTGAGAAACGTTCCGACGCTCAAAGACGCCGGTTTTGCCGATATCACCGTGAAAAACTGTAATTTTCTCTACACCGCCAGACTTGACGACTCACTCTGTGAGGAAATTTACAGGACATTTGCCGAAGTATTCAACGACGCTGAGGTTCAGAAACAGCTTGCCGACATGAATCAGGAGCAGGTACTCTGTCCCTCGTATGTTGATGCCGTAAAGATGGTTGAAGGCCTATATGACAGCTACCGCAATGTCGCGGCTTCGCTTGGCATCCTTGCGCCCGGCATGTAACGCAATCTGAAAAAGCCGGCGCCTTTTGCGCCGGCTTTTTTGCCAAGTTTCATTTCATAGGAGGTGATTTTCGCATGAGATTCAATAAGACTATTGCGTTCAGCATCGGGTTGATTACGTTTGCTTGCTTCGTGATTGCTCAGTCGCTAATGCTCAAGTCGCTGTTTCTCTCTCAGTCGGGCGATATCGGACCTAAAGCTTTTCCCATCGGCGCGGCTGTGGCTCTGATCCTCTGCGCGGTCGGCAAGATGGGCACGGAAGGACGGAGACCGGCCGTCCCGCTTTTTACTCGCAAGGGCTGGAAACGTGTCGCACTGATGTTCTCCATTCTTATCAGCTACGTAGCTGCGATACACTGGCTGGGGTACATTATATCTACGCTTGCGGCTGTGCCTTTGATGGTGCTGTCCATGAGCGAAAAGAGCAGGCTCACCCCGCTTGTCCTGGCTGTCTTTGCGATTGCCGTGACAGCAGTGCTGTGGTTCATCTTTGAGTACATCATTATGGTACCACTGCCCTTTGGTAAACTGATCGAAGCTCTTGTCTATTAGGAGAAATCTGTCATGGATATGCTGCTCACAGTTCTTTCAGCGCTTCTCGATCCTTCTAATTTGCTTGTCATCTTTGGCGGAACTGTCATTGGTATCATTTTCGGGGCCGTTCCTGGCCTTTCAGCCACGACGGGGATCGCATTGATGCTGCCGGTATCTTTTTCGATGACACCCGTCACGGGCATTCTCTTTTTGGGTTCTGTTTACGTTGGCGGTATTTCCGGCGGTCTTATCAGCGCTGTTCTAATCGGCGTGCCCGGAACGCCCGCGTCAGTAGCGACATGCTTTGACGGCTACCCGATGGCGAAAAACGGCCGCGCGTCCCGCGCGCTTGGCATCGGTATTCTCGCCTCGTTCATAGGCACATTTGTTAGTGTTCTCATTTCCATGATCTTTTGTCCGATTCTAGCGCGCTATGCGGTGAAAATGGGGCCGTGGGAGTTTTTCTCACTGTGCTCCTGCGCGATCATTCTCGTTGTGACGATGTCCAAAGGCAACATATTCAACGGTCTTATCGCCGGGCTGCTTGGCGTAATTATCTCCACGATCGGCATTGCCCCGATCGACGGCGCGAAACGTTTCACGTTTGACATCGTCAACTTGTATAGTGGCGTCAACCAGATAGGTCTGATCCTCGGCGTGTTTGCCGTCGCCACACTGGTGAAGAATTTCGCCAAAGGCGATACCAAAACACCCGACATCGATACCAAAAGCGTCACCGGTTTCGGCATACCGTTTGGCGAGTTTTTCTCATACTGGTTCCTGATTGTAAAATCATTCTTTATCGGTCTGTGGATTGGTTTTCTGCCGGGGCTTGGAGCGGGGCTTGCCAATCTAGTTGCCTATGCTCAGGCAAAAGCGTCGTCCAAGACGCCTGAGAAATTCGGCACGGGCTGCGACGAAGGCATCATCGCCTCTGAAACGTCAAATAACGCGGCAATCGGCGGCGCAATAATTCCGATGGTGGCTCTAGGAATTCCCGGCGATACGCCGACAGCCATGCTCATCGGAGGACTGATGATCCACGGCATCGATGCCGGCCCACTTCTTATGGTCAACAACAGGGAACTTGTGTACTGCTTCTTCGGCGTGCTGCTGTTCTCCGCCGTGTTGGTACTGGTTCTGCAATTTTTCGGCATGCGCACATTCCCGTACATTCTACGCACGCCGGTGTGCTATCTTTACGCGGCGATCCTCGCGATCTGCGTCGTCGGGGCGTATGCTGACTCGAACACGATATTCAACTGCGGTCTGATGATCGTCATGGGCGGCGTGGCTATTCTGATGGCAGCTGGCAATCTCCCCACTTCGCCGTTCATCCTTGGTTACATTCTCGGGCCGATGCTTGAATCAAACCTGCGTCAAGGGCTAACATACAGTCAAAATGGTTTTGTAACGTTCGTCACGCGACCGGTCAGTCTGACGCTGCTGTTGATCGCTTTCGGCTCACTGGTCTGGCCATTCGTCCGCGACAGGCGCAAAGCTGAACGACACCTTTCCGGTACAGAAACTGAAATGGAAAAGATGTCGAAAGTTTTCGACGTCAAGGAAGATTGATTAAAAAACACGTTTTCTGCTGGGGAAAGTTCTTACTGTTGTTGTTCCAGCCTTTTGAAGAACTCTGTTAGCGCAGAGATCAGGGCTTCTTTCTCCGTAGCTTTGTACGTTCTCGACTGCCTGTTCGTGACGATTGAGCAGGTGCGGCGCTCCGGTTCCTGCGCAAGCAAGTAGTAATCCAGATTGTACTGTTGGGCGAAGGAGCGCGCGATTGACAGCGGCAGAATAGACCAGTAGGGCGAATTGCTCAACATTGGCGGTAAAATCTGGGCAAAACTAGTCTGTACGAACGGACGTTTTTCCTCCCACCAGCTCTTGCGCCACTGAGTAAATGAAGGAGTAATATCGAAAAAAAGTTCGCGCGAGACATCCAAATCTTTGGGATGCACGATCTTTCGGGAGTATTCAGCGCGATTGGCTTTCGACGTAAGAAGCACATACGATTCACGATATACCGGAACGATCTGGAGCTGCTCGTGAAACAGACTGGTTTCGCGATTGGTCAGTCCGATATCGCTCGATCCGCTTTCGAGAGAGTCGAAAATCTCCCAAGAGTGACTGTTGTGGATTGACAGAGCCAGATTTTTGTGACTCTGTGCATAATCGAAAAAAAACTTAGGCAGCAGATACGAACCAATGCTTTCAGTACAGGCGATTTTCACGGACGTGCGGGCCGTTTCGTTACGCAAGGCGTATGCCGACTCATACAGATCAGCCCACTGCTGGATGATAGGCAGCAGACGCACGCCCTGTGCAGTTAGTTCGATCGTCTTCTGCCCACGTTCACGCAAAACGAGCTGAAAGCCGAACTCGCGTTCGAGATTCTGAAGGCGCTGCGTTACAGCGGACTGGGTAAGCCCAACAACGCGGGCCGTCTGAGTGATGTTGCGCGAATTACACAGTTCCAGATAGATTTTAGCGTCTTTGAAATCCATCGCTGTGTTCCTCTCATCATTTCAAAAGATTCTGTTTCGGAGAGAAAGCATTGTATTTTACGGAGCCGCGCCCCGTTGCAAAACGATGAAACAGCTTTGACCATTTTGAATGAAGGTCATCTAACGCGTCTATTTTATCAAAAAGTAAGGAGCTACGATCACATATGAACGAAGCAACGCTGATCAAAAACGTGACGATTTACGATGGCACGGGCGGACGCCCCTTTGGGAGCGATGTGCTCATCAGGGATGGTCTGATCCATAAGGTGGCGCGCTTCATCAGTACTGTGGATTGCAAAACGATCGATGGTGCCGGAAAGATCCTCACCCCTGGTTTTATTAACTGTCATAGTCACTGCGAGCTTTACCCATTTAACAACCCACAGATGCTCCAGTCGGTCGGCCAGGGTATCACAACGGAGCTGGTCGGGCAGGATGGTCTGTCGGTCGCGCCGATTGACGACTTTCACGCCGCCGAACTAACGGAAAATATGATCTGCCTGTGCGGCAAAGCTGAAAAAACGTTTTGGTGGCGCAGTCACGCTGATTTCATGCGCCTCGTCGAAGAGCAGAATCCTGCCTGTCGTTTCGTGGGCCTGCTCGGCTCCGGTACGATACGAATGAACATTATGGGTAGCGAAAATCGCCCTGCCACGACAAGTGAGATCCGAGCTATGCAGGACTTGATCGAACAAGGTATGGAAGAAGGTGCTCGCGGCCTCTCATTCGGTCTGATCTACCCGCCTAGCAGTTACGCTTCAACCGAGGAGATGGTTGAGGTGTGTAAGGCCGTCGCAAAACATGATGGCATCATCATGGTACACATGCGCAGCGAGATGGATCTGTTGCTGGAGTCGTTCGAGGAAATGGTCCACATCATGAAGGCAAGTGGCGTGCGGCTTGAGATCTCCCATCTCAAATCGCTCGGTCCCCGCAATTGGGGCAGCGTGAGGATGATCCTCGACCGCATGGACGAACTTCAGGCACAAGGATATGATATCGGTTTCGATCAGTACCCATGGGACGCCGGCAGCACCGGTCTGAAAGCAACCGTTCCCGACTGGGCGTATTCCGGCGGCGAGGACGCCTTTGAGGCACGCCTTGCTGATTCCGCCGAATACAAAAGAATCTACAATGAAACCGCGCGCATCCTCCACAACCGCGGTGATGGGGAACGCGTCCAGATTGCTTCCATTCCCGAGAGCACGGAAGATTTCTCCTGGATGCCCGGTCTTCGCATTGACGAAATCGCCCACCGCCTCGGCATGGACGAAGTGACCGCCGTGCTGTATATCTTGTCTAAGACACGCTCGTCCGTACTGTGCGTGTATCACTCCATCAGCGAAGATGACGTTCAGGCCGTCATGCGTAGCCCATGGCATGTCGTCTGTACCGACGGCATCATCGGCGCCGTGCCGCATCCGCGAGTTTATTCCAGTTATCCCCGCTTCCTCGGTCACTATGTACGTGATATGAAGATCATGCCGCTCGAGACGGCTGTCAATCATATCGCCGGTGAACCGGCACGGAGACTACGGCTATGGGACCGCGGCATAATTCGGGAAGGCATGTCAGCCGACCTTGTACTACTTGACTATGAACGAATCAACGCCACAAACAGCTATGTTAATCCCATAAAGCTCCCAGAAGGTATCTGCAAAGTTTGGGTAAAGGGCATTCTCCGCTACGAAGAAGGCATGAAACTGTAACACAATTGCCCCACTCGCCAGCACTTGCTGCTAGCGCGCGGGGTAATTTTTCTTTCGGTATTTCATATTCATCCAATACTCTTGAATACTCGTATCAAAATCTTGATCTTATGGCTCGTAAAAAGTTTCGTAGTCAGAATAAAACTGTTCAAGTTGACTTAAAGATTTCACGTAGTTTTTGTAATGTGAAATACCATAAGCAAAAATTGAATTGAGGAGCGACATGCAACCTACATAGGACGCTACGTAATTCTGCGTTCGTGTCGAACATGTAAAAACCAAATCTGCATAAACATATGACGGTGAAAGCTTGTCATCTGTCACTAAAACGATAGGGATTTTTCTGTCATGCAGCGTTTTGAGCATCTTGACCACATCTTTTGAATAGCGATTGAATGAAAAGGCCATAACTAAATCGTCAGAATGAACCGTAAGCATTTTGTCGATGTAATCACCAATTCCGGGCGTAATCGGAAAAACCGTAAGTCCTTGCATACGCAACAACAAACTTGTATAGGTTGCAAAGATTGCCGAGGTTCGGAATCCCATCGTATAGATAATATGAGCTTTTTCAGCTAGCTGAAAAAATTTTTTTATGTTTTCCTGATTAATCGGGTTACCCATTGTCCTGTGAATATTCTCGATATCTAATCTTGTTACTTCATCCAAAACGCTCTGTTGGTGTGCCTCGGTGAAATTATTGTCGTTGATATTGTAGTGACTGATCAAAGTTTGCTGAATATGATCCTGCATCGCCTGCTTGAACTCCGAAAATGCGGAATACTGCATTTCAGTACAAAATTTTATCACTGATGTCACGCTTACGCCGGCAGCTGTCGCTACATCAGTAATCGTACAAAAAGGAATGTCGCTGTAATGCTCCATGATGTAGGTCGCAACTTTTCTCACTGCGGGAGAAAAAACAGATTGTCGCTTTTGAATTTTTTCCAGGAAATTTTGCATTGCAGCTCCACCTCGATTTATATCCATCATAACAAATTTCCGCTTGAATCACATCATGAATATCTCAGAAGATGAAGATCTCAAGGGTTTAATAAAGTTTTTCTCATTCATTCAAAAAAATTTGTCCATGTATACAAAATAATTTTATTTTTTTGTTGAAAGAAAAAAATTTTATGCTAGCATTAAATTACATCATACGATGTTACAAAAACAGTTCGGCGAATTTTATTCCAAAAGGAGCGCGACGCAATGAGTACTTCACATCTCGAAATTTTATTTTTGAACAACGAGGAGGTCAATTCTCTAGCGGGCAATTCTATGCCGGATGTTATTCACGATATCGAACGAGTTCTCTCGATGCTTGACAAGGGAGAAGCAATCAATGCCGGTAAAATCGTTCTTCATTGGGGAAAAACCATCGAAGAAGAGAACATTTATGGGCGCATCAATGCCATGCCAGGTTTTGTCGGCGGCGAATACAACATGGCTGGCATTAAATGGATTGGCAGCAATCCCAACAACTACAAACAAGGACTGCCGCGTGCAACCGTAACCGTGATTCTGAACGATCCAATATCTAAAGTGCCGGTATGTATTTCTGACGCGACCACGGTCAGCGCCAAGCGTACTGGCGCCGTTGCCGGATTGGCGATGAAGTACCTCGCGGTGCAAAACGCACAAACAATGACGATATTCGGTGCGGGGGCACAGTCGCGTACGCAGCTCGAAGCCGCCATGGTCGTTCGTCCGTCCATCAAGGAAGTTTATATTACTGACATCGTATTTGAACGCGCCGAAAGCTACGCCGCGGAAATGACCGCAAAGTATCCCGGTCTCAAAGTTACGGCAGTTCAAGACGCCTCTGATGCCTGCAGAAAGAGCGACATTATCAGCACTGTAACCATTGCGACAGAGCCTGTTGTGCAGGCGGAATGGATTAAAAAGGGCGCTCTCATGATCAATAATGCTGATTATGAATACACATATGACTGCGTAAAGTTGGCCGACAAGATTTTCGTTGATACATGGGAAACTATCAAACATCGTATGATTAGCACTGTAGCTCTGATGTGGCGAGATGGTCTGTTTAAGGACGAACAGATCACGGCTGAGCTTGGTGAGATTATCAACGGCAAAAAGAAAGGGCGTGAGAATGACGAAGAAACAATTTACTTTAACGCCGTCGGTATGGGCATCGAAGATATCGCTGTCGTGACCAGGGCTTATCATAAGGCCGTGAAACAGGGCGTAGGTACTAAAGTTCCGTACTGGGTATAACCCTCCGCCTCGCTCTATTCTGATACTACTTCTCAATTAAAAGGTCGAACGCAAGGGCGCTGCAAGGGAGATTCACAAAGCGAGCTACACAGACTGCGCAGCAGTCGAGTATGTTCGATCGACTGAACTTCCTCGCAGTGCCCCGTAAACTATGTTAATGTGTTTTATCAAGAAGAAGTATAAGATTCTCAGACAAATATTATGATGGGTCTATATTTTTGAGAAAGGAGTCCCCACTATGTTCCCTCTGGAAAAAATCACAGGCGGTACGCTCAATAATCTGCTGTTTTATATCAGCATCGTCGGTTTATTGCTTGTCGTCGCAAGCCTTATCCGGCTTAAAGTCCGTTTTTTGCGCAAGGCGTTTATCCCCGCTTCCTTGCTGGGAGGTCTCATCGGGTTAGCTTTAGGGCCACATGCGTTGAAAATTATTCCTGCGACGATGATGACATCTATCGGTTCTTTGCCGGGAACAATGATTACGATCGTCTTCTCATGCATGCTGTTGGGAGTCAAAAAAGAAGAAACGGGGGCGCATGCTCTTCATGACAGCGTGACGGGGCTTCTGTGGCTCTGGTCAAATAGTTTCATGCAGGTAGGCGCTACCTCGTTGCTGTGCGCTGTCGCGCTGATCCCAATTTTCAATATTAACCCGCTGTTCGGCTCTCTCTTCGAAATTGGTTTTGCCGGAGGCCATGGAACGGCGGGCGGCATGGCATCGCTCTTCGAAGATCCGACATTGCTTAATTGGAGCGACGGCGCATCGCTGGCGCCTACCGTCGCTACCATTGGTCTCCTGGTCGGCATTTTTGGCGGAATGGTAGCCATTAACTACGGCGTTCGCAAAAGATACACAAAAATTTTAGCGGAACCCGCGCAGGGCAACGATGTACTTGAAATTTATCCCGAAGGCAACCGCTCGGCAAGCTCTAACATGACTGTCAGCCAAGATGTTGTCGAACCTTTTGCCCTTCATTTAGGCGTCATTGGTATCGCTGTTATTATAGGTCGCTTGATCGTCTGGGGGGTTGGCATTGTCTTCAAGTACAAGGGTTTGCCGCTCTTCCCCTTCGCCATGATCGGCGGTTGGATGATCAACTTCGTTATTCAGCACAGCTCGCTCCGCGATTTGTTCGACCGCGCTACGTTTCAGCGCATTCAGGGCATGGCCCTTGAAATTTTGATTGTCGCAGCGATGGCTTCTATTAAGATTCCAGTTGTGGTCGAATATTGGATGCCGCTGCTGATTGCCACTGTCATTATTACAGTCTTCATGTATTTCTGGCTGTTCTGGCTGAGCCCGCGCGTTTTTTCCCATTGTTGGTTTGAGCAGGGCATCATTCGATTCGGTGCATTTACTGGTGTAGCCGCTGTTGGCTATATGCTGCTTCGTACGTCAGATCCTAAGATGGAAACGGATGCTGGAACCATTTATGCTCTTGGGTGTCCTCTCATGAGCCCTTTTATCGGCGGTGGGCTAGTGACGACAATGTATCCGTACTTTATCAAAAACTTTGGCGCACTGGCGGCAGGGTTGACTCTCTGTACGGCTTCAATTGCCCTGATCGTTGTGATGCGTTTGTTCTTCTGGAATAGGACTATTCAGAAACAACAGCGATAAGTCTATTCTATGCGAGAGGAAGCTTTTTTATGGAAGCGAGTGTTACAGTTATTGGTGCAGGGAATGGCGGAACGGCGATCGCCGCATACCTTTCCAGCCAAGGCGTAAAAGTAAATCTATGTGACCTTTTTCCACAGTACATTACAGGCATTCAACAAGCAAGTGGCATTAATCTAACTGTGAACGGGCGAACATCACACTGTCAGTTGAATTTAGTGACGACTGATATTCCTCTTGCCATTCAGGATATTCATTTGATCATGGTTGTCACACCTTCTTTTACTCATCGGTTGATTGCAAAAGCTTGTTGCAATGCGTTGGAAGAGGGACAGACTGTTATCTTGAATCCTGGACGTACTGGAGGAGCTTTGGATTTTCTTAATGTAATCCGTAGTCGGGGCTGCAAGGCTGACGTTACTATTGCGGAGGCACAGACACTGATCTATGCTTGTCGTAAGACGGGGCCCTCGTCTGTGGAAATCAGTGGTATAAAGAAAAAGATCCTTCTGGGAGCTCTTCCGGCAAACCGTACGGAACAGGTATTGGTAATGCTCAAGCCTTTTTATCCACAGTTCGTAGCAGCGAAGAACTGTCTGGAGACAAGTCTTTCTAACATTGGTGCGCTTTTCCATCCAACTCCGCTGTTGCTGAATATCGGCAGGGTTGAGAGTGAAACTGGTGGTTTTCGTTATTACCTTGATGGGATTTCCCCTTCCGTGGCTGTTCTGGTCAAGGAGATTGACAATGAACGTATGGCCGTTGCCGCTGCTTATGGTGTGAGCGTCCTCAGTGCAGAAGAATGGCTGGTTGAATCGTATGATACTCATGGAGAGGATTTGTATCATTTGATTCAGAATAATGCCGCCTACAGCACAATCAAGGCACCAAAGACAATTGATGCCCGTTATATTACTGAGGATGTTCCAATGAGCCTTGTGCCAATCTCCGAGCTGGGGCGTAAAGCGGGCATTGCCACGCCTAATATCGACGCTGTTATCCAGCTGACAAGCGCAATCTATAAACGAGATTTCCGAGCGAGCGGCCGCTGTTTAAAGAATCTTGGTCTTGACAGTATGGAGAGGGAACAAATTATTCATTATTTTGAGACTGGCAGCCTGGCAACAGTTGATCCAAATTGGCATTAATAACTATTTCTTAATTAAAACACTGAATAGCAATGGCGTCTCGAGGGAGATCCACAGAGCGAGTTACGCAGACTGCGCAGCCGGTGAGATAGTTCCGAGCAACTGAACTTTTCTTGAGGTGCTTCAGGACCGTCGTTAAACTATTCTATTAAAAATTAGTATTAGAATCCATGCCTGTTCCAATCACTGGCATGAGGATACTACCCTTTCTCCATCGTACATGTCCCCATTATGGCCAACATGGAGATATCCCCCCTTGGATCTGGAGGCGTTTGAGCTGGGTTCAACGCTCGTTGAAGTAGAAAGCAAAATCCACTGGATTAGGTGTCCCGAGCATGGAGTCTCTGTCACTGCTGTCTCGTGGGCATATCCGGGGAGTCATCTCACCAAGGATTTTGACCTCACGATCGGTCGTTTTGCCGTTTATCTTCCCCGTGGTAACGTCTCGAAGTCCATGCAGATTGACGGGCCGTTGGTAGCAGTGTCCACCGTATGCCCCATATCATTGAGCCGAAGCGTTCCAGACGTCTTGAGCACTTTATGAATCTCGGTATCGATTCTTTCCACACTGTCGAATGAGCCATGGACATCTTGGATCAGGTTTGAGGATTTTACTTCTTAATCACAAATTAGAAGGGCCTGGTCCTTATAAACACTGAAATGAGGAGCGATTTTACCCCACCCTTCCTCCCTAAGATTCTGAAGATCACGAAAAATCTGCTCTATGATGTCGATTCGTTTGCCGGTCAGCGATACAAAAACCTGCATGAACCCGAAACCAAGCAGGGAAATGAAGATCAGCAGCAAGTCAATGCCTCGCCGCCGCGTGTTGATATATGTTTTGATCACGTTAAACCCCCTTTCATTTTGGGGGAAGATGCTGGCCATTAGAGTGTTGTCCTTTGTCTCTTGTATGCAAATAAATGTAACATAAAAGAGACAGCGGAGTCCTCAGGAACTTCACGGTCTCTTTTTGTTGATAAAATGTTATTCTTCCCACTTCTGGAACCCCTTGCCCAGCACTTCCGAGGCGACGGAGAGGCGCAGGAAGGCGTTGGGGTCGTGTTCTTTGAGGAACAGCTTGAGCTGGATCTCCTGGCGCGGAGCGAGCAGGGTGATCAGCACGTGACGGGGATCGGAGTTGAAGCCGCCGCGGGCGTCGAAAATCGTCACGCCGCGGTGCAGCGTGTAGACGATGTAATTGCGCACCAGCTCCGCTTCGCTGGTGATGATCATGGCTTCCTTGCGCGAGGAGAAGGCCCGCAGGTCTCCGTTCATGACCAGCGACGTGATGTAGGACAGCAGCAGTCCGTAGACGACGTTCTCGACCGACACGACCCAGAAAAACAGCAGGATCACGGCGAAGTTCAGCAGCATCGAAATGTTGCCCAGCTCCACGCCCGTTTTGCGCCGCACCGCGACGCACACGATGTCGATGCCGCCGGTCGAACCGCCGCCGGAAAACACCGTCGCCAGCGCGATGCCGTGCAGCACGGCCGCGACGACGACCAGCAGCATACGGTCGGCGATGACCGGCGCGGGGAAGCGCGCGAAAAATTCCATGCCCAGCGACATCAGGACGGTGGAGTAGAGCGTCCAGTAGAAAAAGCGCTTGGGAAGCATCTTATAAGCGAAAAGGAAAAGCGCGAAGTTGAACACGGCGTTGCTGAGCCCCAGAGGAATGCCGCTGAGGTAGTTGAGGAACAGGCAGACGCCCATGACGCCCGTGTTGGGCAGCATCGCCGGCTTGATGAAAAAGACGGTGCCGACGCAGTAAAGCAGGGTGCCGACGGTGGTGACGAAAAAAGTCCGCAGTTCCTCTTTCAGCGCTTCGGGCGTGACGCGCAGACGCGCTGCGATGTTTTCAAGCATGGATTGATCCGCTCCTTACCATGATGTTCATTGTACCGCGATCCTGTTTATCATACCTGATAAAACCTCAAAAGAGAATTCCCAGCGTCGGAAAGCCGAGCGAGACATATAGTTTCCTTACGGAACAAACGGCCGTTCCCGACGAAAAGTACGAAAAAGCCCCGCCGTGCAGACGGCAGGGCTTTCATTCTTCATGGAGCGGAAGACGGGATTTGAACCCGCGACCCCAACCTTGGCAAGGTTGTGCTCTACCCCTGAGCTACTTCCGCGTGGAGAATGGCGGGGCTGAAGAGACTCGAACTCTCGACCTCCGGCGTGACAGGCCGGCGCTCTAACCGACTGAGCTACAACCCCATCCACGAACGCGACACGTAATATACCAAACTTGGATTCCTTTGTCAAAGGGCAATTTAAAGCTTCGATCTTTGTCAAGCGTTCTTCCTGTGACCGCACGCCTGAGTCTTATAGATTTTGTGATTGAGGCATTTTAAACAGTGAAAGAACACTATATAATGAAAAACGCCGCACAGAATGGCGCAGCCCACAAAGAGGCATGGATTGGGGATGGTCGCCGCGCGCCCCGACGCCATCGGGCCGAGCGGCGGCAGCGGCGGTTGCCAGCCCCGCGTGGAGAAGCGCATCTTCCTCGCCGACCGCGCCGGGTGTCTGATCCCCGTCGGCAGTCAAACGCTGAAGGCGCAGACGCCGCACCGCGTTTTCTTTTTCCGGGACGAAAAATGCGCCGTCAGGCTTGCTGCCCCCGTCCGGCATCCCGCCGACGACGAAGCGGCCGAAAAGGAGCGCCTGAGACGGCAGCTGGTGTGATTTCGGACTGGCCGTCGTTCGTTTTCAAGAAAAAATCCGATTTTCGAGAACGGGGGAAATCTCATGAAAGTGCAGATTTCGTTGACTGTGGAGGCGGGCAAGCGTCTGATCGTCAAGGCGATCCTTTCGCTGCCCGCCGTTCGGAGAGCGCTGGCGGAAGGGCAGCTGCTCCTCAAGGGCGGCACGACCGTTTCGCTGCTCTCCGAGGCGGCGTGCGGCGTTCCGCTGAAAATCTGCGGCCGCATCGACCGCCGGGGCGCGGGGAGCTGCGCCGGAAGCTGCGCGGCCCCTCACAGCCTTTTGCTGCGCCGGGGCGTTCCCGTGCCGCTGGACGTCGGGATTTGGTCTTCCGGGAAATTGAAATTCTCGCCGGGCGACGTCTGCGTGATCGGCGCCAATCTCGTGGACCGTCACGGACGCGCGGCGATGCTGGCCGGAAGCCCTTTCGGAGGCGCGCTGCATTTCTTCACGGCGCTTCCCGCCGAAGGCGTGGAGACGATCGTCGCCGCCGGGTTCGAAAAATACGCGCCCTGTTCGCTGGACGACGCCATGGCCGTCGCGTCGCGCGCCGCCCCCGATCTGTCCATGGGCATGGCGGCAGGTCTGATTCCCATCCCCGGCCGCGTGATCAACGAAGCGGAAGCCTGCAGGATCCTCGGCGCCGCGGAAGCGCAGATCGTCGCGCGGGGCGGCATCCAGGGAGCGGAAGGCGGCTGCACGCTGCTGGCGAGCTTTGACGAACGCCCCCAAGGCGAGGCGTTCTTCAACGAAATTCTGGCGTTGGCCGGCACGGTTTTTCAAAAAAGCGCGGGCGACGCAAAGTCGCTGAAAAGCTGTCTTGACAACGCCTGCGGCCCGGCCGGCGCGGAGCACCGCGGCTGCTGGTACCGAAGCCGCCGCGGAGAACTTCCGGTCTAGGACGGACGCCATGTTTACCGTTGCCGACATGCTCAGGCTGCCCGTTTTCGCCGGCCATGAGATCGCGGCGGGCAAAAACGGGACGGGGCGCCGCGTCCGTTTCGTCGATTTCATCGAGATCCCCGATCCTTCCGGCTGGTGCCGTCCCGACACGTTTTCCTTCACGACCGGCTATGCCTTCCGCAACAACCCCGAGCAGATCTGCCGCATCGTCCGCGTTCTGAGCGCAGGAAGAGCCGCCGGTCTGGGCGTCAAACTGGGCCGCTTTATCAGTTCGATCCCGCCGGAAGCGTTCCGCCTCGCCGACGCGCTGGATTTCCCATTGGTCATTCTGCCCAAGAGACTGGCCTACGCCGTCGTCTCGCGCGTCGTCATGCGGGAAATATTCCGCAGCGAGCGGAGCTGCCGCGACGACGGCGGGCCGCTCGGCCTTTTTCAGCTCGAGCAGGATCCCGTCGGTCTGCTCGAGGCGCTGAGACGGCAGGGTTGGGAAAGCTCCCGCAACGTGTGGAGCCTGCAGTGGGAAAAACTGCCGCCGCAACGTCCGTCGCTGCCGCCGCAGCGCGCTTCCCAGTACAGCGCCAACGGCTCCCTGCGCATGCTTGTCGCCCAGCTGCCCGGCGAGCGGACAGAACACTTCGTCGAATTTTTGAAATGCCATCTGCCGCTCCAGCTGGAAGGCCAAAGCCTCGGGATCTCCGGCCCC
This sequence comes from Pyramidobacter porci, assembly GCF_009695745.1. Taxonomy (NCBI): domain Bacteria; kingdom Thermotogati; phylum Synergistota; class Synergistia; order Synergistales; family Dethiosulfovibrionaceae; genus Pyramidobacter; species Pyramidobacter porci. Next base: position 75,266 of record NZ_VUNH01000006.1, read on the forward strand.
GCGCCGCTGGAAAATATCGCCCGGAATTTCGCGGAAGCGAAAACGGCCCTGCAGCTTGGCGCGCAGCTCGGCTTCGACGAAGGCGTTTTCGTCTACTCGGAGCTGGAGCTTCTGGACCTTCTCAAAAAGAACCGGCCGCTGCCCGAACTTCGCGAAGCCGCCTCGCGTTGCCTGCGTCCTCTCTTCGACGAAGACGCGAAAAAGCATTCCAGCCTCGCGCAGACCCTTCGCGTCTGGTTCGCCTGCGACGGCTCCTCCGAAAAAGCCGCCCAGCGGCTCCACATCCACCGCAACACCCTGCTCTACCGCCACAAACGGATCATGGAACTCCTCCCGCTGAACCGATACGGCTCAACGATTTTCCGTCTGGCGTTGTTTCTGGAACACAAAAAAGACAGCGAAGAATGTCCATGCTGAAAGCCGCCAAAGGAACGCGTCGTCGCGCGACGCTTTCCCCGGCGGCTTTTTATTGTGCATCGGCACAACTAAATACTGTGTTTTTATGCAATAATATATTTATTGTATTATTTCGAATGATAAAATTAAATACAATCTCGAACGGGAACTTTATAATCAGAGAATTTATTTATAGTGATTCCTTTCGAGAAATTTTCATGATTTCCAACGAAGATCAGGAGGTCAGTCACATGCCAGAAGAGAAGAGAATTCCGCACGTCAAGGCTTTCGAAGGGCAAACGTTCGTCATCAGCGTCATGGTTTCCGTCTTTTCGGCGGTCATCTGTATGCAGATCATCTCCCGCATCGGCACGACGCCGAACACCTCCGTCATCGGCGCGCTGTTCGCCATGGCGCTCGCCAGGATCCCCTTCGCCAGTCTGGGGCGGTTCCGCAGCCTGGACCGCCAGAATCTGGTGCAGACGATGGCCTCGGCCGCCGGATTCGGCGCGGCGAACTGCTGTCTGCTTGCCGTGGGGATCATCTACGTTTTCGGCGATTCTTCCCTGATTCTGCCGATGCTCGTCGGCTCCGGCATGGCGACGCTGATCGGCATGCATTTGGTCTATTCGTTGTTCGATTCGGAAATGTTCCCCGCCCGGGAATCGTGGGCGCCTGGCATCGCCACCGCAGAGGCGCTGATCGCCGGGGACGAGGGCGGCAAAAAAGGGCGCACGCTTCTAAGCGGCATCGTTCTGGGCGCGCTCGGCGCCGGATGCCGGATCAAGCCGTTCCTCGCCGGCGGCATCCCGATGGCCGGCGTGGGCATCGCGTTTATCGCCAACCCGTGGGCCATGTCGGCGCTGGCGGCGGGTCTTCTGATCCGCGGCTACTATCCGAGCCTTGTCCCGTGGCTCGGTTCTCTTGGGCTGACGAATCTCCCGGCGGATCTCGGGAAAACGTACATCCCGCACGGCTTCATGATCGGCGCCGGGTTGATCTCGCTGGTCCAGGCGCTCGTCATGATCTTCAAAAAATCCGTCCGCGAGTTTTCGTCCGAAAGCGCGCCTACGGTGACTCACGCAGCGGCGAAAAAGGCCATCGCCGCCCATATTGGATATTTTGCCGCCGCGGCCGTCGTTCTGGCGTTCATCACCGGCTTTATGACGTCCATGGCAACGCCTCGGCTGCTTCTTTGGATTTTCTGGTGCACGTTCTCGTCCATCGCGGCGGCGATCCTGGTCGGGCTGTGCGCCATGTTCTCCGGCTGGTTCCCGGGTTTTGCCGTGACGGTGATTTTCGTCAGCCTCGGCCTGTTCATGGACTTTCCGCCGGCGGCGCTGGCGGTGCTGGCCGGTTTTGTCTCCAGCACGGGGCCGTGCTTCGCCGACATGGGCTATGACCTGAAGACGGGCTGGATCATCAGGGGCAGCGGCAAAAACCGCGAATACGAACTGGACGGGCGCTGTCAGCAGATGTTCTCCGAGCTCTTCGGCGGCCTGATCGCCGCCGTGGTCGTCGGACTTTTGATGAGGATGCACTTCAATCTCAATCTGCTCCCGCCCGTCAGCCGGGTCTTCGCGGCCACAGTCCAGGCGGGCTCCGATTATGCGATCCTGCTTGAAATGCTGTGCTGGGCCGTCCCCGGCGCGCTCCTGCAGGTCGTCGGCGGGTCGAAAAAGGCGCTGGGGATCCTCTGCGCCACGGGGCTGCTGATACGCAACCCCATCTACGGCGTCGGTCTGGTGGTCGCTCTGATTCTGCGGGCGCTCTTCATCAAAAACCACGAAGAAGCGATGCAGCTTTACGGCGCGGGCTTCGTGGCCGGCGACGGGCTTTTCGGCTTCTTCAACGCTATCGGGCGTTCCTTCGGTTGGTGGTAAGCGCATTCCATCTTCGCGCCGCCGTGAAAGGATGTGAAAATTCGATGTCGGAAAAGAAAAAAATCGGTCTGATCCGCGTCCTGACGACGCAGGATCAGGAACTGCTCCAGCTTCACGGGCGTATGATCGAATCGTGTTTTCCCAGCCTGTCCGTCGAATCGCGGTGCATCGCCGATCAGGATGAAGGGATCCATGACGAGGCAAGTCATGCGAAGGCGCTGCCCAAGGTGCTGGCGCTGGGGCGCGTTTTCGCGGACGAAAACGTCGACGCCGTCTATATCAGCTGCGCCGGCGATCCCGGCGTCAGGATCCTGCAGCGGGAACTCGCCGTTCCGGTCATCGGCGCCGGCACGGCGACGGCGCACGCGGCCGGCGCTTACGGGGTTCCCGTAGGGGTATTGGGGATCACGGACGACGTGCCGGAAGAGATCGCAAAAGTTTTAGGAGAACGGATCGTCGGCTCTCTGCGCCCGCCGCAGCTCCATACGACGCTGGATCTGTTCCGCCCCGACGCGATGGACGCGCTCGCGGAAGCCGGCCGTGCGCTGAAAAGCAAAGGCGCCAAGCTGCTTCTTCTGGCCTGCACAGGGTTGGCGACGATCAACGCCGCTCCGGAGCTGCGCCGCCGCGTCGGACTGCCGGTGCTGGATCCGCTGCGCTGCGCGGCCGCCTGCCTGTGGTCGGCTTTGTGTTGAAGGAGGCGCTTGCATGTCTCGGTTGAAACTGACTCAGGAACACGTGGAAGCCGCGCTGCTGGGCGGCTGTTTTCTCGGCGGGGGCGGCGGCGGTTCAATGGCCAAGGGACGCGCGCTCGGCGAAGCCGCGCTTGCGGCCGGCCCGCTCGAGCTCGTCTCTCTGGACGAAATCGATCCCGAAGCGATCGTCGTCACCTGCTCGGCCGTCGGCGCTCCGGCCGCCAAGGAAGCGCTGGCCACGCCCGAAGCGGCCGTGCGCGTTATCGAACTTCTGGCAAAGCTGGACGCCCCGCCTCCGGCGGGGCTGATCACCAACGAAAACGGCGGCGGCTCGACGTTCAACGGTTGGCTGCCGGCGGCCATGAGCGGGCTGCCGCTGATCGACGCGCCGTGCAACGGGCGCGCGCATCCCACCGGTGCCATGGGATCCATGGCGCTGCACCGCGACAATCGTTACGTCTCGAAACAGACCGCCGCGGGAGGCAATCCCGAAACGGGGCGTTACCTCGAAGCGGCTTTCAGCGGCCCCATGGAGTCCGTAGCGGCGCTCGTGCGGCAATGCGCCGTTCAGGCCGGCGGACTGGTCGCGGTCGCCCGCAACCCGGTCAAAGCCCATTATTTGAAAGAACATGCCGCGCCGGGAGCCGTAACGCTGGCCATCGAGACGGGGACGAAGATGCTTGAAGCCCGTTCCCGCGGAGCCGAAGCCGCCGTTCGGGCCGCGGTCGATTTTCTCGGCGGCCGCGTTGTCACGGCGGGCACGGTGGATACCATCGACCTGACAACCGAAGGCGGCTTCGATCACGGCGTCGTTTCCGCAGGCGGGTGTGAACTGACGTTCTGGAACGAGTTCATGACGCTGGACCGCGGCGGCGAACGGCTGGGGACTTTCCCCGATCTGATCATGACCACGGACGCAGAAACCGGACTTCCCATCACCACGGCGGAGCTCGCAAAGGGGCGGCGCGTTTTCGTGACACTGATCCCTGCGGACAAGATCCCTCTTGGTGCAGGCATGTCCTGCCGGGAACTTTTGGAACCTATCGAGAAGGTCGTCGGCAGGGCCGTGTTGCCCTACATCACGCTGAAGTAGCGCGATCGCCGCGTTCCCAATTGTCGAAGATCAAAAATGGACGCAAAAAATCGAGGAGGTACCGCACATGTCACTTTTTCATACGATGAACGCTCTTGAACTGCTCGACTCGCCGTCCGCAAGCGGCGAGAGCGTCAAAAAGGCGCTGACGGCCGCCGGCGTGCCGGAAAGTCAGATCTCCGTCAAAACCGTTCACGGCCCCAAAGGCAGCACCAATTTCGTCAAAACGTGGTTCTACGGTTCCGAAGGCAAACACAACGGCGGCACGGCGCCGACCATCGGCATCGTCGGCCGTCTCGGCGGTGTCGGCGCGCGTCCCGAACGGATCGGTCTCGTTTCCGACGGCGACGGCGCCGTGTCGGCCGTAGCCGTCGCCATGAAGCTGGGCGATATGGCCCAAAAAGGCGACGTCCTCAAAGGCGACGTGTTCGTCTCCACTCACATCTGCCCCAATTCTCCCACCCGCCCTCACGATCCCGTGCCTTTCATGGGTTCTCCCATCAACATGACCATCGCCAACCGCGAGGAAATGGGCGAGGAGCTGGACGCCGTTCTCTCTATCGACACGACGCGCGGCAACCGGATCGTCAATACCCGCGGCTTCGCCATCTCGCCGACGGTCAAGGAGGGCTGGATCCTGCGCGTCAGCGAAGATCTGCTCGAGATCATGAGCTCCGTCACAGGGGAGCTGCCCAAGGTCTTCGCCCTCAGCATGACCGACATCACGCCTTACGGCAACGGGCTCTACCATTTGAACAGCATCCTCCAGCCCTGCACGGCCACCAGGGCGCCGGTCGTCGGCGTGGCGCTGACGTCGCAGACGACAGTCCCCGGCTGCGCCACGGGCAGCTCCCAGCCTGCGGACATCGAGGCGGCCGTGCGCTTCGCCGTCGAAACGGCGAAAGCGTTCGGCGAGGGCAAGTGCAAGTTTTACGACGAAGAAGAGTTTGCGCTCACCCTCAAGCGCTACGGAGCCATGAACAAACTTCAGGGCATGGGCGCTCTGCCGCCGGCGGATCCTCAGGCGTAAGGGGCCCCGGCCATGACTTTGCGCGTAGGGGCCGTTACCATTGGGCAAACGCCAAGAGTGGATGTTACGCCCGATCTCATGAAAATTTTGGGTCCGGAAGTCGAACTCGTCGAATCGGGAGCGCTGGACGGCTTGGGCGCAGAACAGATCGCCGCCATGGCGCCGCGCCCGGGCGATTATGTGTTGGTCACGAGGATGGCCGACGGCACGTCTGTGAAAATCTGCGAACGTGCAGTGACACCTCTGGTGCGTCAGAAGATCGCCGCTCACTTCACCGCGGGGATCCCCGCCGTCCTGCTGCTCTGCACGGGCGAGTTCCCCGACTTTCCCACCGGCGGGCTGCTGCTGAGGCCGCAGAAAATTCTGTTCAACATGGTCCAGGCCGTCGTTCCGGCCGGCGCGAAACTCGGCGTCTTCATGCCGTCGCCGGACCAGCTGGAACAGTCGTCGCAACGCTGGTCGCAGGTCACGCCGCAAAATCGTTCGATCGGCGCGTCGCCTTACGTCCGTCCCGAAGAGACGATCCCCGCCGCGGCTGAAGAACTTGCCCGCTGGGGCGCCGACGTGTTCGTCATGGACTGCATGGGCTACACGCTGGCGATGAAGGAACAGGTTCGCCGAATTACCGGCAAGCCCGTGGTCCTCGCCCGCTCCATCGCCGCGCGGGCGCTGCGCGAGCTTGTTTAGACGGCGGAATTGGAACGGCGTCGGCACATTTCATTCCCAACGCCCGATTGGAATGTTCCACGTGGAACATTTTTCGCAAACCAAGTCATTGCAATGAGTCAACTTACATGATGTAAAAGAAATAGACATTCGGCCCGTTCCGGTTTCGCGCCAAACCGGAACGGGCCGAGCGTCGTCTGACGGCTTTCGTCGACAGGAGGACACGTTTTTCGGCATGGACAGGGACTGCGGTCAAGGGAGCTGCCGCGGTCCACAAATATCGCCGTATGAGAAACGCGCGAAATGAAGTTTGCGCTTCGCAAGCGCGAAAAAGCTACCGTCCGCGCTTGACGGCGCCGGAGATCGGTTGAAGTCTTCCTTCCGGGGACAAAGGCGCCCAGCCTCCTCCGAGGGCCTTGTAAAGCCTGATCAGAGCGCCGGTCATGCTGCCGGCGTTCGCCGCCAGGCCGTCCTCCAGAGACAGGAGCGCGCCCTGGGCCCCCAGCACGTCGCTGAAATCGGACAGTCCGTGACGATAGCGGTCTTCGGCAAGTTCAAGCGTGCGCCGGGCCGCCGAACGCCCGGCTTCCAGGGACTGCCGGCGCAGATTTTCCTGACCGTAAGCCGCAAGGGCGTCGCGTACTTCGGCGGCAGCCTTCAGCACGGTCTTTTCATAGGCGGCCAGCAGCGCCTTTTCACGCGCGCCCTGCGCTCGGACGTTGCGGCGCAGGGCGCCCGCGTTGAAGAGCGGCCAGCTGAGGATCAGGGGGCCGATCGAAAATCCCTGCGACCGGGGCGAGAAAAGGTTTCCTGAATTCAGTGATTCGAAACCGACGGAACCCGACAGGCGCAGTTGAGGGGCAAGCTCGGCGGCGGCCCCTTTTTTCCGCGCCGTCTGCGCGGCCAGACGGCGCTCGGCCATGCGGATATCCGGGCGTTGGCGCAGCGTCTCGGCGGGGATCCCCGTCACAAGAACGTCTTTCGCTCGGGGGACCGGAGCAGGGGAAGCCAGCGCGTCGTTCAGAGAACCGGGGATCTCTCCGATCAAAATGGAAAGGGCGTTGCTCTTCGCTTCCAGAGCCGACCTCAGCGGCGGAATACCGGCCCGGGCCGACTCCAGGCCGTACCGCGCCTGCTGTTCCGCCAGTTCGTCGCTCAGGCCGGCTGCCCGGCGCGAGGCGACGAGACGAAGCATGTCCTCCTGACGCAGGACGTTCCGTTCCATTACGTCGATCCTGGCTTGGAGCGAACGATAATCGGCATAGTTCAGCGCCACCTCGGCGGCGACCGAGACCCAGACGTTCTGCAGCCCGGCGACCTCGGCTTCCAGGTCGGCGCGTCGCGCCGAAGCGCCCCGGCGCAGCCGGCCGAACAGGTCGATCTCCCACGAAGCGTCGAACCCCAAACGGTGTCCGCTGCGTTCTCCCGTTCCTCCCGCGTTGTCGGAAATCCGGCTTCTATGGGTTTTTCCGCCCAGGCTGACGGCCGGCGAGAGACCGGCCTCGGCAATGCCCAGCGCTGCCCGCGCTTCGTAGACCCGCGCCAGAGCGGCGTCCATGTCCTTATTATGCTTCAGGGCGCGAACGATCAGTTCCGGCAGAAGCTCATCGTCCAGCGCGTCCCACCATCTGGCCAGAATCGATGCGGAAAGCCGCTCTCCGTTTGCCGAAGAAGCCGTCAAAGGATATCGTTCCGCCAGATGCAGCCAGCCGCCTTCATTTGCCTTTTCCGTCTTCCGCGCGGCGCGTCCCTGCGGACAAAACAGTGCCGTCAGCGCCGTTATCGCCAGCGCGGCAAGCGCGAATTTTTTGCCGTTCATAGCGTCGGTCTCACCTCGTCTTCTTCGGCGCGGCGGCGGGAGCGCCGCCGTTTCGCAAGCCTTTCAAACAGGACGAACAGCCCGGGGATCAGGAAAACTCCCAATGCCGTGGCGATCGCCATCCCGAACACCATGACGCTGCCGACCGCCCTTCGGCTGGCCGACGAGGCGCCTGCGGCAAAAAGCATGGGCAGGATGCCGAACACACAGGTCAGCCCCGTCATCAGCACGGCGCGATATCGTTCATGGGCGGCCTGCGAGGCCGCGTCGAGGATCGACAGTCCGTTCCGTTCCCGCAGCGCTTTGGCGAACTCGACGATGAGGATGGCGTTCTTCGAGGCCAGTCCCACAAGCAGAAGAATCCCCAGCTGGGCGTAGACGCTCAGCGACACCTTCATGATCCACACTCCGGCCAGAGCGCCGCCAAAAGCCGTCGCCAGCGACAGGAGCACCGACAGGGGCAGCGTCCAACTCTCGTATTGAGCCACCAGGAAAAGATAGCTGAAGAGCAGCGCCAGCAACAGCACGCGGCTCAGTTCGCCGGATTCGCCGGTGCGCTTTTCCTGAAAGCTCATGCCGGACCACTCGTAGCCATAGCCTTCGGGCAGTTCTTTTGCCAGCTCTTCAAGGAGATCCATTCCCCGCCCGGTGCTGACGTCAGGCTTGAGCCTTACGGTAACGGCGGCTGCGGGATAGAGGTTGTAGCGGTCCACTTCACTCGGCCCCAAGCTTTTTTCCGTCGTCGCCAGAGCGCTCAAGGGCACCTGCCGTCCGGTCCTGGCGCGGACATGGATCTGCGCCATCCCGTCGACGTCCTGCCGAAACGGCGCGTCCGCTCCCAGAAGGACCTTGTTGGTCTGGTTCCCGAGATTGACGTCGTTCACGTAGTAAGTGCCGAAATAGCACTGAAGCGTCGAAAAAACCGACGAGATCGGCACGTTCAGGTCTTCCGCCTTGGCGCGGTCGACGTTGAGACGCACATGAGGCACGTCGGCGGTGTAAGGGCTGTAACTGAACAGCACCTCCGGACATCGGGCGAGACGTCCCTGAAAATCCAAGAGCACCCGATGCAGTTCGGCGGGATCGAATCCTCGGCGCGACTGGAGACGGAAGTCGATCCCCCCGCTCAGACTGACGCCGAGAACGGGCGGCAGCGTGAACACCATCACCCGCGCTTCCGCGACCGAAGCAGCGATGCCGCGAAGTTTCGCCATGACGGAGTCCAGATCCTGCCCCTCGCGCGCGTAGCGTTCCGACCAGTCTTTGAGAGTCACCCAGACAGAGCCCACGCTCTCGTCAGCTCCGAATCCGCCGATGAAGTTGTTGCCGGGAAAGCCCAGGACCCATTCGACTCCCGGCACGTCTTCTACCCGGCGGCACAGCTTTTCGATCAAAGGGACCGCCCGGCTCCTGGTAGCCCCTTCGGGCAGATGGGCGACGAGAAAAGCGCAGCCCTGATCTTCGTCGGGCAGAAACGACGTGGGGGTCTTCCTCTGCATGAACCATCCCGCGCCGCCGATCAGAAGAAACAGCAGCAGCGTCACGACGGAACGGCGGGCGATCCATAACGATCCCTTTACATAGCTGGAACGGGCCCGTTCCAGCAGACGGTTGAACCATGCGAGCGGACCTTTCGCCGCCGGCGCAGCGGTGGAAAGCAGGGACGCGCACATCACGGGGCTGAGCGTCAGCGCGACGACCAGTGAAGACAAAACGGCGAGGGCGATGGTGACCGCAAACTGCCGGTAGATGATGCCGGTCATCCCCTTCATGAAAGCCACGGGGACGAAGATCGCCAGGAACACCAGCGTCGTGGCGACCATAGGCGCGGTGATGTCCTTCATGGCGCGGAGCGTTGCCGAGCGGGCGTCGGCACCGTCCCGTTCCATGACGAACTGCACCCGCTCCACCACGAGAATGGCGTCGTCCACCACCGTGCCGATCACCAGGATGAACCCGAACAGCGTCAGGATGTTGAGACTGTATCCCAGGGCGAGCAGCCCGGCGAGCGCGAACAGCAGGGATACAGGGATAGCCGCCACGGGCACCAGAGTCGTTCTCCAGCTCTGCAGGAACAGGTAACACACGACGACAACCAGCAGACAGGTGAGCCCCAGCGTCGCGAGGATCTCCACGAAAGACGCTCTGACGAAAGCCGTCGCGTCGTAGACGATCGCCATTTCCATGTCGTTCGGGAAATCCTGCTCCAGACGGGCTATCTGAGCCCTGATCGCCGCCATGACCTCCAAGGCGTTGGAGCCCGGCGACTGGCTGATCTTCAGGCTGGACGAGGGCGCCCCGTTGACAAACCCTTCGAAGCCGTAACTCTCGGCTCCGATCTCGACGCGGGCGATTTGGCCGAGAGTGACGCGACTGCCGTCGGCCCCCGTGCGCACGATCACGTTTCTAAAATCCTCCGTGTCGTTCAGACGTCCTTTCGTTTCGAGAGAATAAGCTATCGGAGTCCCTTCGTTGCCCGGGGCCATCCCCACGGCTCCGATAGCCGCCTGCCGGTTCTGGCTCCGTATCGCCGCCACCATGTCGTCGACGGAAAGCCCCAGGTTGGCGATGCGCTCCGGATCCAGCCAGACTCTGAGACTTCGCCCCGAACCGATGAGGAACGAGTCTCCCACGCCGTCGATGCGGTCGATGGCGTCTTTGACGTTGTTTTTCATGTAATCGTTCAACGCCAGCAGGTCGTGGGTCCCGCCGGGAGAGACCAAACTCAGCTGAGCGATGGGCGACATGAATACCGGCAACGCCGAGAGTCCGCGGGCGACTACTTCGGCGGGCAACTGAGGCAAGGCGAGCTGCATTCGATTCTGCACCCGGACCAGCGCCATATCCGGATCGGTGCCGAGCTCGAAAGTCACGCTCATGACGTACGCTCCGGAATCCGAAGCCGACGACGACAGATACATCATGCCTTCGACGCCGTTGACGGCTTTTTCCAGCGGCGCTCCTACCGTGTCGGACACGACCTGAGCCGACGCACCGGGATAAACGGTCGAGACGCGTATCGTCGGCGGCACGATCTCGGGGTACTGGGCGATGGGAAGCAGAAAGAGCGCCAGCACTCCGACGACGGACATGAGAAGAGAAAGAACGACAGCGAAACGCGGACGATCGATGAAGAACTTCGAGATCATGACGCCGTCACCGTTCCTCAGCGGGCGCTGTTGCCGTTACGGCGCTGCCGTGCCGCACGCGCTGCATCCCCCGGCGCACGATGCGGTCGCCGGGCGCCAGACCTTCGACGATCTCGGCAAGCCCGTCCGCGGTCTGACCGACGACGACGGAACGGCGAGAGACGATCCCGCCGTCGTCGACGAACCAGACGAAATCGCCCTGCCGGTCGGAAACGACCGTTTCTTGCGGCACAATCAGGACCGGTCCCGCAGAACGGAGCACCCGGAGCGTCACCACTTCTCCCGGCACCAACAATCCGTCCGGATTGTCGAAGCGGCAGCGCGCGAGGATGGCCCCTGTTCCGGGATTCATGCGATTATCGATAAAATCCGGACGCCCCTGGCCGGAGAGCTCCGCGCCGCCAGGCAGGACGGCGCGAACCGAGAATGTACCGGCGCCCTTCGCGCCGCCGGCGAAAAACGCCCGGCCGGCGAGATACTCGCGATCGGACAGAGCGAATGAGACGCGTATAGGGTCGGTCTGCACCACCCGTGCGAGCGGGGTGGCCGAAGTCACGTAATTGCCGCGGGTGACCAGAGCCGCCCCGATGCGGCCGTCGATCGGCGAACAGATTTTCGTTCGTTCCAGGTCGATCTCGGCCATGCTCAGGGCCGCCGTCGCCCTCCGTACTTTGGCCCGGGCGTCGAGCACGGCGCAGCGAGCGTCGTCAAGGGCCGACGCCGTGACCGAGCGTTTATCGGCAGCCTCCATGCGTTTGAGGAGGCGCTGCGCTCTGTCCCTGTCGGCCTGGGCCTGAGCGAGTTCCGCCCTGCGCAGTTCCGCCGCCGCGGAGAAAGATTTCCGATCCAAACTGAAAAGCAGTTGTCCCTCTTTCACTTCGCTGCCTTCCAGGAATTCGACCTTTTCGATGACGGCCGACACCTGCGGACGAAGTTCGACCGCCTGAACAGCTTCCACGTGCCCGATATATTCTTGGGTCAGCGTCATGTCTTTTTCCTTCGCTACGAAGAGCTCCACAGGGACGGGGCGGTTCGGAGACGGAGCCGCTTTCGCCGCAGGCAGGTTTGCCGAAACGATATGGACAAACAGGACGGCGAAAAGGGAAAGCCGCGTCGCCCTCCGCCCCTGCAGACAAGAGGGCCGCGCCGCGCACAGATATGATTTCCTTGTACTGCTCATCTGAACTTACTCCTTCCTTCAGAGTCTTTCGGCGTTTCGAGGCCGACTTCGATCGCGAGACGGGACAAAGCTTTGCCTGCCGAAAAAGTCTCTTTAAAAATGGGGCGAAAGAGTATAGCAGCTATACTCTTTACCTAAAAAAATTCCTTCCCGTTCTCCGGAAAGCTTTTCGAAATTCGGAAACTTCCGCTTCTTCATTCCATAAACTTGTCAAGTTTTTCCTCGAGCATGCTGAAAAAGCTCCACAAAAAAGCTTTGTTCGCCTCCGAATAATCCGCAAGGATATCGCTGAACACTTTCTCGTATTTCCGATGGAGCTCTTCGTGACTCAGGTAAGCCGTCTCTCCTTTCGGCGTCAATTTGAGTGTCAGCCGCGACAGATTGGCGGGGTCCGTTTCCTTGACGACCATCCCTTTGCGCTGCAACTTCATCAGAGTCTGGGAAACGGCGCCCTTGGTGACGCCCAGTATATCGGCCAGCCCCGTGACATGGATCCCCTCGTTTTCCTTAATTGCCTTCAGCATGTGGATCTCGGCTTCATAGAGGGGCTGATCGGTCCTGAAATATCGGGCTTTCTTGTCGATATCCATGGTTTTGCTCACAATCCGCAGAAAAGCATAACTGGGTCTTGACTTGTTTTTTAATTTCATGTCCATCATGGTAAAAGTATATAGCCACTATACGCCTATGTCAACTTTCTATCCTGCGTCTCGGGAGGACATGTTCCGCACACTAAAAAACTCTTTTTGCCGCCAAGTTTTGCACATGGATCGTCTGATGCGGAACGATCTGCGCGGACGAAGTTGCCGCAGGCAATCCAAACGCTTATCGGCAAGAGTAAACGATCCGCCCCTCTCGATTTCGCGCGAAACCGGGAGGGGCGGCGTTTTTGTTCTCCGTCGAGAGGGTTCCTACCGTGCCCGGCTGCCGTAGATGGAGTCCAAGCGGGCCTGAAAGCGGGCGATGAATTTTTTCTCGCGCGGGTTCAACGGATAGGAGATCTGGTGCAGCATGTAAACGCTGGACATGGGGCCGTCGGAGATGCGGCGCATGACGATGTTGGGGATGCTCTGTTCCAGATCGGGATCCATGGGCAGGATGGCGACGTAGTTATGGCGGATGGCGTCCTGCAGGGCGCCGCGGTCGAAGATGTTGAGTATCTCGCAGCTGCTGTCCAGTCCGAAAGCGCCGAGCCAGTCATCGCTGTTGAAGGTGTCGTAAGCGACGATAGGGCAGGTCTTGAGCTGAGCGGTGGTGACGGCGCGGAAACGGCTCAGGTAATGGTTCATGGAAACGACGGCTACGGGAGGCACATTGACGGCCAGAGGCGTCATCTTGATATGATACTTCTGCATTTCCAAGTGATAGAGGTTGCGGCGGCTGTCGAGGCAGGAGACGATGGAGAGGCGATAGGTCTGGTCCATCACGTCGCGAATGGCCTGGCGGATGCCGGTCTCTTTGATGTTGTCCTGCAGAGAGGCTTCGGGGAATTCGTTGCGAAACTGCATGAAGCTGCACATGAGCAGCGACGACCACGTGCCGCAGATGGAGAGATTCTTCTGGCTGTCGAAAAGAAGGGGAATGCGTCGGATGCGCTCTGCCTCGGAGATGATGAGTTTGGCCGACAACAGCAGCATTTTGCCTTCGGAGGTGAGCTCTATGCCGGAGTTTTTGCGCCGAAAGACGTTGAAATTCAGTTCCTGTTCCAGCTGCTTGATAGCGGTGCTTAGCGACGGCTGCGCCACGTAGAGGTTTTGGGCGGCCTTGTTGATGGAACCGCACTTGCTGATTTCAATCACGTATTCCAGCTGTTTCAAGTTCATTCTGTCACCTCCTTTTGCGTTTGGGCTGCGTCACACCGTCGGTGAACACGTTTTCTTTCATGGAGACCTGTCATGCGGAAACGATTTTTTTCTCTCATAAAAACAGTTTATCATTTTATAAGAAGAAAGGGACATATGAATTACCTGATAATTTATAATATTTTCAGGATAAATCGTTCGTCACTTTGTCTATCGAGGCGCATCCTTTTTCGATAATATGAAGCAGATCTATAAATATTGTTTTGTAAATGTTTTTAAGAGTCGTGAATGATATAGGTCATTATTTTTTCAGTATAAGTACAAAAACAAAGCCCCGTGATATCGTCAAGGCGCAGAGAGACCGGTACTCTGAGCGTCAATGAAATTCATCCAAAAAAATCATAGGGGGAATATTTGATGTCCAATCAGCCTGCAAGCGCGCTCTCTTCGCCTCGTTTCTGCAACATGGGAACTTTTATGCGCATGGCCCGCGTCCAGAACGCCAAGGGACTTGACTTCGCCGTCGCCGGCGCGCCTTTCGACACCGCCAGCTCCTTCCGCTCGGGCTCCCGCTTCGGTCCTTCGGCGATCCGCAACATCTCCTGCATGATGAAGCCCAACAATGTGATACAGCAAGTGAACATCATGGATTCTCTGACCGGCGGCGATCTGGGGGATTTCCCCATCGTGCCCGGCTACATCCATCCTTCTTACGCTGCGATCGAGGCGGGAGTCGCCGGGATCCTGAACGACGGCGCTCTGCCGATCGTGCTCGGAGGCGATCACTCCATCACGCTGGCCGAGCTTCGCGCCGTCGCCAAGAAATACGGCCCCGTAGGACTGATCCATTTCGACTCGCATTCGGACCTTTGCGACGAAGTTTTCGGTGAAAAGTACAACCACGGCACGCCCTTCCGCCGCGCTCTTGAAGAAGGGCTGATCGAGCCTTCGCGCTGCATCCAGGTCGGCATGCGCGGTTCGCTTTACGATCCCAACGAGCACAGGATGGCCGCCGATCTGGGCATGAAGCTGATTCCCGCCCACAAGATCCGCGAGATGGGACTGGACGCGCTGATCGACGCTATCAAGGAACGCGTCGGCGACAAGCCCACGTTTCTCACTTTCGACATCGACTTCGTCGATCCCGCTTACGCACCGGGGACGGGGACGCCGGAAGTGGGCGGGTTCACGTCGCTGGAAGCCCTGACGCTGATGCGGGCGCTGACGACGGTCAACTTCGCGGGCTTCGACATCGTCGAGGTGCTTCCCGCCTACGATCACGGCGAGATCACAGCCTACCTGGCGGCCAACATCGTGTTCGAGTTCCTCTCCATCCTCGCGCTTCAGAAAAATCGGAAAGAAGGCAAATAAGTCGGGAGGGAGGAATCCATGAACTCTGACAAGATCCTCTACGACAAACTCTCCGCGGAAGAACGCGCGTCGCTGAACCTCAACGACATCTTGCTGGTGGACCGGCTGGAACTTTCCTTGCGGAGCAAAGCGGTCGGCGCGCTGAAAGCCGTTCTTTTTTCGGCGGTCGCCATTTTCGTCTTCTTCGTCAACATCACCGTCAACGGCAAGAGTGACGTGCCCTTCGGCCATATCTACAACTACTTCATCAACGCCTTGGGCAACGCGGGACTCTGGGGCATCACGATCATTATCGCGCTCAACGGTATCCTCAGCGTTTACGGCAAGTTCTTCGCGCCCGAAGGCTCGCGGCTGCGCAGGTATTACGGCGGCGAATCCTTTATTTATCCCGTGTTTTATCTGATGGGCGGCGTCTTTACGCTGATCTATACGATGGACGCCACGATCCCCGGCTTCGCGGGGCCTCAGTTCATCGTCAGCTCCGCCACCGGCGGGACCGCCGTGCCCGCCATCGTCGTCGGCGTGGCGTGGATCATTCCGGTGAGCTGCGTGTTTCTGCCGTTCCTGCTGAACTACGGTCTGGTGGACATGGTGGGGACGCTCATGGAGCCTTTGATGCGCCCCCTGTTCAAAGTGCCCGGATACGCCGCGGTGAACTGCATCGCCTCCTTCGTCAGTTCCTCGTCGGTGGGCGTGCTCATCACCAACCGGCAGTACCGCAAAGGACTGTACACAGAGAAAGAGGCCGACCTGATCGCCACCGGATTTTCCGCCGTGAGCGTGGGGTTCGCCTACATGGTCATCAAAACCGCCGGGCTGGGCGACTACTTTCTGCGCGTCTATTTCTGCTCGCTGGTCATCACGCTGATGATCAGCGCCGTCATCTGCCGCCTGCCGCCGCTGCGGAACAAACGCGGCGTTTACGTCGACGGGCGCGCCCAGACCGAGGAGGAGATCCTGGCCCAGCGCGGCACGGGCAACCTGCTCGTCAAAGGCTTCGAACGCGCCGAGAAAAAAGCCTATACGGCCGGAAAACTTTTGCCGGAAATCAGGGACAGCGTCCTCGACGCCATGACAGTATACCCCAAGGTCCTGACGCTTTTGGCCGGAGTGGGCATCCTCGGGCTGATCGTCGCCACCTACACGCCGGTGTTCCAGTGGATCGGCAAAATCTTCGTTCCCGTTCTCAAGCTGTGCGCCGTCCCCGACGCCGAAGCCATCGCGCCTTCGCTGCCCGTGGGCATCGCCGAGATGTTCCTGCCCGTCATGCTCATCGCAGACAAGGTGAGCGAGCTCTCCATCAAGGCGCGCTATATGGTCACCACGGTCTCCATCTGCCAGATTATCTTCTTCTCGGAGACCATCGTGGTTATGCTGGCTTCCAAACTGCCTCTCAAGCTGAGCGATCTCGTAATCTGCTTCTTCGAGCGCACCTTCATCGCCATCCCCATCACGGCGGCGTTCATGCACCTGATGTTCTGATCCGGGGCGCAGCACGTTTTACGGAAGAGCGGATCATCGGCAACAAACGGCGCCGCCGGAAAAGTTCAAGAAACTTTCCGGCGGCGCCGGTCCTTGCGGACGCTTCATCCTCACTCGAGATCCTATGCTCCTTTTATCTTCTGCTGCATTTGAATTGTATATCTTATAAAACAAAAGACCTTCTGCAGCAGAATAAAATCTACCGCAGAAAGTCTTTTGAAGGTTTTATGAAACGACAGAAATAGAGGGATGATATAGCGCCCGTCATTGATTTTTGCGACGAGCTGGGTTAGGGGACAGGATCAGCACGGATATGGCGGCTTCTCTTGAGAACAATACGATCTGCGAAGCCTTAAAAAATCGAAAAGATCACTAATGGACTCGTTCTCCACAGAACCAAAGAACGCAATATACTTTGCAAGCATATTACAACCTGAGCCAAGAATACCACTGTCAGCCGTTGATGTCCGATAAAGACTGTTTCTAGAATAATTCATCGATGGAAATTTTCTTTGGGACACTTAAAGCCGAGTACCTGAACTGAATGATTTTTATGAAGCAAATGCATATAGAAGGAAATATGGTTTTTACATTTTTTACCAGAAAGTCCTTCGTTCACTAATTCCGGCAGGCGCTTGCATTGCGTCTGCCGGAGTGTGCAACCGACAGTCTTTGGGGTATGAAATGCAGCGCCGAATCAAAATACGTCAGGATAACTCATAGCTGTCTTCCACTTTGACCTTGCCGCTCTTGTAGCGGACACTGCCAAAGAGAAAGGCGAAGGCGACCATGCCCATGTTACCCAACAACAGAGGCAAGGGCAGCTTAAAGGATGAGGTGACACCGGAGACAACAATAACCAGCAGGTCTACGATGCATAGCGTTTTCAATGCGCCGTCACTGATGTGGAAATCTGACTTTTTCCAGACTTCCGGAAGCACCTTGGGCATTCTCCACAGACACAGCACAATCATGGACTTGGTAATGGCGCCTACAGCAATGGTGATATTGCTGATGACGCCAATGTTAATGTTGAAAGCGATGGGCACAAAGCCGACAACATAATAAAAGACCAGCAGAATCAGGGGAGTCCGATACCTGGGATGCAGACGGGCTAGAGAGCGGGGATACCATCCGTCGTTGCAGGCCTGCATCAGAGGCTTGGTGCAGGTAGCGATGGAGCTGTTTAAGGTAGTCAACAGAGCCATCCAACCGCCGCCAATGCAAAACAAGTAGTACAGGGGTTTGGACAGAATCGCAGAAGCTACGACGCTTAGAGGCTTACCAGCTACCTCAGCGACAGGCAGCACACCGGCAGCCACAATACCAATCAAACCGTAGAAAACAGAAACACCCAAAGTGGAGAACAGCATAACCCGAGGAATGTCGCGAGTGGGATTCTTGGCCTCCCCGCTCATCTGGGTGACGAACTGGGCGCCGTCACAGGTATAGCTCATGAGGACAGATGCTTGCCACAGGCCCACAAAGCCATGAGTCATAAAGTTGGCGGGGTCGAAGTAGTTGCCGTCAAGTTTGGTAAGACCGACAGCCGTGAAGATAGTCAAAGAAATGACCAAAAATATTACGGCCAGATTCTGGACTTTAGCAAATGCATTGATGCCGAAAGTGTTGGTGATAAAAAGCAGTGTCAGTATGCCCAGTGCAATGCTTTTTCGGGTAAAAGCAGGCAGGAAAGGCATAGCATAGTCCGCGAAGGAAAGGGCATACATGGACAGCGTGACACTGGTCAGTAAAGCAATCATAGAGTAGGTACCGGTCCAGCGGGGGCCCAGGAAGGTACCGACCATAGAGTAGTCACCGCCTCTATAACGGGCCACAGAGTTCAGAAAGATCTGAGGAGAGCGGGCCAGAATAGCGATAAGACCGCCGATGACGAAAGCGATGCAGATGCTTCGGCCAGTGTCATCGATACCCCACCCGGTCAAGGACATGATACCTGAACCGATAATGGAACCGATACCGACAGCCATCAGATCCCAAAAGCCAAGAACACGTTTCAGGTCTTTTGTGGATGACAAGTTATTTGTACTGTTCGACATATATTGTCTCTCCTTTCATATTTTAGCGTTTACTTCAGACAGGAGGTTCCGGCGTTCTGTCTGTCTGGAATAGGATCACTCGCGGTAATTTTTAGCGAACTCAGATTTCAGCTGCGCCAGTTTCTCTGGATCGCCCGCCACTCGCAGGCCTGTCAGGGCCATCAGCTTACCGGCCAGCATGCACTGATCAATAGGATACTCATTGCAGGTCAGAAGAGCCGTATCGTCAGCATGTCCCACTGGGGTAGGTTCACCGTCATGCACAATGGGGAAGGTAATTTCCACCGTAGGGATCTTGTAGGCCACACATCCCAAGTCAGAGGAAGCCTTGGGTAGATTACCGAACGCAAAGCGCGAGGAATCAATCCCCAGATCGGCAGCGTACTCCGCCGCATAATGGTACAGAGAAGGAACGGGAGTAGCGCAGTACCATGGGGCGTCCCACTTGTAAACGGCGGTGGTATCCGTCATCAGTTCGGCACCCTTGATAATATTGTCTACCCGCCGCATCAGGGAGTTCAATTCGGCGGAGTCGTTACTCCGCAGTTCCACATTCAGCGTGGCTAGATCGGGAACAGAGTTGGCTGCCGTGCCGCCCTTGGAGATGATATAGTGAATGCGATTGGTTTCCAACATGTGCTCCCGCAAGAATTCCAAGCCCATAGTGGTCAGAATCACTGCATCCAGTGCGCTACGGCCCTTTTCGGGCGCAGAGGAAGCGTGAGCAGCGCGCCCTTTAAAGGTAAGCCAGTTATCATGGGTAGGCCAAACGATGGCCTTGCCGGTCACCTCAGAATTCCAGTCAGAGCCATAGTGATTGGCCAGCATCAGATCCACCTCGTCCATGTAGCCAGCTTCCAGAATATAATGCTTAGACCCCTCCAATTCCTCGGCGGGGGTGCCATAGACGATGACAGATCCAATGGAGGAAAATGCCTCTTTTAGGCCCAGAGCGGCGGAAAAACCGGCGGCGGCGATCAGGTTATGACCGCAGGCATGGCCGTTAGGCAGGGCGTCGTACTCTAACATCAGACCAATGACGGGGCCACCATCCTTCCCTTTAAACACAGCCTTGAAAGCGGTGGGCATGTCCACGTCCTGATTGAATTTTGGGTGCTTTCCAGTGAGGCCCCGCTGAACTTCAAAACCCTCTTTTTCCAACGCGTTCATCAACAGAGTGGAGGATTGGAACTCTTCCCAGCCGACTTCCTTGAATTCCCAAATCTTTTTAGCAATCTTGTGAATTTTATCTCTGTTTTCATCAATAACTTCCATCATCCGTCTTTCTTCAGGGGTCATTTTGCTTCCTCCTTTTCGAGAATTTATGAATATTAGCGCTAAACTTGTTTTTCAGTATAGTCAGGGAACGTTAAAATTATGTTAATTTCTGAAACAGGTTTCTGAAAATGATAAAAACAGTTCACAGGTTTTTATAGTGAAAAAGCCTGTGAACTGTTCATTCAGAGACGATACTTTGTCATGGATAGGTTCAGGAAACTCACGATTTCCGCTCATTTTGGAGTTTTTGCAGATTTTCTGCCCGCTTCGGATTCCCGCCGTACTCATAGTGCCGAATGGTATAAGGAAGCAGAATCCACCAACGGTCACCAGCTTTCTGCGTGTCATAGAATCCTGCTACAGCGCCGTGCCATAGCCGGCGTTTCCCCATGGAGAGATTTTGGTAAACATAATCTTTGTAAAACTGGTGCTTGAATTTATAAACAATACCATCACCCCAAGGTTGCTCCACGATGAACCCGCCAATCAACAACTGGTCCAGCAGTTCGATCTGCTCCATAGAGGAAATACCGGTCAGAAGTTCGAGGTCTTCCAGATTTGCATGCTCAAAATGAATGGACAGAGCGTCTAGAACCCGGCGCTGCTGGGTATTGAGACGGTCCAGCCGCAGTTGGATCAGCATGTCAAGCCGGGGCAGGGGGCAGTTCTTTTTCCACCCTTCCTGGCGGATGACATTCAGAGTCTCCATCAGCACCAGAGGATTTCCTTCTGAGCGAAGAAATAGTTCATGAGCATCAGGGATATTAGCCGTCGAGTTCTGCAGAACCTCACAGAAGACAGCGGCAGTTTCTTCCTCCGTGAAGGGGGAAAGAGACAGAGTTGTGATGATATTCCGCTCCCGCAAGGCCAACAACAGCCCGCGAATGTTCTTCTGCTCGTCTGTGCGGCAGGTGGCGATAAGAAGCACTTGATCGTTGCCAAATTCGATCATAATGCGCTGCAAAAGCTGCTGACTGACAGAATCCATCCACTGCAGACTGTCAAAATACAGAATGATCTTCTGTTGACTTACCAACTCCTTGAACAGCCCCAATACGCCGTTGATTAGTGCAGCGGAGTTCCAGGCGCCGTCGCCGTCTTCTTCAGTGATCCGCCCGGAGAGCAGAAGCGGCAGCAACTGAAGACTGCGCTCGGATAATTGAAGTGTTTCGGCAGTGCACAGGTTCTCCAGCTGAACAAACAGATTCCTCCAGGCGCTCAGGGAAATTTCCTTCTCCACGCTATAACAGTGAGAAGACAGCTGCAGTACGTCGAAACCGTGGTTCATCTCTAAAATCTGCCGCATCAGTGCAGTTTTGCCTACGCCGACTTCGCCTTCAATAACAACGGAGACGGTGGATTCCTCGTTTAAAAACCAGAAGATCCGTTCGTCAATGTACTGCAGTTCTGCCAAACGGCCGAAAAAATTATCACGGGCGCGAGGCCTGCGGAGAAAGGAAACTTTCTTCCGGTGGAGCAGCGTCCGGTGCAACAGTTCTACCGCATGGGAGGGAGATTCAGACAGATCGTCCCGAAGACACTTGACATACTCCTGATACAGCTGAAGTCCCAGATCGTATTTTTCTGCCTGAGCAAAACACTTCATGCCGGTGGAAACCATTTCCTCATCCCAGGGCTTCCAAAACTGCCAGGTACTGATCAGCTGTTGCAACCGGTCAGCATCTTGGCAGATGGCGGGGTTCTTCAATTGATTTCCAATATAGGAGAGACTGCGGGAGATTTGCAGCTCCCGTTTGCGTTCTACCCAAGCCTCAAATTCCGGACAGCCTTTCAGGTAGAAGAAATCCAGAAATCGCTGCTGGCACAGAGCAAATTCCGGATCCGGCGCGTCCCAGTCCGTCCGGACGCCGCACCGCTGGTTCAACTTTAGCCCATTACGTCCCTGAAGAACAATAACATCCTCCCCCAGACAACGGCGGATCTGGAACAGAGCCTGACGCAGATTCTTCCGGCCGGAGTCCTCGCCGCAGGATCCCCAGAAGAAAGAAACCAATTCATCGCGGCTGGCGTGTTTCTCTACGCAGAGATAGTAGAAGATACCCTCTGCTTTCCGGTAGGGAAAGCAGACTAACTCCCCGTTCTGACAAACACCGGGAGTACCCAAAAGCGTTACTTGATAATCTGACAAGCCAATCCCTCCTTTGAACAAAAAGCCGCCCTTCTGGCGCCCCATCTTGAAAAAGCTGAAAAAGGACAGACCGTCTCCATATTTGGAAATAACCGTCGTTTATCAGAATATCGCCGACCATCAAATCAGCCGTCCCAGATTTATACCAGGCTGAAACGTCACGGCAGGAGAAAAATCATACCGCGCAGCCGCAGTTCATCAGAGCCTTAAAAGAATTAACGCTCGAATTCAGGAACTGGAAGAGTTATCTACAACATCAGGGAAATTCAAACTGATGTTTCAGGACAAAACTGACCAACAAACCCCAATACCGCTGGTATATGAAAGAGATCTTTCCGTCCCAATGTTCCCTGCTATCACATCCGAAAGTACCGATATACCTGCGATGGGCGCGGTCGAACCGCTTGCCGGAGAAATACCCTTTTCCGCTCTGCTGTGGCCGGGCGCCTAGCATAAGTCCAGAAGCAGTGCAAATTCCTGCCTAAGTCACCATGCTCCATATTCCCCTTATACTCCCCAAATGAATCGAATCCCATTGGGCAGATTTGGAAAGAACTGCACCGCCAAGGCTTTCGGAGAGAATTCTTCAATGTTGGGGAAGGTTGTTGAACGTTTGTGTGTGACGATTAGAAATCTTCGTGTGCAGACTATAAAAAGCATTACAGTAAGGGAGATGGATCACTAAATGCTTTAATCAAGAAATAGCAAGAACTCCCTTGGCATGTTAAGCGCACTTTGTTAATGAGTTCCATTAAGAATCAATAGATGTTCGTGGGATAGATTTTCTAAATCTGTAATTATGCTTACCTTTAGTAGCTTTATTATAATATTCCATGAATATTTTATCCAGAGATGCCGGCGCTGCGTTCTATGTCTAGATTACGCGGCAAATGTTTCCGCCCGTCCCGATTCGTACGAAATCGGGACGGGCGGAGCGTTGTGCGTTTCCCTTTTTTGATACGGCAGATACGGCGCTACTGGATCCCTTGGGGGAACATGGCGTTGAGGCTTTTTTCCAGGTCGCCCATGGCCTGGCCGTAGGCGTTCCAGTCGGCGCTTTTCAGGGCCTGCTGGGAGCGGTCCCAGGCGTTTTTCGCCTGACGCCCCAGGGCCTGGATTTCGCTGTCCCCGGCAGCGGGAAGCGCGGGCTGGAAGCCCGATGGCGGAGTCTGACCGGACGGGAGCGAGATTGAAGCGTCCTGCTCGCCGGGCCGGTAGTTGAGCAGCTTTTCCAGCGCGCCTTCGAACGTCTCGTCCCAGACGACGTGTCCGCCGCTGGAGAGGATGACGCGCTTGAGCTCGGGCAGATCGCTCTGGCTGGCCTTGAGGTACAGCGGGCGCACGTAGAGCAGCGAGTTGTTGACGGGCACCACGAGCAGATGGCCGAGAATCACGTCGCTGCCGCGCTGCGACCACAGCGAGAGCTGGGCGCTGATCTCCGGCGTCTGGTTGATGAGGGCGCTGATCTGATTGGGGCCGTAGATCAGCGTCTGCTTGGGGAAGCGGTAGAGCACGAGCTTGCCGTAATTGGCGCCGTCACAGCGGCCGGCCATCCAGGAGATCATGTTGTCGCGCCCCACGGGCGTGTACGGCGTCATCATCAGGAACTCGGGCTTGCTCTCGCCGATCAGTTTGTTCATCACGTAGTACGACGACAGAGTGCCCTCGTTCGCCTCGCCCTGCAGCGTGTTCCACACGTCTTCCTTGTTGTAGAAGGTGTTGGGATCGGCCATGTGGTAGGTGCGGTAAATGTTGGCCTGCACGGAGAAGAGGTCGCGCGGGTAGCGCAGATGGGCGCGCAGCTCGGAACTCATCTCGCTGCCGGGCGAGAACAGGCTGGGGAAGATGCGCCGCCAGCAGGCGATGATGGGGTCCTGCTCGTCGATGACGTAGAACTTCATGTGGCCGTCGTAGGCGTCGACGGTACACTTGACGCTGTTGCGGATGTAGTTGATGCCGCCGGTGAGCCGTCCGCGGCGGTAGCGCTGGCCGACCGGTTCCGAGTAGGGATAGAGGCTCGACGTGGTGTAAGCGTCGACGATCCAGACGATGCGGCCGCCGATCACGGCGATGTAGGGATCGGAATCGTAGGCCAAAAACGGCGCGGCGCGGCTGAGTCGGGCGCGGACGTTGCGCTCGTAGATGACGCGGCTCTCGGGCGTGAACACGTCGGAGAAGAGGATCTTCGAGTCGCCGAACGCCAGCGTGTAGACGAGACGCCGCCACAGCGAACCGATGGGCACGCCGCCGTCGCCCTCGTACGTGCTGCGCGCGTTGGATTCGCCCATGGGATAGTCGAACTCCTTCACCGACGTTTTGACGAAGGCGTAGCTCATCGGATTCTCGCCGAAGTAGATCTGCGGCCGGCTGACGGGCAGATCCACGGTGCTGACCGGCGGCAGGTCCTTGATCCAGAGGTTGGGCTGCCCGTTCTGACCCACTTCGCGCGCGCCGTTCATGACGATGCCGTAGCCGTGCGTGAACTCGAGGTGCTGGTTGACCCAGGTGCGGTTCTGCATGCCGCTCAAGTCCAGCTCGCGCGGCGCCAGCATCACCTGGCGCATTTTGCCGCCGATGGTGTAGCGGTCGATGTCGATGGCCGAGAAATCGTAATAGCTGCGGATCTCCTGGAGTTGCTTGTAGCTGCGCAGCAGCGCGCGGTAATCCCACAGACGCATGTTCTCCAGCGTCTCCGGATCGGCCGCCGCGTCTTCGACGGTCAGCCCCGCGTCGGGCGTGATCTCGCTGGTCTCGATCTTGTCCATGCCGTAGGCGTAGAGCGTGGCCTTGATGTTGTTGCTGATGTATTCCTTTTCCTTCTCGAACTCGTTGGGCACGACGATATAGCGCTGCACCAGCTCGGGATAGAGACCGCGCAGCGCCACGTTGCAGACGACGAAGACGCCGACGACGATGCCGATGAATTTCCAGCTGCGGTTGCTTCTGATTGCGAAAAGCAGCAGCCCGGCTGCGGCGAAAGCCAGCGCGGCCAGCGCCGACAGCGCCAGCAGCGTGGCGTGGATGTCGGTGTAGCCGGGGCCGAAGACGACGCCGTTGGGGTTATAGAGCAGCAGATAGCGTTGCAGCACATACGACAGTCCCCAGAGCGCGGTCAGCGCGGCGCCGAGCGTCAACGCATGGGCGCGCACGGGGCGGGCAATCTCGACGCTGCCGAGGCGCGCGCCGCTGAAAAGACGGAAGGCGTACAGCGCGCCGCAGACGACCAGCACGTTGAACAGCAGATCCGTGAACCAGTTTTGCAAAAAATTCCAGAACGGCAGCGAGAACACATAGAATCCCACGTCGTTGCCGAAGATGGCATCCTTCACGCCGAAAGCGCCGCCGTGCGCGAACTGCAGGATCATCTGCCACTGCCCCATGGAGTCGGAACCGGCGCTGACGGCCATGAAGCACCCGACGGCCAGCGGCAGCCAGCGGCTCCATTTGTGGTTCAGGATCAGCGAAAGCGCGTCGTTCGCGCCGGGGATGCCGCGGGCGATGCGCAGCGCCGCGCGCAGATTGGGATAGACGATCACGAAGGCGACGGCCGAAAAGACGCCCAGCAGCGCCCACTGCGGCAGCAGCCGCGTCCAGAAGACCGACGTGAGATGTTCGGCCTCGTACCAGTAATAATCGGCGAGGAACGAAGCGATCATCGGCAGCCCGACGGCGACGATCAGCAGCAGCGCCAGCAAAAACAGCGTGCGCCTGCTGAAGGGCAGCGATACTTTGGGGAAAGAGGGGCGCTGTTCGCGGCGTTGCGAACCTCCGGTGCCGAAGGGGAACCCGCCGAAAGGAAAGCCGCCGAAAGGGCCGTTTCCGTCCTGATTGTTCCAGTTCATGGGTTTAAACCTCCCTGCTCGATGTTTTTCAGCGGCGCGCGCCCGCGCCGTTCCAAGAAGCCCGCTTTTCCGCCGCGCTCTTTTCGGGCTGCGAAGCGGCATAGTCCCACCGCAGGCCGCCGGGCAGCGGCTTGGGGAGGATGCGGCTGTGCACCGAGCATTGGCCGTTGCGGAACTCGACCTTGCTCAGGTACAGCGGCAGATTGTACTTTTTCATGTCGATAAAGGGCTGGATCTTTTGCAGAGCTTTCTCGACCATTCCCGTCGAAACGTCCTGACGGTTGACCTTGAGCTGAATGTCGTCGAGCCACAGCGCCGTGCCGCGGGGAACGATGCGGCAGGAAAGGTCGAGGCGGATCTTGAGGCGCATCAGGCGCAGGTCGGCCCGGTAATAGGCCGTGGCGTTGATGCGGCCGTCGCTCATCTTCACCTGCACGTTCTGCCACTCTTTCTCGTGGCCGAAAACGTGGCGGCGCAGAAAATCGTTCACGTCGTCCTCGGTGAAGGTCGCCTCGGCGTGGCAGGCCAGCATGGATTCCACGCGCGGGTGCTCCATGCCCGCCCACTGCGCCGGCGGCGTCACCTGCGCGTCGAAACAGTCCATTTTCAGCGAACGGATGCGCATGCCGCGTACGTCGGCGTTGACGCATTCAAGATAGCCCCAGGGGATGTAACCGTTTTCGCGCGGCGCCGAGCTGAGCTGGAAATAGGCTTTTTCCGGCGCCAGATTGCGCAGGAACACGCCGAACAGTTCCTGCCCGCGGTCGGGCGCTCCCCAGGCGGCCGAAGCGCCGAGAAGAAGCAGCACGGCAAGGCATGATTTCAGATATTTCAAAGGAGCGGCTCCTTTCGGGGAAGTCGTGGCTCAGGGCAGCGCCGCGCGCTTGGCGGCAATGATGCCCATCATGTCGCGGAAGGACTGAGCGAACGAAGCCAGCCCGTCGGCCAGCAGCTTTTCGGTGACGGCGGCCAGCTTGACGCCGAGCGCCGGCAGCGCCGCCAGTTCGTCGGCGAAGCCGGGAGTGCGCGCGGTGTCGGCGGGCGTCCCCTGCTTCATGAACGCCTCGAGAGCCGCCGGCGGCAGCGTGTTCACCGTGTCCCTGCCGATCAGGGAATCGACGTAAAGCGTGGGCGAATAGGCTTTATTCTTCACGCCCGTACTGGCCCAGAGCGGACGCTGCACGCGCGCGCCCTTGGCGGCCAGCGCCTGCCAGCGCGGCGACGAGAACAGTTCCGCGAACCTGGCGTAAACGGCGCGGGCGTTGGCGACGGCGATGCGCCCGGCCAGCGCCGGAGCTTTTTCCGCCAGCACGGGATCGAGCGCCGCGTCGATGCGGCTGACGAAGACCGAAGCGACCGAAGCCTGATCCAGCGGCAGCCCCCTGGCGGCGCGCCGCTCCAGACCGCCGATGTACGCCTCGGCGACAGCCTCATACTGTTCGAGCGAGAAGATCAGCGTGGCGTTGACGTTCACGCCCGCGGCGACGACTTCTTCCAGCGCGGCGGCGCCTGCGGGCGTGGCGGGGATCTTGATCATGGCGTTGGGGCAGTTCAGCGCCTTCCACAGGCGCAGCGCTTCCGACACCGTGGTGTCGCGCTCGCCGGCGATGAGCGGATTGACCTCGAGGCTGACGAAGCCGTCGCCGCCGCGCGATTCGTCCCACAGCGGGCGGAAGAGCGCGCAGGCCTCGC
This sequence comes from Pyramidobacter porci, assembly GCF_009695745.1. Lineage (NCBI taxonomy): Bacteria > Thermotogati > Synergistota > Synergistia > Synergistales > Dethiosulfovibrionaceae > Pyramidobacter > Pyramidobacter porci. The sequence continues at coordinate 102,853 of NZ_VUNH01000006.1, forward strand.
GCACCTCGCTCAGCGTCAGCGCGTCGTAGATTTCCGCGTCGCTTTTGCCGGCGGCGATCAGCGCTTTGACATCGGCGTCGTAATCGGCGGAGCCGGCCAGCGCCTTCTGGAAGATGGCGGGATTGGTGGTGACGCCGCGCACGCCGGCTTCCAACAGCTTTTTCAGCTCGCCGCTGCGGATCGCCCCGCGGCTGATGGAATCGTACCAGACGCTCTGTCCGAGCGCGTAAGTTTTTTGCAGTATATCGTTCATGAAGAACGCTCCTTTTTGAGAAATTGGCGCCGTCACAGAAGCAGCGACAGGCCCGAGACGACGATCATCGTCATCACGAAAACGCGAAAGAGCTTTTCCGACACGCGCTGTGCCAGTTTTAACCCCGCCAACGCGCCGGCCAGCACGGCCGGCACGAGCAGCAGCGCCTCTTTCAACAGCGAGGGGGCAAGCAGCCGCTGCTGCGCCAGCCCGATCAGCGTGAACAGATTCAGCATCAGGAAAAAGGCCGAGATCGAGACGCGGAACACGTCTTTCCTGACGTCGCCGGCGGCGAGGAAGATCGCAATCGGCGGCCCCGAGACCGCCAGAGCGCCGTTCAGCACGCCGCAGGCAAAGCCGACGCCCAGCTGCAGCGGCCGTTTTTCCACGGGGCATTTCCAGCCCAGCCACAGCAACACGCCCGCCAGCGCGATGAAAAGCCCCGCCGTTGTCTTGAACGGCCCTTCCGGCACCGTTTTCAGCGCCCAGATCCCCGGCATCACTCCCAGCGCCGCGCCCGCCAGAACTGGCAGGATCAGTTTCAGCTGGATACTGTGCCGCAGGTTCCAGAGGAAAAAAGAGTTCATGAACGTCGCCGCGATCAGCGACAGCGGTGTCACCGCTGCCGGCGGCAGAAAGCGCAGCAGTACCGGCACGCTGATCATGCCCATGCCGAATCCGGCCACGCCCTGCACGGCGCCGCCGAAAAAGACGATGCCCGCCGCCGCGAGAAGATGCGCCCCGTCCATTGCGGCCGCTTAGCCCTGCAGGGGCTCCGGCGCGGCGCCCTCGGAACGGAACAGCGTCAGATTGGCCAGCGTGTCGTCAAAACTGTCGAACGGTCCCTTGCGCACTTCGACCGAGCCCATCATCGGGCCGCTGAGCCCCCAACGTTCGCCCGTGTCAGCGCGCCATTTCACCCACCACCAGCCGCCGCCTTCGAGCTTGTAGGCCGCGTAGCCGTCGCGCCAGCGCACCAAATCTTCGGTGACGCTGTCGGGATCGACGACGCCGAAATTGAAATCCTGCTGTTCCGGCACGTTTTCGGCAGTTTCCCGCTTTTCAGCCGCGCCGTCTCGTGCCAGCGCCGCCGCGAGACGGGCGAGGATGCGGGCGCCCTCGGCGCGCGAAACGCCCGAATCGAATTTCACGGTCACGCCGCCGTGCCCCGTGCGGAAGATCATCACGCAGTCGTTTTCGTAAGGCAGGTCTTCTCCGGCCGCCAGGTTTCTGGTCACATCGTAAATCATGAAGATCGCTCCCCCTGTCGCAAGGCAAACGCAATGCAACGGTCCCATTATATCCTGTCGCGCCGCTTTTGGCATCGAAGAAGCGGAAAAAAAGGAACGCGGTAAAGGAATTTATATATGAGAAGAGAAATGGAAAATGGGCAGTGCTCAAAGAGTTGGTTATGCAAACGCTGCATGTGAAAAGAGCACGTTTTCTCTATGGATATTTGGGGTTCTCCATGCTTCTGCTCATTGTTTTTTCCCATGACAGGCTGTCCCAATAAAAAATACTCCTCTAACTCAATCGACACGCGACCTTTCCTCGTGCGTCTGCTTTAGGGGAGTGTGTTCAGCTTTTAAAATAGCCTTTGTGTAGCAAGTCACAGCGCAAATTTTTTTAATAAATTCGGGAAAGACTTTGTCGCCGGGAAACGCAAAGGATGGTTGCCGATCGACGTGAGGAAGACGCCTCCAGCTCGCCTTCCGGCGGCACCCACAATCAGACGATACATCTTAACGTCGAAAAGGTAAGGATATGAAGGAACCGTAGGCGCGCGTTAACGATGTTTCCACGTTATTCCCCATTTCAAGAGCGCTTAATTTCACGATATATCTTTTTCATTGAGTTAAATAAGTCCTCGCGCATCCGCCGCTCTTTTGATTCGGGTGACAGATTCACCAATCACGCTCCGTGGACATCCCAGATTGAAACGCTGGAAGCCACTGCCTTCTGGCCCAAACATGATGCCATCGTCAAGTCGGACATGCGCGTCGTAAATCATAAACTCATATAATTGCTTGTCTGACAGTCCTAAGACACTAAAATCGACCCACGCCAAATAAGTGCCTTGCAATTCAGACACGACCATCATGGGGAGCTCTCGAGCCATTGACTCCCTGAAAAAGTCCGAGTTCCTCTTCAGATATTTCAGCACCCCGTCAAACCATGAAGCTCCTCGTGTATAGGCGGCTTTACACGCAATATAACCGAACAGGTTGCAGGTAGTGATCCCACATCGTTCAAGATGGTCTAGCAGTTTTTTCCTTTTCTCTCGTGAAGGAACGAAAATGTTGGAATATTTCAAACCCGGCAAATTAAAAGTTTTACTTGGTGCCGTGCAAACGACAACCTCGTTTTCGAGATGAGGATTGGCGACCAGAAAGGGGACAAAGCGGTGAGGGGCGAAGGTGAAGTCACAATGAATTTCATCGGTGACTATAAGCACATGATGGCGCGCGCAGATTTCCCCCATTCTTCGCAGTTCGTCGGCTGTCCAAACTCGTCCTACCGGATTATGAGGGTTGCAAAGGAGAAACATGGTGACGCCGTTACGGCGGATCTTCTCCTCGAAGTCGTCAAAATCCACATCATAATGAGATCCGTCCCGCAGCAATGGAGAATTCACGATTCGCCGTCCGTTTCCCTCAATGGAACGCATGAAAGGATAATATACAGGTCGCGTAATCAATATGCCGTCATCCGGGCAAGTAAAACATTGAATGATCATTTTCAGTGCGCAGACCACTCCCGGCGTGTTCAAGATCCATTCTGGACGAGGCTCCCAACCGTGTCGTTTCTTCATCCAGTCACAGACGGCTTCGTCGCAGCCTTTGAGTTTGGTACTGTAACCGTAGATCCGGTGGCCGGCCGCGCGACGTGCCAAGGCTTCAGCGACAGCCGAGCAAACTTCAAAATCCATGTCCGCCGTCCCCATGGCCAGCGTATCAGGAGGGCAGGCGTTTTCTTTAATGCTGTCCCATTTGATGCTGTGCGTGTTGTGGCGATCGATTATCATGTCGAAATTGTACATTTCCTGTCATCGCTCCTTTTTCCGGTAAAAATGGTATTCATTCCACGAACTGAAACACTGCCGAAAGCAGATATATTGATTGCAAAAGAGTTTTCTTGTGATTTTTGTTCGCATGTTCTTCTTGTGGTTCTTTGGGCTATGCTGAACGCGATCGTAGATATGTTCTATATAATTTTAGATGAGGCTATTTGTATGCATGAAATAACGTGTTGCATTTCGTCAATTAAAAGCGGTTTTTCTCGAAAATAGTTAATGACATAAACTGTGTGGCTTGATAATAACACCCTCATTGGGAAAGTTCAACAATATGTTTTTTTAAATTTGTATTCTATGACGAATGCGATGAATGGATTTCGCGTATTCATCATCTGCGGGACATCTGTCTTTTCATGATTTTTTGCTTAAATCATTGATATGACAGGATTATACGGATTTTATCGCGTCTTTTGCTTGGCGTATATTGATCCTTGCGACACTGGCGGCAAAGCTAAAGAAACCGCCTTACTGAAGTGCATGAAAGAGGAATTTTATAGGAAAATTTAAAACGAATATTGACGTATGGAAGATTCGATGATAGGATTCTAATAGTTTAGCATATGAACTATTTGGCCGCGGAAGCTTTTCCCATCGTGCGTGTTGAATTCTCATTCTATCATAAGGAAGCGCTCGAATTTTGTCTCCAGATTTTGCAGCACGCTTAGATGCGTGCGGAAGCAAGTGCTTTGGATCTTTTTAGGGGCTTGGCTACGTGACATTCTGAGATGTTTAGGGCCGATATCTTTGGCGGTTCGAATGTAAGCTTGAGGCATTTTTTACATGTTGATTATTGAGATCCGAGTCTGCTGTATATGGGGAAAACTTTTGTAACCGCTATTTTATGCAGGGCTTTCGCTCTGTAAAGACAACAGGAGGTGGAAAGAATGCAACAAGACGGGAACAAGGGCGGCTCTACTACCAAACTGAAAAGATGTTTGGGCTTTTGGGATTTGATGAGCGCTGCTATTGGGCAAATTATCGGCGCAGGCATCATGACCTTGCTCGGGGCGGCGCTAGCCATGACGGGGCGATCGGTCCCGTTTGCGTTTATGATTGCGGCGACAATTACTATTACGCAGTTTTTGCCAATGCTCTTTATCTCAGGTACGGTCCGTCTGCGCGGCGGACGCTATACTATGGCAGCAATGCTGTGCGGCACGAAGCTTGCAGGTGCGTACAGCATAGTTTATATCTTTCAAAATCTGTCAATCTCGATGTATGCGCTCTCTTTTGCCAGTTACTTCATTTCTCTGTTGGGCATCGGAAGCGAAAAAACCGTAGCGTTGGTCGTACTTACGATCTTTTACGTGCTGAATTACTGCGGCATTGACAAATTTGCTTGGGCGCAAAATCTCATTGTTGGTTTTCTGATTGTGGCATTGGCGATGTTCGCTGCTGTCGGCGTGACGAAAATTGCCCCGAATTACTATGCTCAGTCCACTTTCTTTACGGGGGGCTGGATGGGTATGCTTCAGGCCGGTGCGCTGCTGACTTTTGCTACGGGCGGAGCTACTTGTATCATCGACCTTTCGGCGGAGGCAAAAAATCCCGTGCGGGATATTCCAATCATCATCGTGACGTCCACGTTGGGAGTCGCCGTGTTGTATGCAATGATTAGCATTGTTGCTGGCGGAGTCCTTCCCCTGGAGCAGGTAGCGGGGAAAAATTTGGCGCTGGTCGCGCAAACGATCTTCTCCAAACCGTTGTATGTTTTCTTCATGGTATGCGGCGCTGGATTTGCCCTGATTTCAACGCTGAACAGCCAGATGGCCTGGGCTCCGAAGCCCACTATGCAGGCCTGCGACGATGGATGGCTTCCAGCAGGATTGGCGTCGACCAACAGATTCGGCGTGCCTTGGATCATTCTTGGGATCCTTTATATCATCGCTGTTGTTTGTATCGTTTCCGGTTTGAGCGTCGCGACTCTGGGAAGTATGTGTCTTGTCGCCAACAACGTCGCTCTGTTGGTAATCTGTGCCTGCACATTCAGGTTGCCAAAGATCTGCCCTGAAGAATGGGCGGCTTCTAAATTCAAGATCAGTAACGGCATGTTGAAACTTGTTTCTTTGATTGGCACCGCAGGATGTGCTTTCAATATCTGGTTCAATTTCATCAGGTTGAGCTATACTCTCAAGATCATCAACCTTGTCGTCGTAGTCGGCGCTTTGATCTGGGGAGTCGTGCGCAGCAGGAAGGTACACATGATTGTGAGCCACGAGAAAGCCTAAGTTCATTCAGGTGAAACTTCCGCGTTGGGGAGCTGTCTTAAGTATTGGAGATAGATTTTACGATGACGGTGGCATGAAGGAGGATCGAAAACGGCCGTTGCCGCAGCAGTTTTGCCCTTTGTTTTGGGGCCGTATTGAAGGAACGGGGTCGAGCTATGGACATATTAAAACTTCTGGGTGTTTTTGCGATTCTCATTATCGTCATGTGGGCGAAGAAGCCTTTGTCGGTCGCGATGTTTTGTTCGATTATCGGCGCCGCCGCGCTCTATCAGCTTCCATTGAGCTCTGCATGGAGCGCCGTTGTCAAGGGTGGGGCGAGCTGGCCGACGTTGGAGGTTTTGCTGGTCTTTTATTCGATCACGTTCATTCAGAGAATGATGGAGAAACGTAAGAATCTGAGCAACTGCGAGATGGCTCTCAATGGGCTCTTCAATAATCGACGAGTCAACGTTGCCGTTGCGCCGTTTCTGATCGGCTGTTTGCCGGCCGTAAGCGCCGTGCTGCTCTGCAGTCTCATTGTACGTAAGAGCGCGGGCGAAGCGCTCTCCATACCTGAAAAGGCAGCCTGTACGTCTTACTTCCGACATATTTCCGAAAGCTTTCTGCCCACTTACACAACGATCTTTATCGCCGTCACCCTTACCAACGGAGCTGTGACGGTAAGCGATTTCATGACGGCGATGTTGCCTATGGTGGTTGCGCTGTTCATCTCGGGATACGTCGTCTACCTGCGGCGGATTCCCAAGGACACGGGAACTGTCCCCGACAAAACGAGAGGTTATTACTGGGGATTGCTTATGACTAGTGTGTGGCCCATCGTTCTGGCCATTGTCCTCATCCTTGCGTTCAAGATACGCGTAGTTGTTGCTGTGTTCCTTTGCATCGTTCTCAACGTTTTCGTGGCGAAATTCTCGCTCGGGGAACTGCTCCCTTTTTTACGTTCCGCATTTGAAGTCCGTTTAATGGCGAATACGTGGCTAGTGATGATTTTCAAAGAGGTTCTGGCGGCTACCGGCGTGATCTCCAAGCTTCCTGCGTTCTTCGGCATGCTGCCTCTCCCGACCTTCATGATTTTTGCCATGGTGTTTTTCTTTGGCACGATTGTCGCGGGGAGTCAGGGAATCATTGCCCTGGCCATGCCTCTGCTGATATCCGCCCTCGACGGGAAGCCCGTGCTCGCCATGTTTATCTTGGTTATGAGCATGAGCTATGCCGCTATGCAGATGTCGCCGGTACATGTCTGCCTGACGATCTGCGCTGAAGATTACGGTTGTTCTTTAGGAGCGCTGATTTATAAAACGTTGCCGATCGTGCTTGTTTTCGTGGTCCTCTCGTTCGCGTATTACTTCGTATTGTCAGGGCTCGGTTTTTAAGGCGTGGCTGTTCAATTGACTGGTTCCGCAGGGCAGGGATATAGTTATAACTTTTATTGAGACCTATAGGAGAAAGGACGTGTTGTAGGTGAAATATGATTTCACATCCATTATGGAGCGTCATGGCAAGGATTCAATCGCAGTGGATATGATCCCAATCCCGGGAGCGCAAGTGAAAGAAGGCTTCGACAAAATTCCCATGTGGGTGGCCGACATGAATTTCCCGACGGTCCCCACGATTCCCGAAGCCATCATTGCGCGCGCCAAGCACTCTGCATATGGATACTTCAGGCCGACGCAGGAGTATTTCGACGCTATCATTCAGTGGCAGGAAAGGCGGAACGGCGTCAAAGGGCTGACTGCCGAGTGTATCGGTTACGAAAACGGCGTGTTGGGCGGCGTTGTTTCCGCCATGAATATATTTTGTTCCAAGGGTGACAATATCCTAATCCATTCGCCGACCTATATCGGTTTCACCAAGAGTCTTACCAATAACGGCTACTGTATTGTCCACTCCGAACTCAAGAGAGACAGCGCGGGTGTCTGGCGCATGGACTTCGAAGATATGGAAAAGAAGATTGCAGACAACAAAATCCATGCCGCCGTGTTCTGTAACCCTCACAATCCTTGCGGCCGCGTCTGGGAGAGATGGGAAATTGAAAAGGCGATGGATATCTACAAGAGGCACGACGTGTTCGTCGTCTCTGACGAAATATGGTCCGATCTTACGCTTGCCGGCAACAAGCACATCCCTACGCAGTCGGTTTCCGAGGATGCCCGCGATCGCGTCGTCGCCCTTTATGCGCCGTCGAAGACTTTCAATCTCGCCGGCCTCGTCGGCGCCTATCGCATCGTCTATAACAAGTGGATGAGGGAGCGTATGGAAAAGGAGAGCTCGTTATCCCACTACGACTCGATGAACGTTCTTTCCATGCACGCTCTCATCGGTGCCTACAAACCGGAAGGCTACGAGTGGGTAGACGAGCTTAAGCAAGTCCTTAGCGCCAACGTCGATTACGCTTACGATTACATTGTCAAGAATTTTGAAGGCGTTGAGCTTGCCAAACCGCAGGGAACTTACATGCTTTATCTTGACTGTACCAAGTGGTGTGAAGCTCATGGCAAGACAATCGATGAGCTTCAGCAGATGGGTGTCGCGGTGGGCGTCATCTGGCAGGATGGGCGTCCGTTCTTTGCTCCCAATTCGATCCGCATTAATCTTGCCGTACCGCTGAGCCGTGTCAAGGAGGCTTTTGACCGCTTGGATAAATACGTGTTCAACGCCTGATCCTCCGTTTGACAAGGCGACTCTAAAACTTTTCCCATAGGCGAGCGGCGGGGGCTTTCGCCTTGCCCGCAGGAAAAGATTTTGTCTCTTTTTTCGTTCGTTCCATTCCGGCGCGATATATTTGCGGGGGCTCGGAGCCCTGCACGAAGCGCGTTGAATCGCTTCGAATGCGCTCTGTTTGGCACGGGCTTGGAAGGCTCTTCATTTCGGAAAGACGTCACGGCTTGTTGTGAATGGGAAATTCGCTGAAGTCGATATCTCCAAAGCTTTTTAGGCAGGAGAGTTCGAGCGTGGCAAGAGGAGTGATCGACATGATGGATGACATAGAGATCAGAAACGAAGCGGCGGCGCAGCGCGATTATGTGATTGGTTGCCGAAGAGCGATACACCGGTTTGCTGAAACAAGCGGTCGCGAGGTCAGGACCAGCGCGTTCATCAAACAGCAGCTCGACGAGATCGGCATTCCCTATGAATCGCTTGTGAAAACTGGCATAATCGGTATTCTCGACACTGGCAGAGCGGGACCTCACATTGCTCTGAGGGCGGACATCGATGCCTTGCCGCTGCCCGAGAATCCTGACAATCTCAAAAGGGCGCGAGTCGTGATATCGGATACGCCCGATGAAACCTGTCACGCGTGTGGACATGACGCACACACGGCAATGCTTCTGGGAGCAAGCAAAGTCTTGAGAAAACATATCGGCGAACTGACGGGAGTCATTTATCTGTGTTTCGAAGAAGGCGAGGAAAATGGCGGCGGCATCCAGGTCATGTTGGACACACTCGCAACGAAAAAGGTCGACTCCTGCTGGGGAATTCACGTGTATAACGCTCTCGAATCCGGAAAAATCTGCGTTCAGGCCGGGCCGAGAATGGCCGGGGCCATCCGGGTCGAGCTGACGTTCGTCGGACGCGGCGGGCATGGCTCGCGCCCGGATCTGTCGATCAATCCCGTGTTTTGCGCGGCGAATTTCGTCAACAATCTGGCCGTCGCGTTCGTGAATCAAATAGACGCCAACGAGACCGTCACCTGCGGGATCACGGCCATACAGGGCGGCCAGGTGGCAAACGTCATTCCGGACACGGCCACCGTTCTTGGTTCGCTCCGCTTTTTCAGCATGAGCGAGGGCGACAAAGCGGTCAGGATATTGCACGAAGTCGCGGAAAATACGGCTCGTATGCATCGTTGTAGTGTTGAATATAACGAGAAATACAATAAGATTTCCGTTGGGCCGACCATCAACGATCCGTACTATTCCGAGCTCGCGGCTAAAGCCCTGGATGCGGTTTTGCCTTCTGGGACCGTGTCGCCGTGCGCGCCTTGGTACGCTTCGGATTCGTTCAGCCTCTGGCTGAACCGCTATCCCGGCGTATACGCTCATCTGGGAATCAACAACCCCGAATACGGGAGCGGCGCTCCCCATCACAACTCATATTTTGACGTGGATGAGAACGTTTTGGATATCGGTCTGATCGCAACGCTGAAATACGTTAACGCTCTTGGGGAAGAGGCAACGCCGGGGCAAGCTTCCAAAGAAAAAGCGTAGAGACTCGTCGAGGGGAAAAAATATGACGGAGAAGAAGAGACAATCTGAGCAAAAGAAGAAGTTCAAAATGCCCCATTTGCTGTGGCTGATGCTCGGCCTGCTGCTTTTTTCCAGCCTGCTTACCTACGTCATTCCCGCCGGGCAGTTTGGCAAAACGGCCAGCGGCGCCCTCGATGGCACGAAGTTCAGCTATCTCGGTTATCAGACGCCGGTTAACTTGCTGAGGACGCTGCTGTCTATCTTTCCGGGGCTGACGGGCTCCGCTTCCATTATCATGATCGTGATGATTTGCGGCGCGTGCATGCAGGTATTCTTGGACACGAAGACTTTTGACAGGCTGCTCGACTGGACCATCTACAAAACCGAAGGGAAAAGCGATACGCTGCTCATCAGTACCTTGTTCTGTATGATGGTGTATTTAGGCGGTTTCGGTGGTTCCGACGCTCTGATTGCCGTCGTGCCGATCGGTATCGCGTTTGCGCGGAAAATGCGCCTCGATGCGATCAGCGCTATCGGCGTCACGACATTTGCGACGTTGATTGGTTTCGGGACCGGCCCTACGAAGATGTACGTGATCCAGGGGCTGATGGGAACCCGCCTGTACGGCGGCTTCATGACGCGTTTTCTCATTCTGAACGTTTTCATGCTCCTCGGGCTGCTCATGTTGCTGAGGTATGTGCGGCGGATCCGCCGCGATCCGTTGGTCTCGCTGAAATATCAGGAAGAGCCGCTTCCCGGTGCCGACGTCGGCGCCGAAGGGGGCGGGGTACCCGCGGCCGTCATGGATTGGAAAATCGTGATCAACATGTTCCTGTTTATCGGCCAGTTTGTTCTGATCACGGTGTACGGTTTGATGAGCAACGATTACAATATGCGTTTCTCCGTTCAGGCGGCGACGATGATGGTAGTCGCGCTCGTGCAGGGGAAGATCGCGGGCATGTCCGCGGATGAACTCGGCGACTCGTTCGCCAAGGGGCTTGCGTCGATGGCCTTTGTGGTCTTTGTCATCGGCTTGGCCCGGAGCGTATCGATCGTACTGTCCGAGGGTAACGTCCTGCACACCATTGTATATGCGCTGACCAGACCGCTGATGGATCTGCCGCGTTGGGTCGCTTCGATCGGCATGATGCTGATCATTGCGGTGATCAATCCGATTATTCCTTCGGCCACGTCGAAGGGCGCGATTCTCGTGCCGATCATCAAGCCGATCGGGGAAGTCCTGGGTTTGGCTCCGGAACTGGTCGTTCAGGCCTTTCAATTCGGCGACGGATTCACGAACATCATTTCCCCGATTCTTGGCTGGACGGTGGGCAGCCTGGCCATGGTGAAGGTTTCATTCCCGCGTTGGTTTGAGTGGGCGTTTGGCAAAGTTCTGGCGTTTATTGGCGTTGCGGCCCTGCTGATGTTTCTCTTTACGATTTCCGGCTGGACGTTTGCACTCTAGTTGGCACTGCCGCAGCGGGGGTTATAGCGTGAAAAATGGAATTTCATTTGCAAGATATGAGTCGACCGAAGCGCGTTGGAGCGTCGCTCAGTTCGTGGGGCGAACGAAGGAGCGTTTCTTGCGAGGGAGATCTTGTTCAAGGAGGGTCAAGCATGGCAAGGTTGGAAGTTGGCGACATCCTGCCGGATTTTCGCTATGAGACTCCGTTTGAGCGCGGACTTTTCATGAGCAGCACCGCTTGCAAGGCAAACAAGACGGCGTTGGTCTTCTTGAGATATTATGGCTGTACGTTATGCCAGTACGACATGCACGAGATAGCGGATCATTATCAGCGTATATTGGAGGGCGGCTCTCAGCTGCTGGTCGTTCTGCAGTCTGAGCCGAAGAAGCTGGCGCAGCAGCTGACTCCTGACGCGTTTCCTTTTTCCATTGTGTGCGACCCGCAGCAGGAACTGTATCACCGCTTTGAGATTATGCCCGCGCGGTCCAAAGAAAGCATGCTGGATTCGGCGACGCTGAGAAAAATAGAAAAGGCTCGTCAATTGTTTTCCCATGGCGAATATGAGGGCGAAGAACTGCAGCTTCCTGCTGTTTTTGTCTTCGACGGAAGATTGTCGATCTCTTACGTTCATTATGGGAAAACGGCCGGCGACATTCCCGGTACGGACGAGCTGATCGCTCTTTTGACTTGATTCTTTCTTTTACGAGACGCCGCTCTCGTTTTCGTCGAGAGCCGAGCATTATTTGTCGCCGCCCTGTAATTCTGCTGGCTGCGTCGTTTGTTTGCAAGCGTTTTTGTCTGAGGCTCGCGTCCCAAATACCAAAAAGCAGTTCGTTTTGCGCGCGGTGCGCAAAACGAACTGCTTTTCTTTCGGAACGTCTCCGTTGCAATGAAGGGGTATCGCCGTATTGAAACCAAGTGGCGTCCAGATGTTTCTCGAAGCCTTGGAAGCGACATGTCAGAAATTAGAAACGGCGCGAGCGCCTTTTTCAGCAACCCGTATAACGCGCCGACATATACCGCTTTTTCTCTTGAGCGCTGAGTTTTTTGCGAAATGTACTGTTTACGCGTTTGAACCAAAGGATACGGTATCGAAGTACCTTAAAGAATCCATCGATTTCCTTAGGAGTACAATTTTTCAACAGATAATTGATCTGCGCAAGCATTCCCTCGCGATCATAGCTTTGGTGCGCCTCGCAGGTTTTGCGTCCCATTTCGGTGACAAAGATGCGGTACTCGCGCTTGTTATTGAGATTGACCTTGCGGGAGATCATGCCTTGCTTTTCAAGGCGCGAGACGATTTGAGAGATGGAACTTTTGGTACGGTTGGTAATTTCGGCCAGACGCGTCGCCGTCAACCCTTCCTCGGCTTGTATGTAGTTCAGCGTGTGAGCTTCCACTTCGCTTATGGCGATGCCCGTACCGTAGTCGCGCAAGATGAGCGAATAACAGTTCATGACTGACTGATACCGGTACAGAGTCTCCACTTTTTCATCAAGACTTGCCAAAACGTTCTCCGTCTCGTGTAACTGTGCCACCGTCAGTCCTCCATTCGTTTCTTCTTACGCTCTTGGCATGCCGCCAGCGAGTCTCATTGCGGGCGTAAGTGTATTATAGCACGATTGGAGCCAGGAGCGGCAGAGAATTACCGATTCGTCAAATGGGGTATTCGCAAACGGAAGGGTGCGCGATTGGCAAAAATTTTTTCAGGTACTATCCTAGCGAAAGCCTATGTGCCGCAACAACGCTTTCATGCTTGCAAGCTGGCGTCGCTTGGGCTTGCTGTTCAGACAAATACGGTCTTCGTCTCTTCTGGACATGTTTTTCCGTATATGCTATCATCTCTTGTCGGATATAGATTGGATGCAATGCGAGGCGCCGCAGTTTCGGGAGAGACGCGAGGAATCCCGTTGGAGAATGTTCGTGCCGGCGGGCGGCGTTTTGCCGAAGGGGTGTGCTTGGCTTTTCCTGCGGCTTGTGAAAATGCACGAGTCTATCGCAAAGAGATTCATGCCCCGAAGGAGTTTTTTCATGAACGTCAGAGCGGTGCTCTTCGATTTCGACATGACCCTGATCGACACCAGCGGCGCGCTGCTGGCGAACGTCAACAAGATCGCCGATCATTTCGGCCGTCCCCGCTGCACGCGCGAACGTTTGTTGGAAGTGATCGGCTACAATTCGCGCGATTTCTGGCGGGCGCTGCTCGGCGACGAGCGCCCCGAATACGGCGAGTACTACGTCAAAGAGTGCGCGCCTTACGAAGCGGCGATGATGACGCCCGCGGCGGGCGCCGTCGAGTGCGTCGCGGAGCTGCGTGCATTGGGCGTCAAAGTGGGCTGCGCTTCGAACCGCATCGCGCCGCTCCGCGTCATCCGCGTCAAGCACCTCGAACGCCTGATGGACTGCGTGGTCGGCGCCGACGCGGTGGCGCGCCCCAAGCCCGCGCCCGACGTGCTGCTCAAGGGCGCCGAACTGCTGGGCTGCGCGCCCGAAGACGCCCTTTACGTGGGCGACACGCCCATCGACGTGGAGGCCGCCCGCCGCGCCGGCATGCGCAGCGTCGCCGTGCTCGCCAGCAATGCGGCCGAAACGCTGGAACGCGCCGGCGCCTGGCGCATCGTCGAAACGCTTCGCGAATTCGTCCCGCTGCTCAAGCGCGAGGGCTTGCTTTGAGAAACGAAAATCGCCGTCAACGGATCTTTGAGAGAGCCGTCGGCGGCGGTCTTTTCATTTTGTCCGGTGCGTTCCCGATCGTCCGTCCGCCCGTTTTTCCGCGGCGGGCGGCGCTTCCTCCGGATTCTCCGCTTCGAAGCGGTCGATCTCGCGGCGAAGTTCCGTCGGCATGCGGCGGGCGCTGCGCACGGCGCGGACGCCGAATTTCTTCATCAGTGCCATCGGCAGCAGTTCACGGCCGTAGCGTCGCAGCATGGCCAGGCGCATGACCATGTTCATGCGCACGGCGCCGTCGTCATAGTCGCAGGGAATGTCGGTCTCGAGGACGCGGCACTTGCAGTAGATGGCCGACACGGGAGAACCGATGTACAGGTAGACGAGGTCGCCCGGGCGCACGCGGGCAGTCTGCTTCCACGTGTGCACGGGATTTTCGGCGAAGCCCTTTTCCACATCGTAGTATCTGTAGTTGGCGGGCACGATCCAGGCGCCGTCGCTGAGCGCGGCGGAGCTTTTGCCTGCGCCGCGGGCCGCGAAGGCGTGGCTGGCCTCGAGCAATTCCATGACGCGTTCGTCGCCGAGCGAATCGTCGAGCGCGACGGTGACCCAGTATTTTTTGTTCATGTGGTAGCAGCGGAAAATTCCCCGTTCTTTCAGGAGCGCAGGCACGTCCGCGGCGTCGGCCTTGACGTTGAGCACGTCGACTTCGCCGTCTTTCCCGGGTTCGAGCTTGCCGCGGCCTATGCGCATGATCACGCCGTACCATTTGCGCGTGCGCGGCTCGCGGAACACGGCGGATGTTTCGTCCTGCCACGGGAACTCGGGCGGGTCGCCGAAACGCTCGCGGATCAGCGCGGCGACGCGGTTCGACTGGTCGGCGACGAAGTCGTGCGCGGTAAAGCACCGCTGCGCCAGATCGCGCAGCACGTCCGCGTAAGCCTGCCGTACCGAGGCCACGAAAGCTCCCGACTGGCTGGGGATGTGCACGGCCAGGTATTCGTCGCTGGTGTCGAGGTCGTAAACGCGCCCGCGCACCTCGCCTTTGGCGTCGACGCGGATGTCGGCGCGGAACTGGCCGTCCATGAAGACGCGCGAACAGCGCCACTCCCGCCCGTCTTTCTTCAGGCCGGCGGCCTCGAAGCGGGAAAAGTCGGGCCGCCGCCGCTGGAAGATCTCGCTCTCGAGGGTCATTCCGGCGCCTCCGTTAAAGCCCGAGAGCCATCAGATACAGAGACTGGTATCCGCCGCCACGCAAACGGAAAGCTTTCTCGCGCACGCCATACGTAACGAAGCCGAAGCGCTGGTACATCGCGACGGCCCGCCCGTTACCCGTTACTACGTCCAGTTCCAGTTGTTCGAACTGGGCCGCGCGGGCACACTCGAGCAATGATTCCATGAGCAGGGAGCCGATTCCCCACCCCCAGTAGGCGCGAAGCACGCACAACCCCGCGCTGGCGCGATGACGGCATTTTTCGCAGGGAACGGGCGGAGCAAAACCGGCGCTGGCAGTCAGCACGCCGTCGACTTCGGCTATCAGCAGCAATTCCGTGGGACTGGCCTCCGACGCCTCGATAGAACGCCGCTGCGCTTCGGCGTCGACGGCGATCTCATCGGCGTAACGCAACATGAAGTCTGTTTCCACCGCGGCGCACCGGCGTTGCTCCAGCAACACAGCGGCATCTTCAGCGGCCGCGCTGCGCAGGACGCAGAGGCTTCCGTTTCTCAGCGTTATTTTACGAAAATATTTCATCCTTTTACCTTTCTTTACCGTGATTTCGATCGCGGTCCCTTCTTGGCGTCTCCGGGCTGTTCGCCGGAGACGCCTTGTTATACGCGGCTGATGAAGGAGGCCATCATGGCCACGCGAGGCACGAGCTGGTCGAGATAAACCTGTTCCTGCGGGTTGTGCATGAAGTCGCCGACCACGCCCATGCCGTCGATGGTGGGCACGCCGGCGGCGGAAATGTCGTTGCCGTCCGAACAGCCGCCCACCATGGGCGCCGCCTCGAGTTCCATGTCGAGGTCGGCGCCGACCTGCTGAAGCAGAGCGAAGAGCTTTCGGTTGGCCTCACACTCGGCCAGCGGCGGGTGAGACAGTTTGATCTCGAACTCCACGCGCGCGCCGGGCAGCACGGCCCCGCGCCCGGCGAAAACGGCGCGGCCGCGTTCGACTTCCTCGGGCACGCACATGCGCCAGTCCACGACCGCTTCGGCGTAATCGCAGACCACGTTGTCCGCGGTTCCGCCGCGGATCACGTTGGCGCTGAACGTGCTGCCGCCGGGGCCGTAATCCGACTGGCTCTCGGCGAAGAGGATCTGGTGCGCCAGCTCGATGTTGGCGTTGACGCCGCCCCGCGGATCGTTGCCGGAGTGGGCCGCCTTGCCCCAGCATTTGATGAGGATCTGGCCGCCGCCCTTGCGGCTGACTTTGATCAGGCCGCTTTTGGCCACGGCCGGCTCGGCGACGATGCAGGCGCAAGCCTCCTTCGCCTTTTCCAGCAGCAGCGGACGGGAATGGAACGATCCCGTTTCCTCGTCGGAGTTGTTGACGATCAGAACTTTCTTGTCCAGCTTCACGCCCAGCTCCCGAAGCGCTTTCAGCGCCCAGATCACGGAGACGTCGCCGCCCTTCATGTCGACCACGCCGGGGCCGTAGAGGATGTTGCCTTCCCGGCGCACCGGCACCGTTCCCAAAGGGTGGACCGTGTCGTAGTGACCGACGATCAGCAGCGTGCGGTCGCCCGAGCCGATCTCGGTGACGAGGTGATCGCCCACTTCCGTCTGCGGCACGAACTGCGTCGCGGCGCCGAGTCGGTCTTTGTAGAGCGAGGCAAGCCGCCGCGCGCACGCGTCGGCGGCCGCCTTGTCCCCGGTCGGCGATTCGGCGCGGGCGAGCGCGACGAGATCGGCGACGATGTCTTCCCTGTGCGCTTCGAGATAATCGTAAATTTTCTTTTCGAGAGCTCTCATGAAGAAACCTCCTTGCACAAACGCTTCGTTTTTTTTCGTCGGCGCAGGGCCGAAAGACCGCGGGCGCAGCTCACGCGCGCCCCGTCCGTGATTGTCTCTGGGCGGCGAAAAACAGCGCCAGCCCGGCGAGGATGACGGCGATGCCTGCGGCCTGCCGCGCCGAAAGCGTCTCGCCGAGGAACAGCCAGGCGAGGAAGCAGGTGCCGACCGGCTCGCCGAGGATTCCCATGGTGACGGTGGTGGCCGAGATCCATTTGAGCAGCACGTTGAACACCATCTGCCCGCCGATCGTCGAGACCAGCGCCAGACCGAGGAACGCGCCCCAGGTGGAAGCGGGATAGCCGGCGAACGGATAGCCCATGAAAAGCGCGTAGAGCGCGAGGACGGCCGCACTGCTGCCGTAGCTGAGCACCGAATAGGGCACGGCGCCCATGCGGCGGCGCAGGATCTGCCCGCAGAAAAAGTACAGGCTGATGACGCCGCCGGAAACGAGCGCCAGCAGGTCGCCCCATAGCGACTGGCTGCTGACGCTGAAATCGCTCCAGCCCACGACCGCCGAGCCGGCGATGGCGATCGCGCCGCCGGTCAGCGCACGGGCGCTCAGCCTTTCGCCGAGGAACAGCCGCCCCCACATCACCGAAAACAGCGGCTGCAGCGCCGCCAGCACGGTGGAGCTGGCGACCGACGTGTAGCGCAGCGACTCGAACCACATCACGTAATGGACGGCGAGAAAAAAACCGGCCAGCGCGCCTTCCGCATATTGAATCGGAGAGAGCGAGCGCAGCTCGCGCCGGTCGTTTTTGTGGCTCAACAGCCACGGCAGCAGCGCCAGCGTGGCGAAAAAGAGCCGGTAGAAGGCGATGATGCCCGCCGGCGCGCGGGCGACCTTGGCGAAAACGCCCGACGCGGACAACATGAACACGCCGGCTGCCAGCGCCAGATAAATGACGGAACGAGATCTCACGGCGATTCCTCCTTGCCTTCGCAGTCACATCGGCGGATCGCTTTTGACGACGACTGTAAAAGAACGCGGCGGTAAAATCCGGCGCGCCGGCGGCGCGTCCGACCGAACCGCAAGGGCTCCGCCTGTCTTGGTCCAAACGGACTCCGGCGGGCGGAGCGTTCCGTTTTTTCAGATGCGCTGTCAAGGCTTGCGGCAACTTTGTTTGTATGAAATGTTCCACGTGGAACATCAGAAACGGGGGCGGAAAACGCGGAGCGGTCCAGCGCGTTTTCTTCGTCGCTTAACCTTTCAAATGGCCGTCGAACCACGCGGCGATCTCGCGCAGCCGGGCGAGGCGGTTTTTGGGGCGGCCGGAGCGGCTCAGCTCGTGGTTCTCGCCGTTGAACAGGCACATGCGGCATTCCACGCCGAGCACCTTGAGGGCGGTAAACATCTGAAACGACTGGTCGCGCTCGCAGCGGAAGTCCTCCTGCGACTGAATCAGCAGCAGCGGCGTCTTGACGTTGGCGACGTGCTTGAGCGGCGACTCCTGCCAGGCCTGTTCGCACGCGTCCCACGGGCGGCCGCCGTGCTGGTCTTCCACGTAATAGTAGCCGATGTCGCAGCTGCCGAATTTCGACACCCAGTTGCTGATCGGCCGCTGTGCCGCGGCCGCTTTGAAAAAGTCCGTCTGTGTGACGATCCAGTTGGTCATGTAGCCGCCGTAGGAGCCGCCCGTGACGCCGACATTCTTTTCGTCGACGAAGGGCAGATTGGCGACGCACCATTTCGTGAATGCCATGATGTCGCTGTAATCTTTGACGCCGTAAAAGCCGCGGATGTCGTCGAAACCGCCGGGGCGTCCGTCGCCGCCGCGCGGGTTGCAGTAGATCACGGCGTAGCCGCGAGAAGCCCAGCACTGCATCTCGTGGAAGTAGACGCCGCCGAAGGCGCTCTTGGGACCGCCGTGGATGTGCAGGATCGTCGGGTACTTCCTGCCTTCTTCGTAGCCCACGGGCTTCATGTACCAGCCGTCGAGCGTCCAGCCCTCGTTTTCGTAGCTCACGTGTTCGGGCGCGGAAAGCTGGAGCTCCTTGATGACGTCCTCGTTGTGGCGCGTCAGCTGGCGCTCGCGGCCGTTTTCGAGCAGATACAGCTCCTGCAGCTGCAGATCCTTGAAGCCCGCCATGACCGCCGCGCCGTTTTTCCAGTCCCAGTTGTCCACCGTGTCGATCTCGTCGGTGAGAGCGGAGATGGAACCGTCGGCTTCGAGCGCGTAGAGTCGGCTCCGGAAGCCCTCGGTGGCGCAGGAGATCACGCGCCCGTCCTCGACGGCGAAGCTGCCCTCCTGCTCGGCCGTGTTGTAGCGGCAGTCGCTGCCCACGGCGTTGCGCAGGCTGCTGTCGAGATCGGGCGTGACGGCGGCGAGCTTTTTGTCCCTGAGGAAGAAGAATTGAATATTTTGGTTGACGCCGACGGTCTTTTGGTCGCTGCCCGTGACCAGCGCGCCGTCCTTGTACCAACCGGCGTCCTTGAAGCCGAACGATAATCCTTCGCTGAGGCAGGCCAGCGCGCCCGTGCTCAGGTCGAGCTCGTAGACGTGGTTGGTCGTCGGCTTCACGTCCGTATACTCGACGGCGACGAGCAGCGCCTTGCGGCCGTCGTCGCTGAGACGGCAGCGCGCCACTTCCATATGCTCGGGCGTGACGCGCGTGAAGCCGCCGTCGGCGGCGTCGTACACGGCGAGCCCCGTGCGGCGCTGGCAGACGAAGCCCTTGCCGTTGGCGGTGAAGGGCAGCTGCTCGATCACGTAGTAGTCGGCGCCCTCGGGATTGTCGTAGACGGGTTCGAACGTCGCCGTCACCAGCCAGCGTCCGCCGCCGAGGTCGGCAATGGCGCTGGCCGGGCGGTCGATCGTGAACAGTTCGCGCGCCTCGCCGCCGTCCAGCGGCAGCGCGTAAAAGCGCGTGCTCTCCTTGGGCACGTCGCCGCGTCCGGAGGCGAAGATCAGCTCGCGTCCGTCGCGGCTCCAGGCGAAGAACTTCTCGGAGTTCGTGAACGTCAGCTGCCGTCCGCTGTCCGAGGCCAGGTCGTAAAGCCACAGGGCGCTGTCGTAATTGTTCTTGTCGAAGTTGGCCGCGCTGACCACGTAGGCGATCTTGCCGCCGTCGGGCGAAAACGCGGGACGCGAGAGGAATTTGAACTTTAGCAGGTCGTCGTGCTGTACCGGTCTCATGCGAAAAAATCTCCTTTGAGGGAATGTATTGAGAAAAATCAGCCTGCGCCGCCGGGCTTCAGCCGATCGTGCGCTCCAAAAAGTTCAGCAGGTTTTCGCCGAGCACGCCGCGCACCTCGTCCTCGCTGAAGCCGCGGGCCAGAAGCCCGGCCGTCAGCCGCCAGCTCTCGTCGTAGAACGGCACGGCGTCCTTCGGTTCGCGGCCGTTGCCGATACGGAACTCGTCGCAGAAATCGAAACCGAAGCACAGATGTTCCGCGCCGGCGACTTTTTTGACGTGCGCGCCGTGCGCCGCCAGCTCGTCGGGATCCGCGCGCCCGGCGCCGTTCGCGTCGAGCCGGACGAAGTCGCTGCAGGCGTTCATGCCCATGACGCCGCTACGCTGCGCGAGCGCGGCGATCTGCTCGTCGGTCAGGTTGCGCGCCACCGGCGTCAGGGCGCGACAGTTGGAGTGAGAGGCGATGAACGGCCGCTTCGTGAGCGAGCAGAGATCCCAGAAGCCCTCGTCGTTGAGATGCGAGACATCCAGATACATGCCCAGACGTTCCGCCTCGTCGGCCAGCCGCGCGCCGAAGTCCGTCAGGCCGCCTTTGCGCCCTTCGCGCCGCGGCTGGAAAAAGCAGCCGTCGGCGGCGTAGTTGCGGCGGCTCCAGGCGATGCCGATGCCGCGCACGCCCAGCTCGTAAAAGACGCGCAGCAGATTGAGGTCGTTGCCCAGCGGCTCCGCTCCTTCGAACGAGAGGAGCAGGGCGATCTTTCCCGCCGCGCGGGCGGCGCGGATCTCCCCGACGCTGCGGCACAGGACCAAGTCGGGACACTGCGCCAGCTCCTCGTGCATGCAGGCGATCTGGTCGAGCGCGCGGCGCAGCGCCATTTCCGGCACGTGCCGGTCGTCGATGAAGATCGACGAGATCAGCAGGTCGACGCCGCCGGCGCGGATCTTTTCCAGATAATCCGTCCTGAAAACGTCCGTGCGCTCGCCCTCGAGGCGCTTGGCGGCGAGCAGGTTGAGCAGGTCGTAGTGCGCGTCGGCCACAAAGCAGTTGCGGTGCAGCGCCTGCGCCCGCTCCTTCAATTCCGGGGTGATGTCCATAAAGTTCCCTCCTTGGCGAAATACTGCCATGATTATAACGCGAAAGCGGGAACAAATCTTCATGCCGGTATGCCGAAAAACAAAAGGCGGCGCGGAGGTCGTCGTCAGAGCGCGAAAACGCGAATCATTGCCGGGCGTTCGCACTCCGCGCGAAAGGCTGCGAATAAAAAGGGCCCGACGATCAGCCTGACCGTCGGGCCCTTTGCATAGAGCTCTTTTCTTTGCCCCGCCATGTGTTCTGGCGAGGCGGGGTCTTTTTACATTTCGTACGGCTCGATCTCGCACACGACGTCGAGGATCGTGCCGTCGCGGGCCTCGAGGATGGCGACGACTTTGTCGTTCCATTGCAGCGGATCGGGGCGGCCGACGAGCGCGTAGGCCTTTTCCTGAAGCTCTTTGATACTGACGTGCGCGACGCCGGCACGGTCGAGGCAGTCGACGATGTCCTGCCGTCTGGGGTTGACGGCGACGCCGTAATCGGTGACGACGACATCGACGCACTCGCCGGGGGTGGTGACGGTGACGACGCGCTCGCAGACGGTGGCCATGCGGCCGCGGGTCAGCGGCGTGACGATGACGGTGCACTTGGCACCGGCGGCCGTGTCGGGATGGCCGCCGGGCGCGCCGCGCAGCACGCCGTCGGAGCCGGTGATGACGTTGACGTTGAAGTCGACGTCGACTTCCAGCGCGGCGAGGATGACGAAATCGAGCTTGTTGACGAAGGCGCCTTTGTTGGCGGGGTTGGCGTATTCGCCGGCACTGATCTCGTAATGACGGGGGTTGGCACGGATGTCGTCGATGGCGCCGGTGTCGAAATCCTGCGTGTCGACGATGCAGCCGACGAGTCCTTTGCGCTGCAGTTCGCAGATGGGGCCGGCGATGCCGCCGATGGCGAAGCTCATTGTGATGCCGCGCTCGCGCATGAGCGGCTCGATGAAGCGGTTCACGGCCAGCGAAGGGCCGCCTGCGCCGGTCTGGAAGCTGAAGCCGTCCTTGAACCACGGCGTGGCGGCCATGACTTTGGCGGTGGCCTCGGCCATCATCAGGTCGCGGGGATTTTGGGTCATGCGCGCGGCGGCGGAGGCGATCTTTTTCGGATCGCCGATCTCGTCGACTTTCACCACGTAGTCCACGTTGACGCCGTGGATCGACGCGGGAAAGTTGGGGTAGGGCACGAGCGTGTCGGTGATGACGACGACCTTGTCGGCGTACTCGGAATCGACGACGGCGTAGGAGAGCACGCCGCAGTCGCTCTTGCCGCCGACGGCGCGGCAGTTGCCGTATTCGTCGGACGTGGGAGACCCGATGAAGGCCACGTCGATGTGCACGTCGCCCTCCTCGATGGCGCGCACGCGGCCGCCGTGGCTGCGCAGGATCGCGGGCGTCTTCAGCTTGCCGCGGGACACCACTTCGCCCATCCGACCGCGGATGCCGCTGGTCTGAAGGCCGGTGACGACGCCGTCTTCGATGTACTGGGCCACGGGATCGTGCGCCGCGCCCAGGCTGGAGGCGGCGATGGTGATGTCTTTGAGGCCGAGGGCGACGATCTCTTTCATGACCATGTTGACGATGAAGTCGCCGTCGCGGAAGTGGTGATGGAAGGAGACGGTCATGCCGTCCTTGAGCCCGCACGCCGTGATAGCCTCGCGGATGGAGGCGACAATTTTGCTTTCGCGGGGCTTTTCGCAGATGCGCGTGCGCGGGCCCTGTTTCTTGATGTACTGGCCGTCGCGGGCGTGAGCGCCCGCGTAAGGCTTCCAGCCCTGCGCGATCAGTTCTTCGGGAATTTCCCGGCCGACTGCGTTCAGCATTTTAGAGATCCCCCTCGTAAACGCCGCTGGCCTTGGCGAGCTGGATGACGCGCTCGGCGCCGGGCACAAAGGCGATGTCGATCATTTTGCCGTTGATGGTGAACACGCCGATTCCCTTGTCGGCGTTCTCGCGGTAGGCTTTGACGAGCGTCTCGGCGGCGGCGATCTCCTTTGGCGTCGGCGCCAGCATCTCGTGGACGATGCGGATCTGGCGGGGATTGATCAGTGATTTGCCGTCGAAGCCCATGTCCTTGTTCTGCTGCATTTCGGCGCGGAAACCTTCCTCGTCGTCGAGGTCGGTGAAGACGGTGTCGAAGCACTGCACGCCGGCGGCGCGGGCGGCGATCAGCATCTGGCCGCGGGCGGCGAGCATTTCGACGCCGCCGGGCGTAGGTTTGACCTGCATGCACTTGCGATAGTCGCCGCCGGAAAGGGCGATGCCGAACAGGCGAGGCGAGGCGGTGCAGATCTCGTAGGCGTTGAGCACGCCCTTTGGGCTTTCGATGGCGGCCATCAGCAGCGTGCGCCCTTCTTCGACGCCGAACTCGCGCTCGGCTTCAGTGACGGCGGCTTCCACCGTTCGCACGTCGGCGGCGCTCTCGGTCTTGGCGATGCGGATGCCGTCGGCGCCTCCGGCCACGACAACGCGAACGTCTTCGCGCCAGTGCGGCGTGTCGAGGCCGTTGATGCGCACAAGCACTTCCGTGTCGCCGTAGTCGATGGTTTTCAGCGCGTGGTAGAGTGAAAAGCGCGCGGCGTCCTTCTGGTTCTCGGCCACCGCGTCTTCGAGGTCGAGCATGATCGAGTCGGCGCCGTAAATGTAAGCGTCTTTGATCAGGCCGGGCTTCTGCGCGTTCATGAACATCATCGTGCGGCGCAGGCGGAACTTTTCCGGTTTCGGACGGGGAATCATGCGATCTCGCCTCCCCAGGGATACGCGCCGTCGGTATCGTACCGGCAGCCGCGGTAATAGGCGCACTCGACGCGCGCCTTGATGGTGCAGTCCAGCGCGCCGTGGTCGTTGACGGTGACGGCGGCGTTTTTCACGCCGAGGCGCGCCAGCGTGGCGAGCACGGTTTCCCTGATCTGACGGCCGTACTGGTTGATGACGGTGCTTTCAAGGTCCAGGCTGATGCCCGACGGCGCCGGCTCGAGCGTGACCATTACGTCGCTCGATTCGAGCGTGCCGGCCACGCCGGTGGTTTTCAGTTCCATGGCTTTGACCTCCTGACAGTTTTTTACGATAACTCAAAGGAGAAAGCGCGGTCGGGAAGGCGCCGCGCTCGATCGGACAAAATCAGGCGTTCGCCGACGGCTTCTTTTTTCTGAAGAAGGAAGCGACGATGGGGTAGACCAGCAGGGCGATGCTGAGCGCCATCAGGGAGCCGGCGATGGGGCGCGAGAACATGCTTACCAGGTCGGCGCGCGAGATCGTGTAGGCGCGGCTGAAGTTGCTTTCGCAGATCTCGCCCAGCACCAGGCCGAGGATCATGGCGGCGCTGTTGAAGTGGCAGACGGCGAAGATCAGCCCGGCAATGCCGGCGATGGCCATGATCTTCACGTCGGCGATGCTCATGTTGGTGGCGTAGGAGCCGATGATGGCCAGCATTACGATGATCGGGCCGAGATAGCTGTAAGGGATGGCGAGGATCTTTGCGAAGACCTTGGCGATGCCCATGGCGACGATGACCATGAGGATGTTGGTGACGAGCATGGAGGCGAACGTGGCGCTCAGGTACTGGGGCTGGTTGGTGAGGAGCAGCGGCCCGAGCTGTACGCCCTTGAGCACCAGCGCGCTCATCATCACGGCCGCGGCGTTGCCGCCGGGAATGCCGAGCGAGAGCAGGGGCACCATGGCGCCGCCGGTGGCGGCGTTGTTGGCCGATTCGGATGCGGCGATGCCGTCGATGATGCCGGTGCCGAACTTCTCGGGATATTTGGAAAGCTTCGTTTCCGTGGAGTAGCACAAGAACGAGGCGATCGTCGCGCCAGCGCCGGGAAGGATGCCGATGATCGTGCCGATGACGGAGCAGCGAAGCACGAGCCACTTGATCTTGAGCCACTCGGCCAGCGTGGGCATCTTCGTGTCCACACGTCCGCCGCCGACGCCCTCCTTGGCGTCGAGCCGATCGCTCTTGCGCGTCTGCTTGAGCACCTCGGTGACGGCGAAAATGCCGATCAGCACGGGGATCATCTCCAACCCGGCGAGCAGCTCCTTGGAGCCGAACGTCATGCGCTGCACGGCGTACATCCTGTCCTGGCCGACGCAGGCCAGCAGCAGGCCGAGCAGGCCGGAGATGATCGTGCGCAGGATATTGGACGAATCAAGACAGGCGAGAATCGACAGCCCCATAAACGTGATCGCGAACAGGTCGGAGGGGCCGAACGACAGCGCCGCCTGCGTCAACTGCGGCGAAAGCAGCAGCATGCAGAACGCCGAGACCAGACCGCCGATCGCCGAAGCGCCGAGCGCCACGCCCAGCGCCTTGCCGGCTTCGCCGCGCTGCGCCATCGGGTAGCCGTCGAACGTTGTCGGCGCGCTGGACGGCACGCCGGGGATCTTGAACAGGATCGCCGTGATCGAGCCGCCAGTGATGGCCGAGCAGTAGATGGCCACGAGGAAGACGATGGCCGGCACCGGCTCCATGCTGTACGTAAACGGCAGCCCGAGCGCCACGGCCATCGTGGAGCTGACGCCGGGCAGAGCGCCGAAAATCGTCCCCATCACGATGGCCATGACCACCATGAAGAACACGTAAGGCTCCATGAGGACGCTGAAACCGCTCTGTAACAGTGCGAAAGTCGACATTCCGATTCACCCCTAGATAAGAGATTGAGCCTGAGACACCAGGGACTCCAGCCAGAGCGCGAAGTTGCGCGCCTGAGGAAGGGTGCCGCGGGGCAAATTGACCGACAGCAGGACGCTGAAGACCACATAGAGGAGCAGCGTGATCAGCGCTGAGAAGACGAACAGGCGCGCGACCTTCCGTTCGCCCAGCAGCATGCCGTAGAAGAACAGCATCAGGAAGCACGTGCCCATGAAGCCGAGCGGTTCGAGCACAAAGCAGGCCGCCACGACGATGACGATGCCGAGGAACAGGCGGCTGGCGAAAAATCCGCCGATGGAGGCGAAAAAGGCGCCCAGCGAAAACTCCGCTTTGCCCCTGTTTTTCATGATGATGCGCGCGATGTTGATCGCCACGCAGATCAGAAGCAGAATAATGATGACGTTGGGCCACACGTCGGGCTTGAGGGCGTAAGGATTGCGCAGGACCTTGGCGGGGACGGGCGCCTCCAAAACGTGGAACGCGTACGTGTAGGCCAGGCCGAGCCACAGCAGAACGTTGAGAATCAGTTCGAACACTGATCCGCACCACCTTTCAGGGATTGAGGAAGCTTGTGCTACAATAAATGTTGGAGTCGCAAAGAAAAAAGGGGAGCGGAAATTCGGCCCCCCTCTTGTGGTCACTGTGCGCAGGAGGAACTACTTGGCGTAGTAATCCTTCTTCAAAACTTCCTCGGACTTCAGATACTCGGTGAAGGTCTTGTACTCGTTCTCGAACAGCTCGGCGAACTCTTGGGGCGCGGCGAAGCCGGGGCGCTCGTCATACGCGCCGGAAACGAGAAAATCCTGCCATTCCTTGGTCTGAACGGCCTTTTCAATGGCGGCGACCAGAGCGTCGATTGCCGGCTGAGGCGTGCCGGCCTTGGCGAAAATGCCGCGCCACGTGCCGATGAAGGAATCGATGCCCAGCTCGCCCGTGCACTCCATGTCGGGGTAGAGCTTCATGCGCTTCTCGCAGATGGCGCACAACGGCACGATGTCGCCCGCCTGGATCAGGCCGGCGATCTCGTCGGTGCCGGTGATCATCATGTCGATGTGGCCGCCCACCAGCGCGGAGTTCATCTCGGAACCGCCGGAGTAGGGCACCTCGTTGACGTCAAGCCCGGCCAGCGTCTGGCGCAGCGAAGCGCCGTCGGCGCCCGTGGCGGTGAGCATGCCCACGTTGATCTCGAACGGATGCTCCTTGGCGTACTTGATCATCTCGGAAAAGCTGTGATAGCCCTTCTGATCCATGGCTTTCTTGGAGCCGGCGATGATGTTGATGGAGTGGACCAGTTTGGCGACGGGGATGAACTCGGAGCGGAAGTTCATCGAAGTGGCGCCCTGCAGATCCTGCATGATCAGGCTCTGCGTTCCCAACATGAAGGTGTAGCCGTCGGCGGGCTGCTTGTAGGTGTATTCCACGCCGTTGACGCCCGAGCCGCCGGAAACGTTGACGACCTCGACTTCGACTCCGAGAATGTCCTTGAGCAGTTTGGCCATGGGACGGATCGTGCTGTCAGCGCCGCCGCCGACGCCCCAGGGGCAGACTACGTCGATCTTGCGGGTGAACTTCCACTCTTCGGCCCCCGCGGAAACGGCCGCGACGCCGAGCAGGGATACGGCCAGCAGCGCATACACGAACTTTTTCACTTGCAATTCCTCCTCATAAACAAGATTGAGTTTAATGACGCTGATTTTATTATTCAACTTTTTTAGGGAAAATACCAATACTAAAAGTTTTATGCGCCCATAAGGTCACAATTATGGTCAAAGATATTTATACAGTATACATTTCAAGGAGGCGGCACGATTGAATTTGAAACACGCTTCTTACATCATGGCAATTCTCGAGGCGGGCAGCATCACGGCGGCCGCGAAAAAACTCCTCATTTCCCAGCCGTCGCTGTCGCAGACCGTCAAAGCCGTGGAGGACGAACTGGGGCTGCCGATCTTTGACCGCCGCGCCAAGCAGCTGACGCTGACCTACGCCGGCCAACGTTACGTCGAAAGCATGCGCGAGATCATGACGGCCGAGCGGAATTTCCTCAGCGAGATCGCCGAAATGAAAAACGATCACCGCGCCACGCTGCGCATCGGCATTTCGGCGCAGCGCAGCATCTCCCTGCTGCCGCAGATCCTGCCCTCATTTCTCGCTCGCTACCCGCTCGTTACCGTCGAGCTGAAGGAATTGCCTTCCGTCCGCCTCGAGGAGCTGCTCAGCAAGGGCGGCTGCGACGTGGCTTTCATCACCACTGCGTCGAAGCAGAACGACCTGGAATACCGCCTGCTGGAAAACGAACAGATCGTCCTCATGGCCTCCAAGCAAACGGCCATCTCCCGCCGCATCGGCCAGGGGACCGAAATCGAACTGAGCGAGGCCCGGGAGGAAAACTTCGTCAACCTCACCCCCGGTCACAGCGTGCGCACCATCCAGAACCATCTCGCTCAGCTGTGCCAGTTCGAGCCGCGCGTGCTGCTCGAATTGTTCAACATGGAAGCCGCCAAGTTGGTCACCGCGCAGCTCAACGCCGTCATGGTCTGTCCTTACGGCTACATTCAGGGAGACACGCGCGTGGAGACGCTGACCAAATGCTATCCGCTGCGCTGCCACGGCTTCGAGCGGCATTTCTACTTCTGTTATCGGAAAAAACTGCGGCTTTCCAGCTATATGCGCGACCTTTTCGACATCGCCCGCAGCAAGTGTCAGTATCATACGATGTAGTCCGCGCCGAAAACCGTATGAAATCGCGCGTTGAAGACAAAAAGCCTTTCGGACGAGGGGGAGAATGATATGTACCCAGAATCTTGGACACATTGATTACTGCTCGGACGAGCGAGATATGGATGCTATCCTGTATTTTACAGGAGGCATCCATTTTGTTTTGATCTGGATCCGCTCTTTGTTGTAGTAGTGGATGTAATTTTTAATGGCCGTGGATGTAATTTTTAATGGCCTTTGAGAAAGACGTAAAGGATGGATATTCTTTCTCACAGCCATAATACATCTCATTCTTCAGTCTCCCGAAGAACGTCTCCATAATACAGTTATCGTAGCAATTGCCTTTCCTTGACATCGACTGGATAATGCCATGGGCTTTCAATTCATGCTGATACTGTGCATGCTGATATTGCCATCCCTGATCAAAATGCATGATAAGTCCCTCGGTGTGTGGGAACTTTCTGAATGCTCGATGAAGCATGCGCTTTATCTGCGTGAGATTGGGACTCGGCGAGAGATCATAGGAGACGATCTCATTCGTGTGCATATCCAGGATCGGTGAAAGATAACATTTTCCAAATGGGAAGCTGAATTGTGTCACATCGGTAGTCCATTTCTGAAGCGGCGCCGTCGTCTCAAAGTCTCTGTCGATGATGTTGGGCGCGATCTTTCCTACTTTGCCTTGGTAGGAATGATACTTTTCTCTAGGTCGTTTTCCCCGCAGTTCCATACAATGCATCAGTCTCTGGACGCGTTTATGGTTCACGGTGTATCCTTGGTTCAACAACTCACGATGGACTCTTCTGACACCATATCTGCCATGATGATGCTCAAAAATCTTCCGGATTTCACAGCTGAGGTCGGCATTCTTTTCCGCAACTCCATCGGTTCTGCCGATCTCAAAGTAAAAAGTAATAAGTGGACCTTGCCATTCCCATGGCCTTCAAAAGATATTTCAACTGATATCCTTTTGATATCCTTTTCTCTTGAGTTCTTTGATGATCGCTGCTTTTTCGCCTTGAGTCGCGCAGCTTCCTTTTCTTCTCTCAAGGCGATCTCTTTTTTTTTATTACTTCATTCTCCGCTTTGCTAGAGGCATTCTCGGCTCTTAATCGGATCAGTTCTTCACGTTCTGACTCTACAAGAGGTCTGGGACGATCGATGTTCATATTTTTCTTCATGGATTGGTCCTTTTGCTTTCTGGCTTTCTTTTTACCTATCAGTCCATTATAGCCCTCTGTCTTGTATCTGCGTACCCAGTTGTAGAGCATCCCATCACTGATTCCCGCTTTACAGGCAACGGACTTGTTTGATTCACCCGCTAAAACCCGTGAAACCAGTTCGAGTTTTTCTTCCGCAGACCATGCCTTATTATGGGCGGGATGTTGTAAAGCTAAGGTTCCGTGAGCATCTTCAATCCTTGCCCATTTACGGATCGTATTATGAAAGTTCTGCGTTGAAATCCCATCAGGGGGCTTCGCCCATTTACCTTGACGATGTAACTGCACACATTTCCTTTTGTATTCGTAACTGTAGCGCATAAAAATACCCTCCTTACTGAGTGTCCTGTAAAGAGGGTACATATCAAAGAGGAGAACGGGCACTTTTGGGGCGGAGATGATTCTGCGTGACCGCGAACGCCACCCGCAAGCAAAATAACAACAAGTCACAAAAGCGACCGGACTTACGCCGTCACTTCTACGGTCCACTGCAGGCAGTATTATGACACCAAAGCGATTTCCCCGCCAACACAGAACAAAAAAACATCGTAAGGCGTCTCGAAGAAAGACAGTTTTGTGGAAAGCAGGAGAAATTCCGGCATTCATGAATAGACAATATCGTCGATTCATTCTCATTTTAATCGTATTTCTTAAAAACCAATCGACGCAGCATGAATATTATATTTAACCCGTTATTTACTTGCTTTTATCGCTACGCCAAACATTTCCAAATCTCTCGCAGAATTCTTCATTTTGTAATATTGATACAGTAAAAAATGCATTTTATAATTTGCACAATAGACGAATTCGTCGATATACAGCCTCACTTTTATACAGCACAGCAGAGAACTAACGTTAAAGCAAGCCTGTCAAAAAAGTAGGAAGGAGGGAAATAGCGCGACTCATTGTTGGCTGCCGCTCATCCATGATCGAAAAAGAAGGGGGATAGTATCTTGAATAGCAATACTTTCGCAGTTTCAAATTCATTGGGGTTATGGTTGGCATGTTGTCCGATTATTGCCGTCATGCTCGTTCAGGTATTTATATTTATGAAAAAAGCATGGGATATTGGACCAAAAATCGGCGTAAGCAAAGAACAAATGCTTCGTGGTCTACGCAGCGGCGCTATTACCTCGATCGGCCCGGCGTTTGCCATATTGGTGGCCTTAGTAGGATTAATCGCAACGGTAGGTAGCGCGATTGCCTGGATGCGTCTATCAGTCATCGGCGCCATTATGTTTGAAGGCTTAGCGGCTTCCAATGCGATGACAGAGCTCGGAGTAGTTATGGGAGATGGCAAATTTACTCTCACGGTTCTTGCCTGTATCGTGTGGGTCATGGGCTTGGGTTCTTCCGGTTGGCTCATTGTTACAGGACTTTTTACGCATAAGCTCGAAAAAGCCCGTATGGCGCTAGTAGGGGGGAAAGAGAGCTTATTGCCTATTTTTACGATTTGCGCCATCTTGGGAGCTTTTGGCTACAACGTGGCCCGGTATACGGTGGTACTAAGCCGTTCATCGGTCGCTGCACTTGCAGCGGCAATTTGCATGATCGCTCTTTCGCATCTTGCAAAGTCAACAAATAAAAAATGGATTGGCGAATGGTCACTTGGAATCGCCATGGTGACTGGCATGTTTATTGCTGTTATCGGGGCTTAGCCGGGAGGTGTGAACGATGGGGAGCGACAACACAAAAGCGATTTACGAAAACGAATTAATCAATCCGATCATTCGATGGGGCCGTTTCACCAATATTTTAGCCTGTATCCTCGCATTTTCTCCAGCTGTCTACTTGGCGGTGTTTTGGAATGCAATTCCTCCAATAAGTGCGGTCGTACATTCGTCTTTAGCAACCATACTCGGTTTCTCTGCCGTATTTTGGTTCGTCGAACCTATCTCATATTTTCCAATCTTAGGCATTCCTGGAACGTATATGGGGTTTCTTTCAGGAAATATTTCCAACATGCGGGTCCCCTGTTCCATAATGGCCCAATCTGCGGCTGAAGTAGAAGAAGGTACTATGGCTGGTTCCGTGATCTCGGTCCTTGGCGTAGGAATATCAATTATTGTCAATATGATCGTTATGTTTGTCGGAGCGTTTGCCGGAGCACAAATCATTGCAGCTTGCCCGGTATCCGTAAAGAACGCATTTGCTTACATTCTACCTGCGGTCTTTGGCGGCGTCTTCGGGCAGTTTGCCCCTAAGAATTTTAAGATCGCAGCGTTCGCGCTAATCATCGGTTGTGTTTGCGTAAAGAGTTCGTTCCTGCCCGTTTATATAGCAATCCCTTTGTGTATCTTTTTGACAATTTTTGCCGGCATTAAAACGCACAACCGCCAGCCCCCTAGACATGACTGATACCCAAGGCTCTGAAAGGAGAGGCACCAAATGTACGATTATATCTTGAGACATGGCAAAATTATGGACGGCACAAACAATCCATGGTATTACAGCGACGTCGGCATCAAGGATGGTCGTATCGCTGAAATCAGCCGCGACATTACCGAAAGCGCGGCAAAGGTTATCGACGTTTCGGGATTGGCCGTGGCTCCCGGCTTCATCGACATGCATACGCATACAGAATTGACATACCTTGTAAAACCCGATGACAACTGCAAAATCTCACAGGGCGTAACAACAGAAATAGGCGGGCTCTGCGCTTTGTCACCTGCGCCCGTAGATGACATCACACGCGCTCCTATCGAAAACATGAACAACCCGCTGCTTGGCGTCCATGGTTTGAAATATGACTGGAATTCGATGGCTGAATTCCTTGATGTGCTAAAAAAGAGCAAACATGTCACTAATATCGGCACTCTCCAAGGACATAACGCAATCCGCACCATGGCAATGGGCTTTGAGGACAGGCCGCCAACGGAAGCAGAGCTCAAAAAAATGATGGCGTTGCTCCGTGAGAGCCTGGAGGCAGGAGTCTTTGGATTTTCTACAGCAGGCGTCCAATCTCCTTCCAATTTTGCAGATACTCCTGAATTGCTCGCTCTGTGCAGTGTTGTCGCGGAATACGGCGGCATATACGAGACCCATCTTCGCAGCGAAAGCAATGCCATGCTCGACGCCGTGGCAGAGACGTTGCTTATTGCTAAAAAGACTGGCGTACGCGCTCAAGTTGCTCACCATAAAGCGAGCGGCAAGATCAACTGGGGAAAGTTGACAGCTTCTCTGCGAATGATCGACGAATCTCGGCAAATGGGATGCGACACAGGAGTTGATATGTATCCGTACACTTACGCCAGCTTCAATCTGGAGGCTCTTCTTCCGCCGTGGGTTCGCGGTAACAGCACGTCTCAAGCGATCGAAATCCTGGCTGACAAATCGCAGCGTCCGCGTATTCTCAACGACATGCAAAACGGCATTCTTGGTTCTGGCTGGGAAAGCGTATATCAGTGGTGCGGCTTTGAGGGGATCCATATCGGCGCCGTTGCCAAACAGAAAAACATGTCCTTACAGGGCAAAAGCATTGCGCAGATAGCAAGAGATCGAGGCTGCGGCAGTATCGATGTTGTATGTGACATTCTTTGCGACGAAGGTTTTGGAGTGTTGATGTTGTTGGACTTTGGCTGTGAAGAAGATATCGAGACAGCTCTGCGCTATCCTTTTATGGCGCCTGTAACTGATGCGCTGACAACTCATCTACATGGCGGCGGCAACCATCCGCGTATATTTGGCACTTTCCCCAAAGTTCTTGGGCATTATGCACGTGACCGCAAGTTGATGAGCATGGAAGAGGCTGTACGCCGTATGACTTCGCTTCCCGCCTGTCGACTCGGGCTCAAAGACCGCGGCTTGCTTTTCCCCGGGTACGCAGCTGATATCACGGTCTTCAATCCTGATACGGTCATCGATACGGCGACTTTGGAAAAACCCAAGGAACTGGCTGCCGGCATTGAATATGTTTTTGTTAACGGCGTGTTGGGATATAAAGATAAACAGATCGTTGACTTAGGAGGCGCCCTACTACTGCGTAAGGGCAAAGCCCACCGAAAGGATTGATTCTTCTATAACTGCCGCACTTCGCGCCGCCGCTTACCGCTGATTTTTCTTGAGAAAAAACGAGAGGCATCCCGCTTGAATGCAGGATGCCTCTAAGTAAATATCGTTTAAACGATCAACTTCTTGAACATCTCATAATATAGATCAAAAAGCAAGTTAGCGCTGACATTCCAACCTTCTTTCTGCACGTAAAGATTGCTTACGAAATGCAGCGTATTATTGACGCGGTATAACAACATCAGCTCGCTCATTTTCTTGTCTTCATCAAAATGAGGGGCAACCAACTTGATTGCGCTAACGATCAATTGAATTGCTTCGTCTTCTACCTCGTAATACAAGTCATAAAATGCCTGAGTATCGTTTGCCAGCTCCATCGCCATCATCAGAAAAAGCTTGCTTTGTGATGTTTGATCCATCATTCTATCGACAAAAACGCGGGCTAATTGACGGCAAACTTCGTCCTTTGTCGCACGGGGACGGACTTTGAGTTTCCCGTATAAATAGTTAAAATTTTTCATACGAATCAGATCAATGAGGATATTCTCTTTATTTTTATAATAATGGTAAAAGCCGCCCTTGGAAAGAGATGTATTTTTTATGATATCCTCCATCGTTGTATCGCGATATCCTTTTTGCAAAAACACTTCCAGCGCCCCAAGCAGGATCTCGTTTCGGCGTTCCTCTCGGGTATGACGTTCATATGGCATTTTTGCTTGCCCCTTTACATTTATTTGATGAATTTCACGCCAACAGTCGTTTATTTTAGCACATTATCTTCTGTCCATAGAGGTCAATGAGGCGGTTCTCATCTTCATAGACCAAGGGGAGCCGGCTCTTGCTTTTACGGGGATTCTGAAATTATCTTTTTTTTCAATTTAGAGGACACGTCCAACAATCGACCGCCAGCTGTTTTTGAAGAATGTTCCTCTGCAACGCTCTCATGCTTCTTCGTCGACACCGTCGTTTTCCGGCGGCGCGAGTTCTACGAGGTGTTCCACGGCGTCGAGGCGGCGGCGCAGGACGCGGGTGCGGCGGCCGGTCTCTTCGATGGACGAGGCGGCGGCGTTGAGCTGGCGCCTCGCTTTGTCGAGGGCTTCGCCGAATTTGCCGAACTCGCCGCGCACGGAGGCGAGGAGTTCCCACACTTCGCCGCTGCGCTGCTGGATCGCCAGCGTACGGAAGCCCATGCGCAGGCTGCTGAGCAGGGCCGCCAGCGTGGCGGGGCCGGCGACGACGACGCGGTACTTGCGCTGCAGGCGTTCGGCCGCGGCGGGATCGCGCAGTACTTCGGCGTACAGCCCTTCGATGGGCAGGAAGATCAGGGCGAAGTCGGTGCTGTGCGGCGGCGCGATATACTTCTCGCAGACGTCTTTCGCCTCGCTTTCGAGCACTTTGAGCAGGCCTGCGCGCGCCGTGCCAGCGGCCTGTTCGTCGCCGCACTGCGAGGCGTCGCAGAGGCGGTGATAATCTTCCAGCGGGAATTTGCTGTCGATCGGCAGCCACACGGGCGGCGCGCCGTCCTCGCCGCCGGGCAGGCGCACGGCGTACTCGACGCGCTCCTGCGAATCGGGGCGGATCGCCACGTTGGCGGCGTACTGCTCGGGCGAGAGGATCTGTTCGAGGATGGCGCGCAGCTGCACCTCGCCCCAGGAACCGCGCACCTTGACGTTGGTGAGCACGCGCTTGAGGTCGCCGACGCTGCCGGCCAGGCTGCGCATCTCGCCCAGCCCTTTTTGCACGGCTTCGAGCTGGCGCTGCACGAGCGCGAAGGAGCTGCCCAGGCGCTTGTCGATGGTTTCCTGCAGGCGTTCTTCCACGCCGGCGCGGATTTTTTCCAGCTGCGTCTGATTTTCCTGACGCAGGCCCAGCAGGTCGGTCCGCAGCGATTCGAGGCGCTTGTCCACGGCGGCGTTGAGGTCGCCGCTGCGCTTTTCCAGCCGCTCGATGCGGTCGGCCTGTAGGTCGCCGATGGCGCGCACCGACTCGGTGAGGCTCATCGAGCTGGCGCGCAGCGTTTCGTTCAGCTCGCGGCGCATTTCCGAATTTCGCCGCAGCGCCTCCTCGCTCTGGTCGGACAGTTCCTGCTGGAGCAGTTCCATGAGCAGGTCTTCCGTGGCGATGCGGCCGCGTTTCTGGATGAAGATAAAGGCGACGCAGGCGGCCGCCGCTCCCAGCGAGCAGACCGCCGTGATCCAGGGCAGATAGTTTTCCATGCGTTCTCCCGATTTCGTAAAGATGACGTTCTTTTCCTCATTGTAACACAGAAATAAAATATCAGTTTCCATAGACTGTTGTTTGTTGACATATTTGTCCAGCCGTCGAGGGCGCCATTGGCGACGGGATGAGAAAAACAAGAAGCCGCCTCGGAAAAACGACCGAAGCGGCCTCTTATAAATTCTCGATAGAAAGTATTAACATAGTTTTCTGGGCGTTGCGGGGGGCAGTCGCTCGGGACTGCCTCGACTGCCGCGCAGTCCGCCCGGCCCGCTGTGTGGATCTCTCTCTCCGCGTCAGGCAGGCGGTGATCACTGCCGCGAGAAGGAACTCCGCCTGCGTTTTGTTCCGCAGCGTCGATTTTCATCCGCCGGATTTTGAGGTATACTGAACAAAATTCGCTGGCAGAGGAGGTGCGTCGTGGTCAAAATTCTCGATTTCAGCGTGCGGGCCAATCCGCTCGGCACGCCGGAAGCCATCAAAACGGCGCTGACGGCCGCCATTCGCGAACAGTGCGCCGCGCCCGTCGACCCGGACTTCACCGCGCTGCGCCAGACCATCGCGCTGCGCCACGGCGTGCAGAGCGGACAGATCGCCGTCTCGCAGCGCGAAGAAGAGCTGATCGCGCTGCTCGCCGCCAGCGCCGGCGGAGCGCGCCGCGCGCTGCTGCCCGTGCCGTGTCCGCGTTCGTACGAGCGCGTCCTGAAACGCTGCGGCCTGGACGTGAAAAGTTTCGCGCTGCCGCTCAAGCACAATTACCGCATTCCCCGCGGCGCGCTGGCCGAAGCGCTGGACGGCTGCGACCTGCTCGTCCTCGGCAATCCCGCCTTCCCGTCCGCCGCGCTCATGCCGCCCGCCGAGCTGCTGTCGGAACTCGACCGCTGGCTGGGGCGCGGCGGCTGGCTGATTCTCGACGAACGGGCCGTCGACTTCACCTACGGCAGCATCACCAACTCGCTGTGGTCGGGCGTGCGCCGCGAACCGCGCGCCGCGCTGATCCGCTCCTTCACCGATTCGCTGGCGCTCGCCCTCTGCCCGCTCTGCTACGCCGTCGGCGGCGAAGGCTGGATCTCCGCCCTGCGCGCCCGCCAGTTCGCGCCCGCGCTCAGCCCGCTTGCCCATTACCTCGCGCCGGCGCTCGAACGCATCATGCCCTTCCGTTCCAGCACGGTCGACGTGGTCACGCGCCTGATGCCGCGCCTGATCGGGCGCCTGCGCCGCATCTCCGGCCTGCGGCCGCTGCCCAGCGACGCCAACTGGGTGCTCTGCCGCCTCGAACGCGACGACATCACCGCCCCCGAGCTGGCCGCTCAGCTGCGCCGACGTTCCATCCTCATCCCCCCCTGCATCGACGAGCGGCACTTCACGCTCGGGCTGCGCGTCCCCATCGAGACCGACCGTTTCATCAAAGCCGCGCGCGAGATCCTGATGCCGAGAACGAAAGCGTGATTCGAGAAAAAGCGCGGCCGCCTGCCGGAAGAAATTTCCGGCAGGCGGCCGCGCCGTATTTTATGGCCCGCACGAGTTCAAGGCGGAACGGGAATCATTTTATGGCTCTGCCGATTTTTTTGTCCAGCCGCCACTGCGGCACCGCGCCGTCGTCGCCCCAGTACTCGTCGAGGGAGACGATTTTGCCGTCCCGCACGTGGAAGAAGGAGACGACGTGAAAGGACGGGCCGCCTCCCGCGGCGAAGACGCGGACTGCCGTGACGATCAGCTCGCCGCTCCTCTCGACCCGTTCCACTTCGCCGTCCCACGCGCCGGGATATTCGCAGTTGACCTCGACGAACTCTTCGGCGCTGAAGGCTTCGTTCGTGTTGTGCCAGCGCACGCGGGCGCCGGGCGCGAAGAACCTCCGCATGGCGGCGGCGTCCTGCCTCAGCGTCGCCTTCCAGAAATCGCGTATTTCCACGTGGACCGCCTCGCTTTCACCGTTTGCGGTTGTCGCCGCGGCACTGGTCCGCCGGGTATTTGCGCGCGTTTTTCGCCATTTTGCGTTCCAGCGCGCGGCCGAGGTCGATGCCGTTCATCTACGCGAAGCGCAGCACGAAGAAGAACACGTCGGCCAGCTCGTCCTCGATGTGCTCGCGCGTTTCGCCTCCGGCCAGCAGCGCCGCCTGCTGCTTTGCGCTCATGAAGCGGAAGATCTCCAGCAGCTCGCCGGCCTCAGTGGCGATGCCGATGGCCAGGTCTTTGGGACTGTGAAACTGGTCCCAGTCGCGTTCTGCGCAGAAACTGCGCAGCCAGTCGCTCAAAGCGCGCAGGCTGTCGTTGTCCGTCATGTTTTCACCTCCGTGACGCTTTATTTTTATACGAGAGACGCCGTTTTGACAAGACGGTCTTTTGCTCCATAAAAAACGCCCCGATCCCGAGGGATCGAGGCGCTGAAAGGTCGCAGAGCCTTTTCCCCACGCGGGGGAAAGGTTACTCGCCGAGCAGGGCGGTTCTGACGTAACCGGTGGCGTTGCGGACGAGCAGAATCTTCTTCTCGCCGCAGCCGGCGATCACTCGGTAGCTGCCGTTGCTCTTGCAATACTTTGACGCTTTTCTCAGTCTTTCATTGTACGACATATTTCTGTTGCTAACCTCCATATTTCCGTTACCTGTTACGGTACTGCTGTGCCGCCGCCCGAAATATCTGCGTTCCCGTAGCCGAACGCTTTCGACCGGGGGCGGTTCTTCAATGCTCATAGCATTATCATAGTATTCTACCACAGATTTGTTTTTCCGCAAGAGGCACTATCGTGTTCAGCGATAATGTCACTCGTAACCGTTCAAAGAAAGTGCCACGTTGAGAAAACGGGCTTTCGATCGAGCAATATAATACTAGGGCATCAGCAGATTGGGCAACCAAGTGGAAATCTGCGGCACCAGCGTCAGCACGATGAGCATGACGACCAGCGCGGGGAAGAAAGGCATGAAGCCTTCGAAAACCTCTTCGATCTTCTGATGCGTAATGTCTGCGAGAATATACAACCCCATGCCGACAGGCGGAGTGGCGATGCCGATAGTGAGAGCGAAGCACATCAGTACTCCCAGCTGGATCGTGCTGACGCCGAGTTTTTCCATCAGCGGCAGAAGGATGGGCGTGAGCAGGATCATGGCGCTGGAAGCGGACATGAAACAGCCCAAAACGAGAAGCAGCAGATCGATCAAGATAAGCACAAGGTACTTGTTCTGCGTCAGGCTGAGAATCAGCGTCGCCAACTTGGTGGGCAGCATCTCCATGGTGAGGATGTAGGACATGGTGGAGGCGAAGCCGAACAGAATCAGGCTCGAAGCAGCCATGATCATCGAATCTCTGACGGCGTTCCACAGCGCATTCCAGTTCAGCGTACGGTAAACGACGCCCAGCAGCAGCGAGTAAAGCACGGCCACGACGCCGGCTTCGGTGGGGCTGACGGAACCGGATGTCATGCCGATAACGATAATGACGGGAGCCAGCAGCGACCAGACCGACTTCTTGAAGATATGCCAGCGTTCTTTCATAGAGGTGTAGCTGCCGCGCGGAAAAATATCGGGCCGTTTGATGGAGATGCGCACGCAGACAAGCATCAGCGCCAGGCTGATGACGACGCCGGGAACAATGCCGGCGATGAACAGCTTGGCGATGGACGTGTTGGTAACGACGCCGAACATGATGAAGAACACGCTGGGCGGGATGATCGGGCCGACCATGGACGACGCCAGCGTGATGCCCGTGCTGTATCTCAAGTTATATCCCTTGTCGGTCATGGACTTGATCTCGATCGGCCCGAGCGCGGCGCAGTCAGCGGCGGCTGCGCCGGAAATCCCGGCGAAGACCATGGAACACAGGCAGTTGACGTGCGCCAAGCCGCCCGGCCAGTGCCCCACGCAGGCATTGGCGAAATTGAAGATCTGATCGGCGACGCCGCAGACGCCCATGATGTTGCCGGCCATCATGAAGAAGAAAATGGACAGAAGGCTCCAGGACATGGAGCCGTCGATGATTCCCTGCGCGATTAAGTACAGCGGCAGATCCCCCAGCCAACAGCCCACGGCGACCGACGTACCCATGGCGACAATGACCGGCGCTTTGAGGAACAGCATGATGATCAGCGTTGAAATAAGACCGGCGGATACCATTTACCGCCCTCCTCCTTCGGGCGCAGAACCGGATTTTTCGATTTTACCGACGGCGATGCGGTGCAGGTTGTACAGGCCGTTCCAAATGACGGCGAAACTCAGCAGATAGACGGGCAGCAGGTTGGTCTCGGGCGGGAAAGGAAGGTACTGTTCGGGCGTCCCCATACCGACCAGACCGGTATAGTCGTATGTGGCGTACAGCAGGATAAAGCCGAAAACGACGCAGACGGCGTTAATGGCAAATTCGGTAAGATGCCGCAGCGTACGGGGAAGATAATCCACGATAATGCCGACACGGGTCTCGGTGTTCTTGAGGAAATGCGAGGCGACGCCGGGAATGATGGAGAACAAACCCAAAAACGTCAGCAGTTCCACCGTCCACGCGACAGGACGCCCCATCATGCGTGAAACGATCTGGAGCGTGGCCGTTGCGATCATGAGGCAGCCGTTCAGGGCGAGAATCCAGTCGATGATTCTTGCGATCTTTTTAGCCACAGGGATCTCCCTCTCTCAAAAGATTCTCTTTAAAATGCGGAGCAGTGTGTCAGGGACACTCCGCTCCGCATCGGGCAGACGGGAACGCGAACTTACCGGATGGCGCGGATACGTTCGGCAAATCCTTTGGGGATGTAATTGCTGTTCTCGAGTTCTTCGAGGA
This sequence comes from Pyramidobacter porci, assembly GCF_009695745.1. Lineage (NCBI taxonomy): Bacteria > Thermotogati > Synergistota > Synergistia > Synergistales > Dethiosulfovibrionaceae > Pyramidobacter > Pyramidobacter porci. The sequence continues at coordinate 143,542 of NZ_VUNH01000006.1, forward strand.
AGCTGTCCATCTTCGCTCTCCATGGGGCGAGATCGACTTCGATGATCTCGACGTTGTATTCTTTCTTCATGAGCTCGATGATTTCGGCGCTACGTTTGTTGGCCTGTTCGGTCACGTAATCGCCGGCTTTGTCGATTTCGTCGAGAAGGATTTCCTGCTGTTCCGCTGTCAGTCGCTGGAATTTACGGTCGTTCATGACCACGGCGACCTGCTGAGGGTATTCGTTCGTGACGGTCAGGTAAGGCGCGACTTCGCAGAACTTTTGAAAATAGGCGTCGACGACCGGGCACGTGACGGCGTCCACTGTGCCCTGTTTGAGGGCGAGATACGTCTCTGAATAAGGGATGACGGTGACGGCGCAGCCAAGGGCTTCCCAGGCCTTGACGCTGGTGGGGTTGGAGTTCATGCGCAGTTTCAGTCCCTGAAGGTCTTCCAGCGAGCGGATCGGTTTGCGCGAGGCGATGACCCTGAAAGGACCGCGCAGCCAGTTGCGCTTTCTGTCGACGACGCGAAGTCCCGCTTTCTTGAGCAGCGGCTCCTCGATTTCTTTCTCGACGTCGCTGAGCAGAAAACGCCGGTAGTGCTCGTTGTCGCGAAACAAGTAGGGCAGCGAGGACACGCGCACGAGGGGCGAGTACATATCGTAGTAGCCGTAGCCGTCGGCGTAGAAATCCTGTACGCCGCGGACCATGTTCTCGATCTGTTTCTTGTTGTCGCCGAGAACTTCGCCGAAGTAGCATTGAATCTCCACTTCGCCGCCGGTACGAGTCTTTACGTTCTCGGCCATCGTTTTCAAAGCCTGGCTTTCGTAGTGATCCTCGATCATCTTGTTGCCGAGGCGAAGTTTCGTCACGGCTTCGGAAGGAACGGAGTTCATGGCGGCACAGACGCAAAGCAGGAACAGGGCGATACGTTTCAACATCAGAATACTCTCCTTGTTCGAAATTCACCGCGAATGGTTCGCTGTGTTCAGTGACAGAGAAAGGACCTTCGGTGGAAATCACTCAGCCGGCCATACGTAAGCGCCCGGCTGCCGGTTTTTGAGGCTGGGCAGCTGTTCGCGGATCTGATTTACATAATCGGGGTCGATCTCGGCGTAGATGATCGTCTCGCGATCTTCGGCGCAGGCGACCGTGACGCCCCAGGGATTGATGATCATGGAACGGCCGTAAGCCTGGAACGCCGGCTTCTTGCCGATCTGAGCGGGAGCGACCACATAGCATTGATTCTCGATGGCGCGGGTTTTGAGGATGCATTCCCAGTGGTCCTTGCCCGTGAACAGCGTGTAGTTGGCTGGCACGAACATCACCTTCGCGCCTTGAAGGGCCATGATGCGGTACATTTCGGGGAAGCGCATGTCGTAGCAGATCGACAGCCCTACTTTGCAGAACTCGGTGTCGGCGACGACGATCTTATGCCCCGGTTTTTTCGTGTCCGACTCGCGCGTGGAAGGTCCGTTCTTGATCTCCACGTCGTACATGTGGATCTTCTCATAACGGGCGGCCAGCTCGCCCCGAGGATTGTAAAGCAGCGTCGTGTTGTAGAGCTTGCTCTCGCCGGGAATGACTTCGCCGATACTGCCGCAGTGCAGCCAGATCCTGTGCTGCTTGGCCTTGGCGGCGAAGAATGCGCTCATCGCCCCGGGAATCGGTTCGGCGCTGGCAAAAACGCCGTCTTTGGGTCCGCAGTAGTGAATATTCTCCGCCATGGCGACGAACTGCGCGCCATGAGACGCCGCCTCGTCGACCAAACAGCCGACCTTGTCAAGATTGGCTTTCTTGTCGGCCTGCGAGTCGATCTGCAGCACGCCCATTAAAAATTTGCTCATGGTCGGTCCTCTCCTTATTTGGCGTTTTTCTCGAAATATTCTTTGATCAGAGCGCCGGCGCGGGTTACGTCAGCCATATGTTCGCCCTTGGCAATGCGATTCTTTTTGCCGGGCTCGGCGTTCTGAATCTCGATGGCTTTCTTGCAAACAGCCGCGGCCTCGTCGGCGGGAAGCGCCACGAAACCGTTTTCGTCGGCCACGATGATGTCGCCTGGATTGATCGTCACGCCGCAGCAACTGACAGTCGTATTGATCTCGCCGTCAAGACCGAACAGGCGCGTGGTGATGGCTGACAGGCGGCGATATAATACGGCCAGTCCCATCTCGCGGATCTCTTCGATGTCTGTGGCGGCTCCGTCGACGATGACTCCTTCTACACCGCTGACGTGCAGCGCCCAGGAAACCACTCCGCCCAAAGCGGCGTACTGCTGATCTCCGGCGCGGTCGATCACAAGCACGTCGCCGGGGCCGACCATTTCGGTGACTTTGTGCAGCAGGGTGGAATCATTGGACGCCAGCCTGACGGTCACGGCGCGCCCGGTGAACCTTTTGCCCGGAAGGGAGATAAAAAGCGGCGCATTGTTAAAACCGAAATTACGGAAGTGCCCGATTGTCGCCGGCTCGGCCTCCTCGATGGCGGCAAGTTCCTCATTGGACAGCGTGACAACGTTGGGATTGATGATCATTGACGATACGTCTCCTTTTATTGAGAATAAACAGAACGCGAACAGAAAAACCAGCCTTGCGCTAATATAGATAACATTGTAAACAATACTCATGTGATGTCAATATTGTTGATTGATTCCGGATTTTGAATTGATAATGATTACTCCAATAAAAATCGAGTCCCCCGAACTTCGATCGGTTCGGGGGACTCGGTCTTTATAAAGCGGATTGTGGCGCGCGAATTACTTTTTCCCCAGCTTCCACTTCCCGCGCAGGGCGGGGAGGGTGCCGTCGGCTTCCAGGGCGGCGATGGCGCGGTCGAGTTTGTTTTTCAGCTCTGTGTTGCCGAGGTTGACGGCCAGCGCTTTGCCGGCGCCGGTGAGCTGGAAGGTGTAGCCGCGCACGGCCTTGCCCTGGAAGCTGGGCAGTTCGAGGATCTTGTCGGCCACGGGCACGTCCATGAGGGTGAAATCGCTGCGGCCGGTGACGATGTCCCATAGGCACTCTTCGATTTTGGCGAAGTTCTTGATCTGAAAGCCGAGTTCGCCCGCCAGCGGCGTGAGGAAAACGTCCTGCGTGGTGCCGACGGGGACGCAGCCGCGCAGGCCGCGCAGGTCCTCGAGCTTTTTCACGGCGACGCCGGGCGCGGTGACGAAGGAGGCCATAGTGGGCACGTAGGGAGTGGAGAAGAGCACGCGCTTGGCGCGGATGGGCGTGGCACTCATGCCGGCGGCGATGACGTCGGCGCGGTCGGTGACCAGCGAGGGGATGACCATATCGTAATGGCCCGTGTCGAGCCAGACGATCTTTTCGCCGAGGCGGCGGCCGATCTCTTCCATCAAATCTTTGTCGAAGCCGTCCAGTTCGCCTTTTTCGTTGAGGAACTCATAGGGCGGGTAGGTGCTGGCGGTGGCCACGCGCAGGTCGGCGCGGGCCGCCAGCGGTGCGGTCACGAGCGCCACGAGCGCGGCGACAGTTTTTCCGAAAAATTTCATTCTTAATTGCCTCCTTGAAAATGGCCGGCACTGGCGATCCTTCCGTAGCAGAATGTTCCACGTGGAACATTTTCATCCCGCGACAGTCGGCAGCCGGATTCCGTTCGCCGCACCGCCGGCGCGGAAACGGTCTTTCATTGCAAACCGTATTATAGAGCAAAAAAAATCGCCATGCAATAATAAAATTGTATGGCGAACAAATTCGTTTTTGACCGATCAATCGGCGATCAGTTCGGCGAGGACGCTCAGCCCTTTTTCGAGTTGGTCGCGCGGCGGCGTGCAGAAGGCGACGCGCACGGCACGGGCAGGCAATGTTTTGCCGACGGCGAAGCGTTCGGCGGCGGCAACGCGGACGCCCCGCGCCAGAGCCGCCTGTTCGAACTGGACGCTCGTGAACCGTTCGGGCAGCGTCAGCCAGCGGAAAATGTCGGCATCGCCGCCGCGGCATATTTCGTCGGGGAGGAACGCGCGTACGAGGCGGCTGCGCTCGCCGGTGTGCCGCCGGTGCGCGGCGACGATACGCTCGAACTGGCCGGAGGCGATGACGCGGGCCGCCAGTTCGGCCATCATCGGCACGACGCCGACGTTCAGGCTGTACAGCGCACCGGCGACGGCTTCTTTACAGGCGTCGGGCACGGCCGCGCAGGCGGCGCGCAAGCCCGGCGCGATCACTTTCGACATCGTGGCGATGTAGATACTGCGTTCCGGCGCGAAGCTCGACACGGAGGGCACGCCGCGCTGCATGAGCTGGTTGGTACCGTCCTCGATCAGCAGCGCGCCGTAGGCGCGCAAAACGGCGGCGATCTCGCGGCGGCGGTCTTCCGGCAGCGTGGCGGTGGTGGGGTTGTGGCAGGCGGAGATCAGATAGACTCCGTGGATCTTTTCGCTGCGGCAGAGACGTTCGAGGTCAGCCGGTTCCATGCCCTGTTCGCCGCTTCTGACAGGGACGAGTTTGACGCCGAACATGGCGGCGGCCGACTTGACGCCGGGATACGTGTGGTCGTCCACGGCGATCTTTTCGCCGCGGCGGAACAGTGAGGCGAAGACGGCCGAGATCGCGTTCTGGGCGCCGTTGGCGAACAGGATCTGTTCGCGGTGCGCCTCGTGTCCGCACAGGCGCATGAACGTGACGGCGGCGTCCTTCTGCCACTCGTCCTCGCCCTGGGCGTGGAAGCTGAACAGCGCAGCGGCCTCGTCGCTGCGGAAGAGCGAGCGGGCCATGTCCAGCAGCGCGGCGTTGGCCGAGTCCTCCGGCTGGACGCTGCCCATGTCGATGACGTGCGTTCCTTCGGCACGCTCGAGAAACCGTTTGTCGGTGAGCGCGCTGTACGCCACGAACGTGCCGCTGCCGACGGTGGCGGAGAGCAGCCCCTTGAGCTCGCAGAGCTTGAACGCCTTGGCCACGGTGCTGACGTTGACGTCGAGAAAGTCGGCCAGCTCGCGCTGCGGCGGCAGACGCGTGCCGGGCTTGAGGGCGCCGGAGGCGATATCGTCCTCGAGCGTGCGCGCCAGCGTCAGATAGAGCGCACGTTCGCTGCGGTCCAGCTTCGGCCGCCAGCTCATCGGATAGTCGTCGAAGGAATTGTAGGGCATGATCGTCACCTCGCCGTTCAATTATAGACGAGAGCCTCCGCCATTTCGCGTTTTGTTTTTGTTGTTTTCGCGGAAAGCGGGTTGACCGCGGTGTTATAATTTATCCGACGCACGATGAAGAGCCGCGTATTTCGCGCTTTCGCCGCGCGTTTTTTATCGGCCGGCGCCGTGCCGAAGGCAGCGTGCGGGGAGGCCTGCCGTTTCATGTAAAACAAGCGAGTTTGACAGAGCTAATCCGGCTTTGTATAATGAAAAGATAAGGGCTGGACGAACGCCCGGAGCCGCCGGCGGCAAACGTCGGCGATTTTTTCGGACTGGAGGAGAGGCAGGCATGAAGAAAAAAAGAATATTGAACCTCGCGGTCTGTCTTTTCCTGGCCCTTTCGGTGCTCTGCTCGGTGGCGTATCTGTTCATCGAGGCCGTTCACGACTGCCACGGGCACGGCTGCCCCGTCTGCGCGCAGATGGACGAGTGCGTCAAGGCGCTGGCGGGCTTCGCCGTCGGCGCGGCGGCCGCGTACTTTTACGCCGCGCGGTATGCCGGCGCGGCCTGCGCTTCCGTGCAGAGGAAGAGTCTCCGGCGCGAAAATGTGACGCTGGTGGCTCTGAAGGTCAAGCTCTCCAATTAGACGGCGCGCGTTTCTTCATGCGTGTGTCGGTTTGCAAGTTAAATTTTTGAATGAAATTGGAGAGATCCCTTATTATGAAGAAAAAAATTTTCGCTCTGTGCGCCGCGATGATCTTCGCCGGCGGCGCCGCTTTTGCCGCTCCGGCGGCGAACGCTGAAAAACTCAGCGTCATTTGTTCCAACTTCGCCGAGTACGATTTTGTCCGCCAGATCACGGGCGACGCGGCCAACGTGAAGATGCTGCTGCGCCCGGGCATGGAAAGCCACAGCTTCGACCCGACGGTAAAAGACATTCTCGACCTGCAGAACTGCGGGCTGTTCGTTTACGTCGGCGGCGACTCCGACGCCTGGGTCGACAAGGTGCTCGCCTCTTTCGACAAGGACAAAGGCCCCCATGTCGTGAAGCTGATGGACTTGGTGGAGACTGTGCCTGAAGAGATCGTCGAGGGCATGCAGCACGACCACGATCACGACCACGATGGCGACAATGATCACGAGCATGCTCATCATGACCACGGTCCCGACTGTGACCATGGGAACGATCATGACGCCGGGGAAGAGGCCCATCATCACCACGACGGCGAGGAGCCGGAGCTGGACGAGCACGTGTGGACGGCGCCCGAAAACGCGATCCAGATCGTGAAGAAACTCAGCGAAGTGATTGCTGGGCTGGATCCCGAGAACAAGGCCCGGTACGCCAGCCGCGCCGCCGCGTATCTTGAGCAGCTGCGCCGTCTGGACAAAGACTTCCGCGAGCTGATCGACGGCTCGAAGCGCCGCGAGATCATCGTCGGCGACCGATTCCCCTTCCTGTATTTCTGCCGCGAATTCGGCCTGAAGTACTACGCCGCGTTCCCCGGCTGCTCGACCGAGACGGAGCCGAATCCCGAGACGGTCGCTTTCCTGATCGACAAGGTGAAGCGGGACGGGATCCCCGTCGTGTTCCACATCGAGCTGTCGAACGGCCAGATGGCCCGCGCCATCGCCGACGCCACGGGGGCCCAGGTACGGCTGCTGAACGCGGTGCACAACGTCAGCGCCGAGGATTTCGAAAAGGGAATCACCTACCTTGATCTGATGCGCCACAATCTGAACGTCCTCAAAGAGGCGCTGAACTAAAATGAGCCTCCTCGCGTGCCGTAATGCGAGCTTCGCCTACGACGGCAGAAAGGTTCTGGAGGACGTCAGCTTTGAGGTTGCCGTCGGCGGCTACCTCTGCATTGTCGGCGAGAACGGCGCCGGCAAGAGCACGCTGATGCAGGGACTGCTGGGGCTCGTCAAGCCGGTCGGCGGTTCGGTGGAAGTGGGCGCAGAAGCGCGCGCGGGAGGCATCGGATATCTTCCCCAACAGACGGCGGTGCAGAAAGATTTTCCCGCCAGCGTCGAGGAAGTGGTGTTGTCGGGCCAGCTGCGGCGCTGCGGCCTGCGTCCCTTTTTCGGCAGGGGCGACCGTCGGGAAGCCGAGGCGAAGCTGCGGTTGGTGCGGATGCAGGATTTCAGAAAGAAATGTTTCCGCGATCTTTCCGGCGGGCAGCAGCGCCGGGTGCTGCTGGCCCGAGCCCTGTGCGCCACGCGTTCGCTCCTGCTGCTGGACGAACCGGCGGCGGGGCTGGATCCCCGCATGCAGGACGAAATGTACCAGATCCTGAACGAGCTGAACCGCGAGCAGGGCATGACGATCGTCATGATCACTCACGACGTGCAGAGCGCTCTGCGCTGCGCCCGGCAGATCCTTCACCTCAACGGCCGCCAGTTGTTCTTCGGCTCCGTCGAGGAATACTCGCAAAGCGCGGCCGGCCGCCGTTTTATCGACGGCGGCCCGTTCCGCGTCTTGAGCGGTGCGGCTGCGAAAGAGGGCGGGGCGAAGTTATGCTGAGCGAACTTTTGCAGATGTTGTCCTATCCTTTCGTGATCAACGCGCTGATCGTCGGCTGCCTGGTCTCGCTCTGCGCTTCGCTGCTGGGGACCAGCCTGGTTCTGAAGCGCTATTCGATGATCGGCGACGGGCTGGCCCACGTGGCCTTCGCGGCGCTGGCTCTGGCGAAAGCGCTTGACCTCGCGCCGCTGAGCCTGGCGATCCCGGCCTGCATCGTGGCGGCCTTTCTGCTGCTGCAGATCAAGAGCAGCTCGCGCATCCGCGGCGATTCGGCGACGGCCGTGCTGTGCAGCGGCGCGTTGGCGGTCGGGGTGGCGGCGGTCTCGCTTTCGACGGGAATGAACGTGGACGTGTGCAATTACATGTTCGGCAGCATTCTCGCCATGAGCCGTTCCGACGTGATCCTTTCGTCGGCGCTGAGCGCGGCGGTGCTGCTGCTCTACGTTCTGTTTTACAACCGCATCTTCGCCGTCACCTTCGACGAGACGTTCGCGCAGGCGGCGGGGATCCGCACGGGGCGCTACAACATGATCATCGCCCTGCTCACGTCCGTGACGGTCGTTTTGGGAATGCGCATGATGGGAACGCTGCTGATCTCCAGCCTGATCGTTTTCCCGTCGCTGACGGCGATGCGGATCTGCCGCCGTTTCAGGAGCACGGTGCTGCTGTCGGCGGCGATCTCGGTCGGCTGCTTTTTCACGGGCATGTTCCTTTCCTATCTGTATTCGATTCCTACCGGATCGTGCATCGTGATCGTCAACATGGCGCTTTTCGCCGCCGCCGTCGCCGGCTCGCACTTTCACGGGTTCCGGCGGCCGCAGTGACGCAGGCGGGCTGAAAAGGACGATGAAAGAAATGATGAAATTCGGAGGAAAAAGCGCGCTTGGGGCGTTTCTGTTGGCGCTGCTCGCGTCGGCCCTTTTCGCCGCCGCGCCTCTGCCGGAAGAGGAAGCGGAGAAACTGGAAGACTATCTGGCAGAGATCGACGCCCAGGCGGGGATGCTGATCCTCGAGGGACCGGACATCTCGCTTTACAATTATCCGCACGACATCGAGAAGGACCGCGCCGCCTTCGACGCGCGCAAAATCGATATCGTCGTCGGCAACCGCCTCTACATGACCCAGATCAACGACTGGTTCCTGAACTTCGACAAATACGCGGGCAAGTCGGTGGAGATCGAGGGCTTTTACATGGACTTCGACGGCTTCACCTACGTGGGGCGCAAAGGGCCGATCTGCCCGTTCTGCACGGGCGGCTACGTGAACTTCGAGTTCAAGTACGACCGCGACCTGTCGCAGCTCCAGTCCGAAAAGTCGTGGGTCAAAGTTCGCGGCATCCTGCGCGAGGGCAGCGTGCCCTCCGTCTTCGAAAAGGGCACGATGGAGCCTTTTTACTACATCGAGGCCATCACCGTCGAAAAGATGCCCAAAGTCGGCAAAGCGACCGTGCGCGACTGAGCGACGCTGTAAAAGAACGGGAGCCTGTCCCTTGCTCTTTGAGCAAGGGACAGGCTTCCGTTTTTCGTGGCGCGCCGCGTTTTTTTACGGCTCAGCGCTCAAAGCCGAGCAGACGAGCCGGCGTGTCGCGGAACATCATGCCCAGTTCGGCGTTGCTGAAGCCCTGCGCCGCGAGCAGATCCGCATATTGTGAAAGTCCCTCGTCGGAATAGGGCGATTGCGGTTGTCCGAAATCGGTGGAAAGGATCACCCGTTCCACGCCGACGGCCCAGATCTGCGCGGCGATCGTTTCGATGGGCGTGCGTTTGTAATAGGTCGTGAAGTAGCAGTGTTCGACGATCGCCCCCAACGCCGCGGCCTCGCGCTGCTGGTCCGTCGTGTAAACGTCGGCAGGATTGTCGGCGTGCGTCAGGATCACCTGACAGCCCACCTTTGCGCCGGCACGTACCAGCGCCAGTCCTTCCGCGGCGCTGACATGCCCCGTGCCGACCAGCATTTTATATCGCTTGGCCGTTTCCAGCACCGCGAGCGCTTCGGGAATCAAGTTTCCCCGACCGTCAAGGACGTCAATGCACCCGCTCGAATCCACGCCGGACGTTCCGTTTTGCTTGCGGAATTCCTGATAGCTGCGTGAGTCCATCGTCGGGAACCAGACAATTCGGCCGCCCATCTTGCCGCTGGCGGCGACTGCTTCGGGATTGAGCCCGCCGACTGAGTTGTTCAGCGTCACGCCGCCGGCGAAATGCAGTTGTGCGAATTGCTCGTTCAGCAACGCTGCGCGAGCCGCCGTGTCGGCGTAGTGGCATTTGATCAGAGCCCCCGCCAGCCCGGCGCCGCGAAAGCGCCGCGCCAGTTCGAGGTCGCCGCATTTGCGCGCCGTGACGTCGGGCGAAGTGTGGACGTGCATCTCGTAAGCGCCGCGAAGACAGTCTCTCATGTGATGTGCCTCCAGTTCGTCGCGAAAAAGCGCGCTCTCACAGCCCGCAGCGGGCGTGCCGAGGGCGCGCTTTTTTTTCGGAAATTCAGTTTTTAATAGGGCAGATAGAAAGGGATCACGGCGACAATGACCAGATAGGTTACCAGCAGCATCGGCAGTCCTACTTTGAGGTAGTCCACGAACCGGTACTGCGTCCAGCCGACGGTCATCATGTTCTGCGGGGCGGCGAAAGGCGTGGCGTAAGACGCGGCGCCGGCCAGCGTGATGATCATGCAGATGGGATAAGGACTGACGTTGATCGCTTTGGCGATGGAAACGCCGATGGGCATAAACAGCATGATCGTGGGAATATTGGACATCACCTGAGTGAGAAGTGCGGCGGCGATGAAGAGCACCGTCGTGATCATGAACGTGCTGGGATGTTCGCCGAGGATCTGCAGGATCAGTTCAGCCATGGCGGCGCCGGCGCCGCTTTTCTGCACTCCTGTGGAAATGGCGGTCAACGAACCGACCAGCAGCATGCAGTTCCAGTCGATGGCGGCAATAGCTTCCCGAACGGTCATGCACTTGGTGCCCATGATAACCAGCGAGCCGATCACCGCCGCCACGTGCATGGGCATCTTCTTGGGGCTCAGCGCGATGACCACCAACAAGGCCCCCATGGTGATGCAGGCAATGGCGGCCTTGTTTTTGTCGAAGGGCTTCTTCTCGACCTTGGCGAACTCGGGAACATATCCCGTGTCGGGCAGGAACTTCATGCCCACGAAAGTGAAGTACAGCGTGCCGAGAACGCAAATGCCGAGGCCAAAGGGCGTGATGCCGAAGAACCCGAACGGCGTCAGAGCGAGGTCGGCCATGGCGTTGGCCGCGGAAGCGTTGGAACCGACGCCGACCAGCGTCACGAAGCCGCCGAATTGAGCGCCGAAAAGCAGCGCCATCAGCGTGCGCGAAGAGCCGCAGCCGGCGGAGAAACACATGGCCGTGACCAGCGGGGCCATGGCCGTCATAACGCCGATGTTGCTGCACACCGAACTGAGGGCGCAGGAGACGATCAGCGTGGCGAGGACGATGTTGCGCTCGCTTTTTCCCGTGATCTTCACCATCTTTTCGCCGATGATGTCAGTCAGGCCGGTGTGGAACAGCGACGATCCGACGATCATCATGCCGGCCAGCAGCACGATGGTGTTGCTGTTGTAGCCCTTGAAGATATCGCCGACGGGAATAATGCCCGCGTAGGCGTAAGCGATCGAAGCGCCGATGGCGGTGACGAGAATGGGCACCGGCTCCCAGATGAACAGAACGATCGTAGCGGCGAGAATGATCAGTGCGATTGCCATTTGGCTCATGATGGAGTCTCCTGTGGCGTTATTTGGCGAATTTACGCGGGATACACGTCGTCGATGATCTCGCAGCCCTTTTCTTCCAGCTTCTCGTCGACCCAGTCGCGCTTGGCGTGTCCCTCCTGAGCCGCTTTCAGCTTGTTTTGATCCTGTTCCATGAACTTTCGCGCCGCTTCCAGCACCCTTTCGGCATCCTGACGGGGAATGACGATCACGCCGTCGGGATCGCCGACGATGATGTCACCGGGGTTGACCATGATGCCGCCGCAGGCGATGGGAACGTTGATCTCGCCGGGGCCCTCCTTGAAGGGCCCGCCGGGCGTGGTGCCCGTCGCGTAGAACGGCACGCCGCCGTCATAAAGGCTGTCGATGTCGCGCATCGGCCCGTCGAAGACGAAACCGGCCACGCCGCGCGATTTGGCGTAGGCGGCCATGACCTCGCCCATCAGGGACTGGCTGCGGTCGCCCTCGTTGGAAACGACGACCACGTCGCCGGGTTCGATCATGTTCAGCGCCTTGTGCAGCATCAGATTGTCGCCGGGGCGGCCCTTGACGGTCAGCGCCACGCCGACCATGTTGCCGTCGCCGGGTTTTGTCATCAGACGAATGTCGGAGTGGATGGCGCAGAGGCGGTTCATCGTATCGGCGATGTTGGAGGCGGGGATGTGACGAAACGCCTCGACGAGCTCTTGGGGCGGCAGGTTCCTTTTGGTGTACACGCGAAATCCTACGGACATGTGAAAAACTTCCTTTCTCAATAAGAGACAGATTTTTTAAGTGGGAAAACGCTGTCGAAAAATGTTTACAGTTCCTCTTCCTCGGTACGGCTCTCTTCTTCGACCAGGGCGGAGACACTACGGATTTTGCGCCAGCGGAAGATAAAGGGCGTCGTGAAGGAAACGGCGGCGAGGATCAGAAAAACGCAGGAAATCGGCTTGCCGAAAAAGAACGACCATTTGCCGTCGCCGATCAGCATGGCTTGTTCGAAGTTGGCTTCGATCATCGGTCCGAGGATGAAGCCCAGCACGACTGGTGCCGTAGGCGTCTTGATCGTTTTCAGGAAATACCCCAGCAGGCCGAACGCCAGCACGACCCAGATGTCGAAAGGCTCGTTGCGCAGCGCGTACGCTCCCACCGTGCCGAGAATGAGGATGCCGCCGGAGAGCACCGTGGGCGAAATCTTCAGGATCCTGGGAAAAATTCTCACGCCGCCGAGGCCGATGGCGAGGAAGAAAAAGTGGGCGATGCCGAGGCTGAGGAACAAGCTGTAAATCAGCGGCGCCTGTTCTTGGAACAGGAACGGTCCGGGCTTCAGCCCCTGGATCGTCAGAGCGCCCAGAAAGATGGCCGACACCGCGTTGCCGGGGATTCCCAGCGTCAGCAGCGGCACCAGCGAACCGCCGACGACGGCGTTGTTCGAAGTTTCCGTGGCGACGACGCCGTCCATGCAGCCCGTGCCGAACTCCTCCTTATGCTTGGAAAAGCGCATCGCTTCGTTGTAGGAGATGAACGTGGCGATGCTCGTCCCGGCGCCGGGAAGGATGCCGACGAACGTGCCGATCACCGACGAACGCAGCAGATTTCCCCAGCGTTTGGCAAACTCGCGCAGCGGCGGCACCTTGCCCGTCAGTGCGTTCATGCTCGACTCTTTGACCTTTTTGACCACCATGTCGATCGCCTGCGGGAACGAGAACAGACCGATCAGGCAGGGTACGATCTCGATGCCGCCGTACAGGCCGGGAATGCCGTCGGCGAAACGCGGATAGCCCGTCAGCGGATCAGTGCCGAAGGTGCCGAGGAACATCCCCAGCAGCCCGGCGAAAAGCCCGCGCGACATGGACTTGCCCGAGATGCTGGAGATGATCGTGATGCCGAAAACCATCACCGCGAAGTACTCGGCCGGACCGAAGGACAGCGCCACCTTGGCCAGCGCCGGCGCGCAGAAGCTCAGCACCACGACGCTGAACAGACCGCCGATGAACGAACTGATCACCGCGATGCCAAGAGCCTCCACGGCGCGCCCCTTCTGCGCCATCGGATAGCCGTCCAGCGTCGTCGCCGCTCCGGCGGGCGTGCCCGGCGTGTTGATGAGGATGGCCGTGATGGCGCCGCCGTAGACGGAGCCGCAGTAAATGCCGCAGAGCATGGCGAATCCCGAGGCGGGCGCCATGCCGTAAGTGAGAGGCACCGCCAGCGCCACGCCCATCGTCGAGGTCAGGCCGGGCAGCGCGCCGATCACGATGCCGACCGCCGTGCCGATAAAGTTCGAGAGCAGCACGCTGGGGACCAGGGCGAGTTTCAAAGCTTCGAGCCAATCTAACATGTGCGTCGCTCCTTCCTAATCGGGCAGAACGTTTGCCAGCAGTCCGGCCGGCAGCAGGACCCCGAGAACGTTGTGGAACACGTAGTACAGCAATCCGGCAAAGACCGCCGCGATGAGGACGTGGCCGATCCTCAGTCTGCGGTCGATCACCGCCATCCAGATGCTATAGAAAAGAAACGTCGCCGCGATGAAGCCGAGAGCGTGGAACGACAACAGATAGCAGAAGAACGAACCGATGGAAAAGTACTTGTTGAAACGGATCTCGTCGGCGGAGCCCTGCGACGTGTTACGGATCTTCCAGGCGTAATACAGCGAGGTCAAGGCGCACAGCCCCATCAGGATCAGCAGCGCCTGAGGGTAAGCGCGCACCTCGACGGGTTCGTACAAAGAACGCCACAGGAAGAACACGACGAAGACGACCTCGAGGGAAAGAGTTTTGACAAGAAACACGGGATTTTCCTCCTTCGTTGTGAAAAAAGAGGGCCCTGCGGAAACGAGGAACCCTCTTCATCGGTCGAAAAGCTACTTGTTCGTCTTCACGCCGGTCTCGGCGATCACTTCGGCGATATCCACCTTCTGCTGATCGACCAGCGCCGTGAAGTCGGCGCGGTTCATCCACATGCTGGCGGGCAGGCCGGCCTTGCCGTAGGCTTCGACGAATTCAGGATCGGCAAACGCTTTCAGGAAAGCCGCTTCGATCGCGGCCACCACTTCTTCGGGCGTTCCCTTGGGAGCGACAAGACCGCGCCAGGGGCCGTCCACCACGTCGATGCCCTTTTCGGCGGCGATGGGCAGTTCGGGATACTCCTCGAGACGCTTGGGAGCCAGCGTCAGCAGATAGGCGACCTGACCGCTGCGCACCTGCTCGGAAAGCTCGGAAGGCGAGACGATCGTCAGGTCGACGTGGCCGCCCAACATGGCCGTAATAGCCTGGGAACTGCCGTTGGTGGGCACGCAGATCCACTTCAGTCCGCTCTTCTTGAGTACGCGGAGCACGGCGAGGTGGTCGCTGGCCATGGCGCCGGAGACGCTGATCTTGACGCCGCCGGGGTTGGCCTGCGAGAAGGCGACAAGCTCTTCCCAGGTTTTGAAGCGCTCGCTCAGGCAGGCGATCGTCTCCGGTTCGTACACCATGTTGACGATGGGCGTAAAGGAATCGATCGTGAAATTGGTCTTCTTGGTCAGGGGCGCGATGACGACGCTGGGCCCTACTTCGCTGAGCGTATAACCGTCGGGCCGGGATTTGGCGACTTCGGCGTAACCGGTGACGCCGCCGCCTCCGGGACGGTTTTCGACCGCCATGGGCTGGCCGAGGTATTTTTCGGCGACCTTCGCCGCCAGACGGGTGGTCATGTCGGCGGCGCCGCCGGCGGCAAAGGGAACGATGATCTTGACGGGCTTGTTGGGATAGTCGGCGGCGAAACCGCACGCGGGGAGCAGAAATGCTGCTGTTGCGACAAGTAAAGCCAAAATGCGACGATTCATTTTCATTACGTGAGCCTTCCTTTCGGTTTCAGATTTTAAAGCGGATCGGGATTATAGCCCGCGTCCGCCCAAAGCCGGAAATTATTTGTAGCTCTTCTTCTCCCAAATGGAATAGATCGCTTCCATGGTTTGAGGCGCTACGCCGCTCAGTTCCGTGTTCATGCCAAGCGCTGCCGAACGGGCCAGGCGTTCCTTGGCGCCGGCGGCGACCAAGGGCTCGACGCCGACTTCTTTCATCAGTTCCATGGACTCGCCCACTTCAAAGGAACGGCGTTCCGAGTGAATCAGGTCGGCGCCGGCCATCCGCCGGGCAATGTCCTTGAACGACTCTTTGTCCATCGTGCCGGCGACGGAGTCCATGATGCGCTCCTCGACGCCGCATTTGCGGGCGAACAGGAACGTTTCTACAACCAGCGCTTCGAGGCCTTTCATGAAAACGCTGCGCACCAGTTTGATGCGCGAGGCTTCGCCGGCTTTCGAGCCGGCGCCGACCAACGCGATCTTCATGCCGTAGGGCGTCATCGCCTCTTTCCAGCGTTCCGCGCCGTCGCCGGAGGCGAGCATCGGCACCTTGTGAGCGGAGACGACCAGCGAGCCGAGCATGGCCGAGTCCACGTACTGCGCTTTTTTCTCGGCGAACAGAGCCGCTTCCTTTTCTTTGACGTGGGGCAGCGCCGTGGTCACGTCGACGAACAGCTGGCCTTCCTTCGCGAAAGGCAGCAGCCCCTCGGCCGTGGAAGCGGTGAAGCGCGCCGGCACGCAGATGACGACGATGTCGCAACTCTTCACGACCTCTGCGGCCGACGCCGCCACCGCGACGCCGGCGTCGGCGCAGCGCTTGAGCACCGTGTCCTTGTACGCGCCGCCCATGTCGAGCGCCACGTCAAAGGCGCGAATATCCCCGACCCCTTCGCTTTTCAGCCCCTTGCCCATGTGGTAGGCTGCTTCGCCGAAACCGATGTAGCCAAGTTTTACGCTCATCACGTCGTCCTTCTTTCCTATATTTGAAAAGATAATATTTAACAACTGAAATTATATTATCAGCGGATTATAGTCTTGTCAATCAAAAGAATGCTCTCTCATCGATTAATATACAGTATACATTCGAAGCCGCCGTTACCCGTACCGCCAGGCGGAATAAAATTAAAAGAGCATCAAAAAAGAGAAGCGGAACGACGCGCTGGAGACGATCTCAGCGTGCCGTCCCGCTTTTTTCGTGCGAGAGTCATGTTTTTCATTCGTATTTCCGCCGCGGATTTTGGGGGAACCAGCCTTTTCTGACGCGCTTGGCCTGAGCTTGCAACTCGACGACGCTCCACAAGTTGGTGGCGCCGAGAAAGGCGAGGATGGGCGAAGCGACGCCGCGCAGGCAGGCGGAAACGAACAGGCAGATTAGCCCGGCGGCGGCGAATAACGGCCAGACGCGCGTCCCGAACCAATATTCCGCCTTGATCACGAGCGGATGATAGACGGCGATGATCAGCAGAGAAGCGGCGGCGAGAACGATTCCCTCATAGTTCAGATTCACCGCGCGGCATCCTTTCGCGACGTTGGAAACGCCTGCAGCCCCTTGCCCGCGTAATGGGAAAGGAAAATGAACAGCGCCATGATGGAGAAATAGCTGAACAGTACCGCGAGATCGCTCTGCGTTTCGTCGAAGAAGGCGAACTGGCTGCGCAGCGTCAGAAATCCCCACGCGTCCACGCGCCCGAAGGCGCGCGCCCCGCAGACGGCCAGCGCCGCCGCCGTGAGCCGAGACAGCCAGGCGGCCGCGCCGCGGTGCCCCTTGACCCCGAAGACGGCGCGCGTCATGCCCATGACCATGCTCCAGTGCAGGCCGATGTGGACGCTCATGAGCACCATGCCCCAGTAGGACGCGGCCAGATGCAGCGAGCGGGCGACGCCGACGCCGCGGGTGATGTCGAGAAAGGCGAAAACCGTGCCCGAAATCATCACGCCCGTCACCATGATCGTCACGGCGTCGAGCAGCACCAGCAAGATCACGAAGTTTTGCAGCACGCGCATCGATGTGGCGCGTCCGCTGAAAAAATGCGCGAACCAGTGCCGATTCAGGACCGC
Organism: Pyramidobacter porci; assembly: GCF_009695745.1. Lineage (NCBI taxonomy): Bacteria > Thermotogati > Synergistota > Synergistia > Synergistales > Dethiosulfovibrionaceae > Pyramidobacter > Pyramidobacter porci. Next base: position 160,749 of record NZ_VUNH01000006.1, read on the forward strand.
GTGAACGATGAAGAGCACGCCGACAAGGGTGCCGAGAATCTCGTGAGCGACGCCGCCGACGACTTGATAGGCCATCAGCGCGACCATCAGCGCCGTCATTGCGAAATCCACGGCGAGGCGCGTAAGCGCGTTGGCGTTCATGAAATTTTCTCCTCCTTATGGATCAGAAGACCTGCGGTCAAAGATTCTGCGCCGGCAGATCGTCGCGGTCGCGCGTGCGGTAATAGCGCAGCCGCGCAGAGGTCTGCTGGGCGATCTGCCCCGTCAGCGAACCGCAGACGATGCCGCTGACCAACAGAAACGGCAGGTAAGAGAGCAGCCCCGCGGTTTTCGTCACGGCAATAGCGGCCGCCAGCTGCCCGACGTTGTGCAGCGCCCCGCCGGCAGCGCTGCACAGCCACAGGCGGCGTTCCGGGATGACGCGTCGCAGCGGCAGCGTGCCGGCCAAACAGAGCAGCCCGCCCGACAGGCTGAAGATCAGCGCACCGGCGTTGCCGCTGAGCAGCGCGCCGAGCAGAATGCGGGCCAGCAGCACCAGCAGCGTTTCTTTGGCGGTGCAGTGGTAGAGCGCCCAGACGGTGACGACGTTGGCCAGCCCCAGTTTTGCTCCGGGCACGGGAATGGGCGCAGGCAGGGCCATTTCGGCCGCGAAGAGGATCAGCGACAGCGCCGTGAGCAGCGCCAGACGGGTGAAGTTTTTCGTGTTCATATTTCCCTCCTATTGCGACAGGCTGTCCAGGTCGCCCTCGCTGCGCGGCGCGTAGCGCACCGTCAGGCCGTGCGGCAGGCAGATCAGCGGCAGCGAGGCCGAGCGCAGCCAGCCCATTCTCACGCAGTCCTGCCCCGGACAGTTGGCGCTCAGGACTCTGACACGCCCCCGTTCGACGAGCAGGCGGTTGTAGCCGCCGCCGGGGGAGCGGATGTCGATGGTGCGCGAGCCCGTTTCGCGGCTCAGATCGAGACGGGCGATCACTCTGCTGCGCTGGACGATCTCGACGATCTGCCCGTGCGGCGCGAACCAGCGCCACAGGCACCAGCCGATCAAAAGCAGCAGGGCGGCGAGGACGAATTTTTTCATCGCCGTACTACCGTCACTTTCGCGCCGGCGTAAGCGGGGTCGGCTTCGAAGCGCGCGGCCAGGTCTTCGCTGATCCACAGTTCGCCGTTCTCGGTGAGCAGAACGAAGCCGGGGCTGCCGTGTTCCTTCCAGAACGCGGCGGTTTTTTCCGCACCCATGACGAAGAACGCCGTGGACATCGCGTCGCAGACTTTTCCTTCGGGGCCGACGGCCGTGGCGGAGATCACGCCGCTGCGCGCCGGAGCGCCTGTGCGTGGATCGAGGATGTGCCAGTAGATGCGGCCGTCGGGGCCGGTGAAGAAGCGTTCGTAGCCGCCTGAGGTGACGACGGCTTCCGCTTCAACGCGCAGCACGCCGATCAGACCGCCGTCGGGCGACTTGACGCCGATGCGCCATCTTTGGCCGTCGGGGCGGAGTCCCAGCGTCTGCACGTTGCCGCCCAAGTTGACCAGCGCCGATTCAACGCCCGCGGCGGCCATGGCGGCGAGCGCTTCGTCGCCGGCGAATCCTTTGCCGACGGCGCCGAGGTCGAGCATGCTGCCTTCGTCGAGGCGCAGCGTTCGTCCGAAGAGGCGGACGCGATCCGCGCCGGCGAGCTTGAGCAGTTCCGCCAATTCGGCGGCTTCGGGCACGCGGCGTTCTTCCGTCGTGAAGCCCCAGGCGCGCAGCGCGGGGTAGAGCGTGGGGTCGAACGCGCCGTCCGTCAGAGCGTTCACGCGCAGCGCGAAGGCCGTCAGCGCGGCTGTGTCTTCGCCGACTTCAACCGGCGCGCCGCCGGCGGCGTTGAGGCGGCCGACGTCGCTGCGCGGGTCGGTGACGGACAGCTCGCTTTCGATCTGCTTGATGCGCGAGCGGGCGCGGTCCAGCGCTTCTTCGGCGCGAGACCCGTACGCCGTCAGCGTGACCGGCGTGTCCATGGCGTAGAAGCTCACGCTGTGTTTTCGAGTCTTTGCGAATTGATTCCAGCCGTACCAGCCCCCCAGCGCCAGCAGGGCGACGGCCGCAAAACTGAGAACTTTTTTCATGACGTTTCCGCCTTTTTCCGCCAGTTCTCGCCCGTGAAAGGCCGGAACTGACGATTTTCTCCCGTGGATATGGTAGCACGCCGGCCGTTTCCCGAAAAGGGGCTTGCATTGCCCGAAACGGCGATTATAATAGAAGCATCTCAAAGCAGAGTAAAAACCGATGCGTCAAGTGCCGGCTGAACGGGGAGTTGACAGCCGGACGAAAAGCCTCCGGGCTTGCGGTGTCGGGTTTTGCATCCCGCTGCTGCATATCGGGCGAGTCCCGCCTCCTTATGTAGTAAGAGGAAATTACTGCGAAGGAGGCGTTTTTGTATGATGACATCAGGCAATCCGCGTTCGTTGGGCGCGGGCGAAAACCGTTGGCTCGGTTCGCTGCGCGAGTTCCGCTCCATCCGCGTGGTGGCGTTCTGCGGCGTCATGTGCGCGCTGGCCATGATCCTCAGCGCCGTGGCGACGGTCAACCTGGGGCCTTATGTGAAGATCGGCCTGTCCGGCATACCCAACCAAGTGGTGGATTATCTTTTCGGCCCTGCCGCAGGAGCGCTGTTCTCCGGCGCGCTCGAAGTGATCAAGTTCATGCTTCGGCCCGACGGCGTGTATTTCCCCGGCTTCACGCTCAGCGCCGTGCTGGCCGGCGTGATCTACGGCACGGTGCTGTACCGCCGTCCGCTCTCGGTGGCGCGCGTGTTCGTCGCCCATCTGCTCGTCAAGCTGATCGTCAACCTCGGCTGCAACACGCTGTGGCTCGTGATCCTCTACAAAAAAGCCGTGTGGGCCATTTTCCCCGCGCGCGCCATGACCAACCTAATCCGCCTGCCCGGCGACGTGCTGGTCACCTATCTGCTGCTGAAAACCGTCGAGCGCACGATCCTGCCGCTTTTCGGCGGCCGCTTCTCGGAGCGCAAATAAGAAATCAGGCCGACCCTGCGGGGCCGGCCTGATTTTTTGGGGGAGCTTATCATATTGATTCTTGGTAGAGAGCATCAGCATAGTCTGCTGGGGGCCGCGAGGGAGATTCATAAACAGCTGTTTTAATTCAAAATATGAATTTGAGGTAGAGCAATCTGATGTTTGGCCTCGCTTCCCGGTTTACTCTTAGGGAGAGAATCGTTTTTGTTTTACGTGGAGATACTATTGATGTAAAATATAATTAATTAAAGTATTTTATTCTGAATACAATTAAAAGGAGATGGTTGGCCTTTTTATGTTCAGTTTGTATAATATGATAGGATTTGTCCGTTAAAAAGGGCATCCATAATTTCTTAAAAGGGAGATGAGAAAAATGACACGTGAAAAGGATGTTGCAAGAGGGCAGTGGAGGTCCAAGTTCGGCTTCTTGATGGCGGCGATCGGTTCTGCCGTAGGCTTGGGCAATCTCTGGGGATTCCCCTATAAGATGGGAAAAAGCGGCGGCGGGGCGTTCCTGGTCGTGTACCTGGCGGTGGTTCTGTTGGTCGGCGTTGTCATTATGCTTGGAGAGTTGGCCCTGGGGCGCAAGACCGGTAAGGGCGCCGTGGAAGCCTATCAGGCTGTCTCGAAGAAGTTCGCCTGGGTGGGATATCTGGGCGTGGCTTCGCCGTTTATCATTCTCGCTTTTTACAACGTCTTGGGCGGCATGGTCTTGAAGTACATGGTCGCTTTCGTCGAATCGATGTTCTCGGGGGGCGCAAATTTCGCGAACATCAAGAGCGGCGCTTACTTTGGAGAGTTCATCTGCAACGGCTCCGACATGCTCCTCTATCTGGCGATCTTCGAGCTTCTCAACATCGTGATCGTCATGAGCGGCGTTGAAAGCGGCATCGAGCGCTTCAACAAGTACGCCATCCCCGCCCTTGCCATCATCCTCGCCGGGCTGGCCGTTTACGTCTACACTTTCCCAGGCGCCGAGAAGGGCCTGGATTTCATGTTCAAGCCGAACTTCGCGGTATTCTCCGATCCTGAGATCGGCTTTTTCAAGGTCCTGAAAACAGCGGCGGGGCAGATGTTCTTCTCGCTGTCGCTTGGCATGGGAGTCATGATCACCTACGGTTCCTACCTGTCGAAGGAGCAGGATCTCTCCCGGGAGATGTACATCATCCCGCTGGCCGACACCATCATCGCGGTCCTGGCCGGCATGGTCGTTATGCCGGCGTGCTTTGCCTTCGGCCTTGCCCCTGCCGGCGGCCCCTCGCTGCTCTTCGTGTCTCTGCACGAGGTCTTCGTGACCGGTATGGGCGGCTTCAGCGGTTCCTTTGTGGGATTCCTCTTTTATTTCCTGGTGTTCCTGGCCGCCATCTCCTCCTCGATGTCCTTGCTTGAGGTCTGCGTGGCCTGCTTGCTTGACCGTCAGATCCGCAAGGGGAAGGCTCCCACGCGTGCCGCAACGACCATTGTCCTCGCGTTGGTGCTCTTCGTCGTGAGCCTTCCCGTCGCGCTGGACGGACTGGGCAGCAACGTAGCCGGCGGCGCGGCGATGAACAGCCCTGGCGTGATGATGGGACTCAAGAAGATCCCGGTGGCCTTCGACTGCTGGCTTGACTTCTACGACATGCTCTCCGAAGGCGTGATGATGCCTCTCGGCTCTCTGCTCATGAGCGTCATGTTCGGCTGGGTTCTGGGCACGAAGGTCATCGCCGACGAAGTGGCTCTTACGCCGGGGAAGAAGCTCCGCTTTGAGTGGTTGGTGGATCTCTGCTTCAAGTTCATCGTGCCCGTCATCCTCGTCGTGGTGCTTCTGGCTCAGCTGCAGGACTTCGGGCTCATCTAGAGGCTCTTCCGGAAAACATCGGAGCCACACTGGGCCGGCATCGCGCGTGGAGTGCGCGATGCCGGCCTTTTCAATGATGCTTTTGAATTGAAAATCAGTATCGGTCATAGCGGCGGCGAGGATTGCGCGGATATTTGCCGTCGCGGACGCGCCGCGTCTGTTCCTTGATCTCGGCGATGGCCCAGAGGTTGACCGCGCCCGTAAAAGCGGTCAGATAACAGGCCGTGCCGCTGAGAAACAGCGAGGTCCCGATCAGCGCCGCGCCGGCGAGCAGAAACAGCGGCCAGATGCGCTCGGAAAACCAGTATTCGCCCCAAATCACCACGGGATAATAGACTCCCATGATGAACAGCGAAGCGACGCCCAGCACCGGGCCGGTCAAGTTCAGTTCCATGTCGCGCACCTCCGTGGATTTTCGGCGCTTGAAAAACGCCGGAATTTTTGTAGATTACGTGCGAAAACGTCATTATTGTATCACCCCAAGGAGGAGAAAAACGTGAAAATCACCGCACTCGATACGCCGTCGCTGCTGATCGATCGCGAGATCATGCGGGACAACATGCAGTTCATGCTCGACTACGCCGCCCGCCACGGCGTCAGGCTGCGACCGCACGCCAAGACGCACAAGATGCCCGCCGTGGCGCGCCTGCAGGTGGAAATGGGCGCGCGCGGCATCGCCGTGGCCAAAGTCGGCGAAGCCGAAGCCATGGCCGCCGCAGGGCTGGACGACATCTTCATCGCCAACGAAATCGTCGGCGTGCAGAAATGGGAGCGCATCCGCGCCCTGGCGCAGCGCGGCGTGAAGGTCGGCTTCGGCGTCGACAGCCTCGAGGCGCTGCCCGGCATCCAAAAAGTTTTTTCCGGCGCCGACCGTCCCGCCGAAGTGCTGATCGAGATCGAAGTGGGCGAGCGGCGCTCGGGCGTCATCGAGGAAAACGATTTCACCGCTTTGCTGGCGGCGATCCGCCGGTGTTCCGCGATGCGGTTCAAAGGGATCTTTTCGCACGACGGCAACAGCTATAGCGCCAAAGACCGCGAGGATCTGATCCGCATCGCCGTCGGCGCGCAGGAACGCACGCTGCGCTTCGCCCGCCTCGCCGCGGCGGCCGGCATGCCCTGCGAGATCGTCAGTTACGGGGCCACGCCGACCTTCATGAACGAAGTGCCGATCCTCGGCGGCATCACCGAGCTGCGTCCCGGCACGTTCATCTTCATGGACGCCTCGCAAGGACACGCCATCGGCACGCTGGCGCGCTGCGCCGCCACCGTACTGGCGACGGTGATCAGCCGCCCTACGGCGGAACGCGTCATCCTCGACGTCGGTGCCAAAGGGCTGACCATGCAGCGCCGCAGCGAAGGCGTCTGTGCCACGCCGGGACACGGCACGCTGCTCGAACATCCCGGCGTGCACATCGACAAAGTCTTCGACGAGCACGCCATCATCAACAACGCGGCGTTCCGCGAGAAAGTGCGCGTCGGCGACCGTGTGCGCGTCGTCCCCGTGCACATTTGTCCCGTCTGCAATCTGTATGAATATGCCTATCTGGTCAGCGGCGGCGAGGTGATCGACCATTTCCCCGTGAGCGCGCGCGGCAAACTGCAATAGAAGCGGAGCGGCGAAGGAGTTTTTCGGCAAAAGTCTTTTGGAGACGGCAAAAATGAAGAGGCGTTGAAGTTCGATAGACGCTGGATCGAAGACCATTTCTTGGAAACAATGTTCCACGTGGAACATTGAAAGCGTTCGCCGGTTGGTGAAATTCAACTCATCAACCGGCGAACGCTTTTTCGTCTTTTGCGGAAGGTATTCGTTTATTTGCTCCAGCGGATCAGCAGGCCGTCGCAGGGGAGTTTCTGCACGTTCTTGAGGCGGTAGTATTGAGGGAATCCCGTCAGGTTGTCCGTGCCGGCCACGGCGGAGCGCGGCGAGGCTGCCGCGAACGATCACATTTCCCCAAGAGGAATGTTATGGAGATACCTGGCGAAAACATCCAGACGTATGCCAGCCGATTAAAAAACTCGACATCATGAATGCCTTCAATGAAGGTCTCCTCATGAGATTTTTTGCCTAGCTGCGTTCACTCTGCCTGGATATTGTCGGACAAAAAGGCCCCTTTCAACCGTAATGGCTGAGAGGGAGCTTTCTCATATTTCAAGAATCGTCCGTTTCTTTATATCGAACTCTTCCTGAGTAATAATTCCTTCATCAAGAAGCTTTTTCAAATTTCGTAACTCGACGGTATAATCTGACGCCATTGCGCAGGAGTTTCCTGCTCTTTCATCGAATTTTTCCGCATGAGTTATCGCATCTTTTATTTTCTCAACCCATTCCTTGCCGTGATGCACGACGAACTTATACGACGAGTTAGAGGTAGATACAATAATATGCTGTGAAATCAAAAAATTAGCGCTCATACGTACATCCGTTATATCGCGCAAGTCGATTTTTGCTTCTTTCCTGCCGATATTTAATCCATGGGCGCTGAAAGACAAACTCTTATTCGTAAGAAGCAGCTTTCCCCCCGCCGAGACAATGCCGGTCAAATAATTGGCAGACCCTAAAAGAATGGGTTTCTCTCCCTTGCCCAGCAGTCTGCCGAACACATAAATTCCAGGATATTTATTCTCGATCTTTGATTCCAGGTCAAACGGTATCTCGCTTAGGTCCACATAGTTTTCTTTTGACAGGATAACATAGCTGCCGCAGTAATCGCATCTATATTTTGCAGGATTATATGCTCCGCCGCAGTTGGGACAATTGAGCGTCTTCAAAATCGTTTCCTCCTTCATAATAAATTTTTGTCCGTATCCAAGTTTCGTTAAGATATATACTATTTATGTCTCTTTGTCAAACGTCGGGTAAATCTTTGGCGTTCTCATTCTTCGCGTGAATTTCTGCCGGGATCATGGCGTCTCCATCCTTGTTTTTTCTGGCTTTTGCTGCGGCAAGCTTCGCAATGGGGAGCGCAAAATGAGCAGCCGCCGCAGCTGCGCCGCGAGGCGTGCAAGGCGAAATAAACGCTTGCGGCGAGCGCGCCGAGCGTCAGCCAGCTGGCGGCGTTCATCACGCCCACCCCAGCAGCAGGCCGGTCAGCCTGACGGCGCCCGCGCATAGCCAGGCCACGACGCACTGGCCGACGACGATGCCGAACGCCCAGCGTCCGCCCAGTTCGCGCTTGATCGCAGCGACGGCGGCCACGCAAGGCGTGTAGAGCAGGCAAAACGCCAGCAGTGCCGCGGCCGAGAGCGGCGAGATCAGCGCCAGCAGACGCTCCGTGCTGCCGAGCGTGACCGTCAGCGTGGCGACGACGCTTTCTTTGGCGATGAAGCCCGTCACCAGCGCCGCGGACACGCGCCAGTCGCCGAAGCCCAGCGGCGCGAACAGCGGCGAAACGAAGCCGGAGACGGTGGCGAGCATGCTGTCCTTCGAATCGGCGACCGCGTTCAGATGGAAGTCGAACGTTTGCAGGAACCAGATAACGATCGTGGCCATGAAAATGATCGTGAAGGCGCGCTGCAAAAAGTCCTTCGCTTTGTCCCACATCAGCCGCATCACGTTTTTCAGCCCCGGCAGGCGGTAGTTGGGAAGCTCCAGCACGAAGGGCACCGCCTCGCCCTTGAAGACGGTGTTCTTGCCCAGCAGGGAGACGAGAACGGCGATGACGATGCCGAGCGCGTACAGTCCGGTCGTGATCAGGCCGCTGTACCGGGGAAAGAACGCCGCCGTGAAGAAGCCGTAGATCGGCAGCTTGGCCGAGCAGCTCATGAACGGCGTCAGCATGATCGTCATGCGCCGGTCGCGCTCCGACGGCAGCGTGCGGCAGGCCATGACGGCCGGCACGGTGCAGCCGAAGCCGATCAGCATCGGCACGATGCTGCGCCCCGACAGGCCGATGCGCCGCAGCAGCCGATCCATCACGAACGCCACGCGTGCCATGTAGCCGCTGTCCTCCAGCATGGACAGGAAGAAAAACAGCACGACGATGACCGGCACGAAGCTGACGACGCTGCCCACGCCGCTGAAGACGCCGTCGATCACCAGCGAATGCACGGCCGGGTTGACGCTCATCGACGTCAGCAGCGCGGAGACCGCTTCCGTCAGCGTGCCGACGCCGCGGTCGAGCGCGTCCTGCAGCCAGGCGCCGACGACGTTGAACGTCAGCCAGAACACGACGCCCATAATGGCGGCGAAAGCGGGGATTGCCGTGAAGCGCCCGGTCAAAAGGCGGTCGATGCGGCGGCTGCGCTCGCGCTCTTTGCTCTGCCGCGGCTTCACGACCGTGCGTCGGCAGAGCTTGCGGATAAAGTCAAAGCGCATGTCGGCGATGGCGGCGGCGCGGTCGAGCCCGCGCTCTCGTTCCATCTGCACGATAATGTGTTCGAGCATCTCCTTCTCGTTCTCCGTCAGATGCAGCGCTTCCAGCACGAGCCGGTCGCCTTCGACCAGCTTGCTGGCGGCGAAACGCACGGGGAGGCCCGCATCGCGGGCGTGATCTTCGATCAGATGCATGATGCCGTGGATGCAGCGGTGCACGGCGCCGCCGTCCTCGTCGCGGGCGCAGAAATCCCGGCGGCCGGGGCGCTCCCGATATTTTGCCACGTGGATCGCGTGGCTGATCAGCTCGCCGATGCCTTCGCCTTTGGACGCCGAGATCGGCACAACGGGGATCGCCAGCTCTTCTTCAAGTTCGTTGATGCGGATCGAACCGCCGTTGCCACGCACCTCGTCCATCATGTTCAGCGCCAGCACCATGGGCACGTCCAGTTCCAGCAGCTGCATGGTCAGATACAGGCTGCGCTCGATGCTGGTGGCGTCGACGATGTTGATGATGCCGGCGGGATGTTCGTCAAGGATAAAGCGGCGCGAGACGATCTCCTCGCTGGAATAGGGGGAAAGCGAGTAAATGCCCGGCAGGTCCGTGACCTGCGTGCCGGGATGCCCTTTGATCACGCCGTCCTTGCGGTCGACCGTGACGCCGGGAAAATTGCCCACGTGCTGGTTGGCCCCCGTGAGCCGGTTGAACAGCGTCGTCTTGCCGCTGTTCTGGTTGCCGGCCAGCGCAAACGTCAACGTCGCGCCCTCGGGCAGCGGCTGTTCGCCGGACGCGGTGTGATAGCGTCCGCCCTCGCCGAGGCCGGGATGTTCCGGTTCTTTGCGGCTGAGCGCGGGCGCTCCGCCGCCGTTCCGTTCCGCTTCGGTCAGCTCGCGGATCCGGATCCGCGCCGCGTCGGCAAGGCGGAGCGTGAGCTCGTAGCCGTGGATCGTCAGTTCCATCGGGTCGCCCATGGGCGCGAACTGGGCGACGCTCACCCGCGCGCCGGGAATGACCCCCATGTCGAGAAAATGCTGGCGCAGCGCCCCTGCGCCGCCCACGGAAACGATGACCGCCGACTGACCGACGGTCAGTTCGTCCAAGGTCATGAAAATCCCTCCTGATCCTGATGAAAGAAAAATCCCCTCATGGCAAATCTTTTTGAGAATTGAACGTGAAGTTCATTATATTTATGTCGGAGGCGATTTACAAGGGAACCGACGCCGGTTTTCAACCGAAAGAAAAGGAAATTTTTTTTTCACTGGGGAAATTTTTACCCCCTCGGCGTAGAAAGTCAAAGATAATCAATTTCTTCGCTCTCTTTTTTCGATGAGATCGCGTGTGACTGGCGTCGGTTCCGGACAGGAGTATAATAAAATCCCGCGCCGCGACGGCGCGTTCACCAAAGAAAAGAAGGCGATCACTGTGAACGTAAAAAGACGCGTTGCCGCGGCGCTTTTTGCCGCGCTGCTGGCGTTCGCCCCGCAACGTCCGGCCGCCGCCGGACCGTCGTTGGACGCCTCCGGCTTCGTGCTGGTGGGCGAAGCTGCGCCCGACGTGATTCAAGAGATCCGTTACGCCACGACGTTCAATTTCGTGGGGTGCCGCGTCGACGGCTACGAGCAGCCCTGCGCGCTGCTCACCCGCGAGGCCGCCGCGGCGCTGAAAAACGTCAGCGACGATCTGATCCGCCAGGGGTACCGGCTCAAGATCTACGACGCTTACCGCCCCCAGCGCGCCGTCGATCACTTCGTGCGCTGGGCGCGGGACGCCGGAGACTGTTCCATGAAAAAGTGGTTCTATCCGGCGTTGGACAAGAGCCAGATCTTCAAAAAAGGCTACGTCAGCGCCCGCTCCGCGCACTGCCGCGGCAGCACCGTCGACGTGACGCTGTTCGAGATGAGCTCCGGCCGCGACGCCGACATGGGCAGCCCGTTCGACTTCTTCGACGAGATCTCGCGCTTCGACGGCACGCCGGCGCTGACGAAACGGCAGCGAGCCAATCGCCGCCTGCTGCGCGACGCCATGACGAAGCGCGGCTTCCGCGCCATTTCCGGCGAGTGGTGGCACTTCACGCTGAAAGACGAGCCCTATCCGACGGCTGCCTTCGACTTCCCCGTCAGCGCCGAGAGCCTGCGCGGCAGAGCGGCGGCTGGCGCACCGGCGGAAGAGCGTGATGAAAACATGAAGGTGCCGGAGGAAATCCCCGAAAAATGAAAACGGGCCGCCGTGCGGGAATTTTTGAAATTCCTACCGACGGCCCGTCATTTGGCCTGTTCCCCAGTAAATAGACAAAGAAAAAAGCACCTGTCGTAGAAAAGCTTCGAATTACTTGGCTTTGCTCCGAATTTCAAACGGAGTAAGGCCATTTTTCATGTTGATCCGTTCGTAGTT